>NZ_CP150660.1:1742345-2066314 GCF_038023995.1 Polaribacter atrinae
TGTAGCTTATGATGGTCTGCATAGTGCAAATGGTCCAATCACAGGAAATCCCTTTGCACTAAATAAAGGTGCTCACACCATCGAAATTCTATTTTTTGAAAGGACAGGAGCACATTCTTTGAATGTCGAATACTCAAACACTACTTCACCATCAAGAATTCCAATCCCTTTTAACACTTTATCTTCTAATTGTGATAGTGATGGCGATGGGATCGCTAATTCTTTAGACTCAGACTCAGACAACGATGGTTGTCCGGATGCTTTAGAAGGAAGCGGAACTTATAGTCATACAGATATTGATACAGATCCAAGCAGCCCAACTTTTGGAATGCTTACTGCTGCTGTAGATACAGATAAAGAAAGTGATACTTACGGAATTCCAGGTGGAATAACACAAACTATAGGTACTTCTCAAAATGCAGATATTCAAAGTCCTGCATGTTATATAGCTCCTTATAACGATATCAATCAAACACCACAAGACACTCCTATTAACGGAGACTTGTTAACCAATGATGAAAATATAGCAAGTGTAACAAAAGTAAAAATAGGTACCACTGATTATACAGTTCCTCCAGAAGCAAGTGGAACTCCTGGTAGTGTAACTATTACAAATGTACCTGGTGTTGATAAAAATGGAAATGCTGTTGCAAATGCAGGTACCATTACTATAAAATCTGACGGAAACTACACTTTTGTACCTGCTGCAGGATTTACAGGAACTATTGATCCTGTTACTTACACAGGAACTGGTGATGATGGAGCTACAGACACCGCTTCTTTATCAATTGAAGTATTGCCAAACGTTCAACCGAATAGTAATCCGCCAACGGCGCAAAATGATGTAAATACAACAGAGTTAAACACAAATATAAATTCTAATGTAATTTCTAATGATAGTGATCCTGATGGAGATGCTTTAACCGTATCTTCTGCTGATGTAATTATTGGAACAGCAACAACAGTTGCTGGGGTTGATGAATATGGAAATGCTATTGCAAATGCAGGTACTCTTAACTTAACCAGCACTGGAACTTATGAATTTATTCCTGTGGATGGATTTACAGGGACAGTAAATGATATTACATACACCATTTCTGATGGTAATGGTGGTACCGATACTGCTACCCTTAGCTTAAATGTGATTCCTAATTATGGTAACAATACCTTTGCCAATGATGATGCTAATTCTGCTCCCCAAGGAACTACAATGAATGGTAATGTTGTTGCAAATGACTTTGACCCAGAAAATAATGATCAAACGGTTACGGATGCAACTGCAAATGGAACGTCTATTACAATTGGAACAAAAACAACGATTCCAAATGTTGGGGATTTAACATTAAACGCTGATGGATCTTATACTTTTGAACCATTATCTAATTTTGTAGGAACAGTTCCTGTTACGTACATAATTAATGATAACGGAACAACAACTGCTAGTGATCAAGCTACCTTGTATTTGACTTCTATTCCTGAAGTTCTTGAAGCAAACGCAATGATTACCCAAGTATATCATTTTGGTATAGAAAAATGGATTGAAATTACAAACATAGGTAGAACAGATATTCCTGCAAATACAATTAAAGTACAATTGTACAAAGATAAAGCAGGAGATCAAACAGGGATACAACCAGATGCTGATGGTGTAGTTAATACAATATTAGAAGTTGGTAAATCTGTTTTAATAAACAATAGAGCTGCAACCTCTATTAATAATCTAGGAACTGGCAACATACAAACAAATGCTCCTTTAACAGATTTAAATGATGCTAATGATATTATTACGCTTTCTACTGCTACCGGAATAAACTCTTGGGCAAATAGATATGATGTAGCTTCTAATATTGCAAATAAAACATCTGTTGTAAGGATAGATGAGGCATTAACAACTAATAAAAACTATACCGCTGATGAGTGGGTAGTATTTATTGATGATGCAATAACACCTTATCAACCAATTGGTGAAGCTAATATTTCAGGAACTAAAAGACACCCACAAGATCCATTAATTTCTGAAATATTAAATTCAGATACAGAAGCGAATACGCTGTTAGGTTTACATAGAATTAAAATTACAACTTCAACTGCTAGTAGTAATGTATATACGAATGGTTTTCCAGATAGATCTCGTTCTGTAGTAATTGATCAAGATTTTGAACATACTGGTAATAGATTAAGTGCAAGAAAACTTAAAGTAGAAACAGGTACTACATTAACAGTAACAGACCAATTGTTAGTAGTTACTAATGATATTACTTTAGATGGAGATATTCGTTTAGCAGGTACGTTAGCACAATTAGTACAAACACATACAGGTGCAAGTACAATTACAAGTACAATTGTAGGTACAATGGGTAATCTATTAGTAGACCAAAACTCAGAAATACCAAGTTTATACAGATATGGTTATATGAGTTCTCCTGTAAATTCAGGAACCAACATCTACACAATAGAAGATGTATTAAAAGATGGTACAGACCCAACAACCCCAAAAGATATTACTTTTGTTCCTGGGTATGATGGTTCTTTTGATGAAACAAATACACTTGCCATTTCATTAGCAGACTATTGGATATACACATATTCACCAGAATCTAATGGTAGAACTAATTGGGCACACCAATATAAAGACGGTGAAATAAATAGCGGAGATGGATTTATTTTTAAAGGACCTGGAAAATTACTAGGACAAAATTATACATTTGTTGGTACTCCTAATGATGGTGAATTCAATACCCATAATACTTTAGGTGCAGGAGAAGATTATCTAATAGGTAACCCTTTCCCTTCTGCTATGAATGCTAAAAAGTTTATAAATGACAACTTAAATGAGACTACAGGAACACTTTACTTCTGGGAACATAAAGAAAGTGCTATTGGTGAAGGACAAGGTATTGACGGACATATATTTGGTGGTTATATTGGTGGATATGCAACATTAAACCTAAGTGGTGGTGTTGCGGCAGACTTACCTGCAAATACTAGTAATGATAACAGCGGAACTTCTGGAGTAGACAGTGCCACTGATTATACAACACCTCTTCCATACATTGCAATCGGGCAAGGATTCTTTATTGAAGGAGATCTTGGCGGAACAATAGAATTTAATAACAGCCAAAGAGCTTATGTAACAGAAGGTACTGAATCTGTTTTCTTTAAAACAAGTGAACAAGCGAGTAAGTCTAAAACTACTTCTAATGCATTACCTTTTATTAAATTAGGTTTTGAATATTACAATGAAGATAATTTATTCTTACACCATCAAATAGGAATCTCTTTCCAAGCAACAAATTCTTTTGCTTTTAATAAAGGATACGACTCGGAAGCATATGAAACTGGTAAAACAGACATGTATTGGAAATTCCCTAATGATGATAAAAATTATGTAATTGCTGGGGTTCAAGAAATCTCGAACGAGTTAGAAGTTCCTTTAGAAGTAATTGTTGATTATTCTGGACAAGTGAATATAATGGTAGATGAAACTGAAAATGTAACTAGAGATATTTATATTACAGATAAACTTACCGGAACTTCTTATGATCTTACAAGTGATAAAATCACTTTAACTTTAGATAAAGGAAAATATACAGATCGTTTTGTACTTGCTTTTACTCCAAGTAGTACTTTAAACATAGAAAATGAAATATTAGATGCATACACCAATATTTATGCAGACAATGAAAACCACCAAATTGTAATTTCTAAAAACAATGAAGTAGAAATTAATAAGGTAGAGATGTTTGACATTCTAGGTAAAAAAGTAAGTATTTGGAATATTAAAGAACAAAAAGACACTCACCAATTAGAGATCAAAAAACAAATTCCAACTGGTGTGTATATTGTAAAAATGAATACCAATAAAGGTACAATAAACAAAAAGGTAGTTATTGAATAACACTTAAAATACACCTCAATACTAAAAATTGAGGTGTATCTTAAAATTAAAAAAGACCATAGTAAAAGATTTTTATTTCTTTTACTATGGTCTTTTTTTGTGACCGCGAAGGGATTCGAACCCCCAACCCTCAGAGCCGAAATCTGATATTCTATCCAGTTGAACTACGCAGCCTAGTAAAACTTAATTTACATTAAATTCTTTTTTACAAGAACAGAAATAACTTTACCATCTGCTTGTCCTGCTAATTCTTTAGAAACAACTCCCATAACTTTTCCCATATCTTTCATACCAGATGCTCCAAGTTTTTGAATAGCCGCAATAACAACTTCTTCTACTTTTTCTTCTGATAAAGCTTCTGGTAAAAACTGCTCTAAAACAGCTAATTCTGCTAACTCCGGATCAGCCAAATCTTGCCTTCCTTGTTCAATAAAAATAGCAGCACTATCTTTTCTTTGTTTAACTTGTTTCTGAATAATTTTAATTTCTTGCTCTTCTGTAATTTCTGCTTGAACACCTGTTTCTGTTTTCGCTAATAAAAATGCCGATTTAACAGCTCTTAAAGCCTGTAAAGCAACTGTGTCTTTTGCTTTCATTGCTTCTTTCATTTTATCCATTACTTGTTTTTGCAAACTCATTGTATTTTATTTTTAAATTAATTATTTCTTTGTTTTCTTTAAGTACAACACTTTTTTATGATAATCTATAAATGCTTTTCCCTTTTGTAAAACATCTGCACCTATAATACCATGTACTTCTTTTGCTTTATGCTGTGTTAAAGCTGTATTTACATGTGATAAATTGAACAACACTAAGTGGCATTTATTTGTTTTCCAATCTCCTATTTTTAAAGAATTATTATCAGACTGTAAAGTTTCCATATCTGTCGCTCCTGCCCCAGCCGCTTTGGTTTCACTTTCTTGAGCATCCAAATTAAAATGAGTTATCATATCTAATCCTACACATGAGTTAGAAGCACCTGTGTCTAATATAAATCGCCCTTTTACACCATTAATTGCTGCTTTTAATTCTAGGTGATTCGTTGCAATTTTCTTTAGTTTTATTTTAACGAATTTCTTCTTCTTTAAAATTTTATCAATACTACTCATTTTTTTATTCTTTGAAGTTATCAAAAATACGATTTAAAAGTTTTAAGAAGTACTATCGCTCTAAAATTTCTTTTAGACTCACTTTATAAGTCACAAATTCTTTAAGATTATGATGTGTTCCTCCGTCAATCTCTACATACCTATTTTTGGTTCCTATATTCAGCTTTAACAACTTTTTAGATTGCATATAAGAAGTGGTATTGTCTTTATTTCCATGAAAAAGTGTAATAAGACATGTTACATTAGAAACATCCTTATCAGTTCTAAAATGATACTTCAATAAAAAAGTAGGAGCAAATTTAAACTTGTAAGCAGCAGCTTTTTTAAAGTTAAAGAAAGGTGCTTCTAAAATTAATTCCTTAGGCTTATTTAGAGAAGCTATTTTGGTTGCAAAAGTACCACCTAAAGAAAAACCATACACCACAATATTCTCTTCTTTAAAATTCTTTTTTAAGTGATTGTAAACTACTAAACCATCATTATACATCGCTCCTTCATTATAATCACCTGTACTCTTTCCGTAATTCCGATAATCAAAAACCAAAACTTCATAATTGTATTCTAAAAAATGGGCAACTCTATCGCCCCATTTTGTTAGATTCCCTTTATTACCATGGCAAAATAAAACAACTCCTTTTGGATTTTGTAATTGAAAATGAAGTGCATTAATTACATTGTCTCCATCAGTTTTTAAAAAGAGTTCTTCAAACTTGTGTATAAAGTGATATTGATGATTCTGATCTAATTGATCTCCATTCAAAAAAATAAATTTTTCTTGAAAGAAAAAGGCACTCATAAAAAAAATAACTATGATTACAGTTAAAGAATAAAATATATAAATCATTTAAAAATTTGAAAAACAAAATTAATCATTTTTAAAGATTATAAATACAAATTACAACGATAACAAAAGTGACATAAAACAAAGACCAACAATTAAAGTAAATACCTGAAAAGAAATATGAAAATTAAAATGATTCAAAACATTATAAAATTAGATAACTATTTCTTAAAATATAGTGACTATAATTAAAAATTATATTTAACTTACTATGAATTCAAAAAACAAAAAAATGAAAAAATTATTATTTGTAGTTGTATGTTTAACATTATCGTTTAGTGCTTGTAGAGAAGATAAAAAAGAAGAAAAAAAGACAGAAGTAAAAACAGAAAATAATGTGAATATTGAAACTCCACAAGGAAGTGTAAAAACTGATGGGGACGGAAATGTTGATATTAAAATTAAAGAGTAAAACTTAAAGTAATGATCTATATTATTTAGAATATAACATTAAATATAAAAAAAAACCGATTCATTTCTGAATCGGTTTTTAATATTATAATTGATTGAAGTCTATCCTCCAAAGTCATCAAAACGAATATTCTCATCTGCAAGACCAAAATCTTCTCCCATTTTCTGAACAGCATTGTTCATTAAAGGTGGCCCACAGAAATACAATTCTAAATCTTCAGGAGCTTCATGGTGATTTAAGTAGTTTTCAATAACACAGTTGTGAATAAAACCTACAAAACCGTCTCCAGACTCATCATTAATATCTGTTTTCTTTTTCCAGTTATCTGCCTCTGTTGGATCAGACAAAGCAATATAGAATTTAAAGTTTGGAAAATCTTTTTCCAATGCTCTAAAGTGTTCGATATAGAATAATTCTGCTTTAGAACGACCTCCATACCAATAAGTAACTTTTCTACCAGTCTTTAATGTTCTGAATAAGTGATATAAGTGAGAACGCATTGGTGCCATACCTGCTCCACCACCTACATATAACATTTCTGCATCAGATTCATTAATAAAGAATTCTCCATAAGGTCCAGAAATAACACATTTATCACCTTTTTTAAGGTTAAAAATATATGAAGATGCAATACCTGGATTTACATCCATCCAGCCACCTTTAGCTCTATCAAAAGGAGGTGTTGCAATACGTACATTTAACATAATTTCTCTTCCCTCTGCTGGGTAAGAAGCCATAGAATATGCTCTTTCTATAGTTTCTGTATTTTTCATTACTAATGGTCTAAGTTTAAACTTATCCCACTCTGCTTCGAATTTATCTGGAGTATCATGCTCTTCTGGATGTGCTGTAATATCCATATCAGCATAGTTTATTTCACAAGCTGGAATTTCAATTTGAATATATCCACCTGCTTTATACCCCATATCTTCTGGAATTTCAACAACAAACTCCTTAATAAAAGTAGCTACGTTGTAATTTCTAACAACAACAGCATCAAATTTCTTAATCCCGAAGATTTCTTCTGGAATAGAAATATCCATGTCTTGTTTTACTTTTACCTGACAAGCTAAACGAATACCATGTTTTAATTCTTTACGGGTAAAGTGAGGTGTTTCTGTTGGTAAAGCTTCACCTCCACCAGAATTTACGTGACACTCACATTGAACGCAAGATCCCCCACCTCCACATGCAGATGGTAAAAATATTTTTTCGTTTCCTAAAGTTGTTAAAAGTGAACTACCAGAACCTACTTCAATTTTACGCTCACCATTAATAGTGATTGTTACCGGACCAGATGGCGATAGTTTTTGTTTTACAAATAATAATAATGCTACCAATACCAGTGTTAATACTAAAAAAGCTGCTACTGTTGCAATAATGGTTCCTGTTGTACCTGCTGCTAATATCATATCTACTCTTGGTTTGTATTTGTGTTTACAGCTACAATTTCTTTAGCTGATTTTACTTCTTCTTTCTTAATGCTAGCTTCTGTAGCTGGTTTTTCTTCTTCTTTATCGTCACCACCTGTTAACATTCCTCCAAAACTCATAAACCCAATAGCCATTAATCCTGTAATGATAAACGTAATTCCTAAACCTCTTAATGCAGGTGGAACGTTAGAGTATCTAATTTTTTCACGAATTGCAGCAATTGCTACAATTGCTAAAAACCATCCAATTCCAGAACCAACTCCGTAGGTTAAAGCTAAACCTAAGGTAGGAATCTCACGAGATTGCATAAATAAACTTCCACCTAAGATAGCACAGTTTACTGCAATTAACGGTAAGAAAATACCTAAAGAGTTGTATAATGAAGGTGAGAATTTTTCAACAATGATTTCTACCAACT
This sequence comes from Polaribacter atrinae, assembly GCF_038023995.1. Lineage (NCBI taxonomy): Bacteria > Pseudomonadati > Bacteroidota > Flavobacteriia > Flavobacteriales > Flavobacteriaceae > Polaribacter > Polaribacter atrinae. The sequence continues at coordinate 1,750,457 of NZ_CP150660.1, forward strand.
GTACCATGGTTGCAATGGTTGCAATAAACATGATGAATGATAAGAAACTTAAGTCGTATTCTGCATACTCTGCACCCAACCATTTTAATGCACCTGGTTGTAAGATATATTGATCTAATAACCAGTTTAATGGTACAGTAACTGCTAATACAAAAATTACAGCAGCTCCTAAACCAACGGCAGTAGTTACTTTTTTAGATACTGCAAGGTAAGAACACATTCCTAAGAATACTGAAAATACCATGTTATCTATAAATATCGATTTGAAAAATAATTCTATATGTTCCATATTTTTAGTTTTCAGTTTGCAGTTTGCAGTTTTCAGAATCAGCATTTACTGCCAACTGAATACTGTTTTTACTGCCTACTTTTTAATTCTCTTCTATTAATGATTTGTTTTTACTACGCTGTATCCAAATAATAATACCAACTACAATTAATGCCATTGGAGGCATAATCATAAATCCATTATTTTCATAACCAAATGCATACAAACCTGTTTTAGTAATAGGATCTCCTAAAACTTTAAATCCTAATAAAGTACCAGAACCTAATAATTCTCTAAAGAAACCTACAATAACTAAAATTAAACCATAACCTGCAGCATTACCAATTCCATCTAAGAAAGATTTCCACGGTCCGTTTGCTAAAGCAAAAGCTTCAAAACGTCCCATAATAATACAGTTTGTAATAATTAAACCAACAAAAACAGAAAGTGTTTTACTTAGTTCATAAGCAAAAGCTTTTAAAACTAAATCTACAACAATTACTAAAGCAGCAACTACAACTAGTTGTACAATAATTCTAATTTTAGATGGTATAATGTTACGCATTAATGAAATAACTACGTTTCCTACAGCCAATACTGCCATTACTGAAAACGCCATAATTAAAGATGCTTTTAATTCTGCCGTAATAGCTAAAGCAGAACAAATACCTAATACTTGTATAGTAATAGGGTTATCATCTAATAAAGGATCTGTAATTAATGCTGCGTCTTTTTTTGATAAAAGTCCCATAAACTATTTTTTTAAAGTTTTAAAATAAGGAATGTAAAGCTTTAACTCATCTTTAATCATTGCAGACACTCCGTTACCTGTAATTGTTGCTCCAGCGATGGCATCTACTTCATTATCCGTTTTGTCTTCATTCATTGGATCATTATTTCCTTTCGCTACAGCAACTCCTTTAAAGTCTCCATTGCTAGAAAATAAGTGTTCTCCAATAAAATCATCCATAAAAAAACGTTGTTTTATGTTTGCTCCTAAACCAGCCGTTTCTCCTTTATGATCAAAATAAGCACCTTGTATAACCATGTTCTTATCTATAGAAACATAAGCCCAAATTGCATCCCAAAGTCCTTTTCCTCTAATTGGCGCAATATAAAAAGTCTCCCCATTTTTCTCACCAATAAACAAAGGTAAGCGACGTTCGTTTCCTTCTTTTGCGCTTGTTTGTTCTTTTTTAATATCAATTAAAAAAGCTTTTTCATCCTCAGTAACTTTATCACCTTGAATAACTATTTGCTTTTTAATATATTTTTTAAATTCTTCTTGAGCAATTTCTGTAGAAACAAAGTTTGCACTTGTTTCATCATTATCATTTACGCCCATAGCGTACAAGATATTTTGCTGTTTTTCTATACGTTGATTCGCTGTTATGGTTGGTCTTAAAGACGAAGCCGTAAAAGCTAACATAGTACCAACAACTAATACCATTGCTACGGCAAAAATCATTGTATATGAATTACTATCTGTTCTCTTACTCATAATTAGGCAGTTTTAACTTTAGTACGTTTTAATCTTTTCTTTACATTTCCTTGTACCACATAATGGTCTATTGTTGGAGCAAAAACATTCATTAATAAGATTGCTAAGAATACTCCTTCTGGATATGCTGGGTTAAATACACGAATCATAATTGACATAAAACCAATTAAGAAACCGTAAATCCATTTCCCTTTATTTGTTTGTGATGCCGTTACAGGATCTGTAGCCATATAAACAGCTCCAAATGCTAAACCACCAATCATTAAGTGTTCCCACCAAACAGTATTCATTAATCCGTAAAACGAACTAGATTCTGTAATAATATCTGCTGCTACTATTTGATTAAAAATTAATCCCATAACTGCTGCTCCTAAAAATGTAGAAACAATTATTCTCCAACTTCCAATCTTAGTAAAGATTAAGAAAGCTGCTCCTAAAAGGATTAATAATGTAGATGTTTCTCCAACAGAGCCAGGAATGAATCCCATGAACTTATCAAAATTAGAATAAATTACTTCACTATTTTGAGCATAACTTCCTAAAATAGTTTCACCAGAAATTGCATCTGCAGTTCCTGCTCTATTTACAGCATCATGTACCCAAACTTTATCTCCAGACATCCAAGTTGGATATGCAAAAAACAAGAAAGCTCTAATGGTTAAAGCAGGGTTTAAGATGTTCATTCCTGTACCACCAAAAACTTCTTTACCAATTACAACACCAAAAACGACTGCAACAGCTAACATCCATAACGGCGTATCAACTGGTACAATTAATGGTACTAACATACCTGTTACTAAGTATCCTTCTTCTACTTCATGACCTTTTATAATAGCAAAAATAAATTCTACTCCAAGACCAATTCCGTAAGAAACGATTACTAATGGTAATACTTTTATGATTCCAATCCAAAGGTTATCCAACGTAAAAAAGTTAGCTAATACATCTGCTCTTAAAGAACCATCTATAGCTGCGTAATGTTGAAAACCTGCATTAAACATTCCAAAAATCAAACAAGGAACTAAAGCCATAATTACCGTGTTCATGGTACGCTTTAAATCGTCTGCTGCTTTTATATGTGTTCCTCCGTGAGTAACATCATTTGGTAAATATAAAAAGGTATGGATTGCATTAAATGCAGGAGCCATTTTAGTTCCTTTATATTTCTCTTTTAAATTATGTAAATTTTGTTTTAAGCCCATAATCTTATCCTAATTCTTCTCTCATTAAATCTAAACCTTCACGTATTATTTTCTGGTGAGGTTGTTTAGATACACAAATAAATTCTGTTAGTGCAAAATCTTCTGGAGCTACTTCGTAACCTCCTAAAGCTTCCATTTCATCTAAATCTTTATACATACATGCTTTTAACAACTGCATTGGATAAATATCTAAAGGAAAAACATTTTCGTAAGATCCTGTTACAACAAATGCTCTATGCTCTCCGTTTGTGTTTGTATTTAAATCGTATTTTTTCTTTGGTGTTAACCAAGAGAAAGTTAACGCTCTAGAGGCAGATATCTTATTAAAAACTGGTTTATTCCAACCAAATAATTCATAATCATCTCCTTCCGGGATCGCTGTAATTTGGTTATCATAATACCCTAAGAATTCAGTTTCTTTTACTTGCTTTCCAGAAAGTACGTTTCCACTAATAATTCTTGTATTATCATTTACTAAATTTTTAGCGGTAATATCTGCAATAGTTGCTCCTGCAATTGCAGTTACATATTGAGGTTTGCTAAATTTAGAACCTGTTAAAGCAATTGTTCTAGTTGCATTAAACTTACCTGTTAAAAGTAATTCTCCAATAACAACTAAATCTTGTGGTGTAATTACCCAAACAACTTCTCCTTTATTAATAGGATCTATGTTTGCAATTTGAGTACTCACATTACCAGAAGGATGTGGACCAGAAACTTTATGCAACTCTACTCCTTTTATTTTAGATAAAGGCGAATTAGAATTTGCTCCTACAGAAACATGTACTTTACCTTCCGTAAGTTTAGAAACCGCTGTAATTGCTGCTTGCAATTCGGCTTCTTTACCTGCTAAAGTAAAATCTAAATCTGCTGCTAAAGGTGCACTTGCATACGCTGACACAAAAATTGCTTTTGGGGCTTGATTTGGATTTGCAACCACGTCATACGGACGTTGTTTTACAAATGGCCAACAACCAGAAGCAAATAGATGATTCTTCACCTCTTCTGCAGACATTTTAGCCGCATCTTTAGTACCGAAATCTTTATACTCTTGTGTTGAGTCTGCAGATATTTTAACTGCTAATACTTTTCTTCTTGCTCCACGTATTACCTCTTCTACCTTACCAGAAACAGGACTTGGAAATAAAATGCGTTCGTCACTTTTTGAATAAAAAAGTACTTCTCCTGCTTTTACTTCTGCTCCTTCTTTAGCAACAAGTTTAGGTGTAATTCCGTGAAAGTCTTCTGGCTTAACTGCATAAATGCTACTTAAAGAAACCTCTTTAGTAGTTTTATCTGCAGCGCCAACAAGCTTAATATCTAAGCCTTTTTTAATACGAATGTCTTTTGACATAGTAAATTGGAATTGTTAGTTATCTTAAAAAATCAAGCAAATTTAGGCTTTTTGCTATGTATGAATGAAACATTTTAACTTTTATCTTAAGCAAATGTCCTTATTTATAATAATTCTAAATAGAACTGTTAAATGAAAACGTTGTAAGTATAATTTTTGGCTTAAATGTTGATAATTAAAATAAATGAACACTATTTTTGTAATATGTATAAAAAGCTTTTAATTATTATCTTTATCCCATTTTGCTTAAATTCTTTTTCGCAAAATATAAAATCTATTCAGTTAAGACCGTTGCAAGAAAACAACTTTTCTGCCATTGTTCCTTTAGGTACTGTTTTAGAACTTTCGTTTGATGATTTAGATGCAGATAGCAAAGATTATCAATACAAAATAGAACACATGACGCATGATTGGAAACCTAGCAGAATGTCATCTAGCCAATACATTAATGGCTTTGACCAAAATACAATTATAGAGGTAACTAATTCCTTTAACACCCTACAAAGCTACTCTCATCATTCTGTAGAAATACCGAATGTGAACACAGTAATCACCAAAAGCGGAAACTACCTTTTATCTGTTTTAAATAATTATGATGAACTTGTATTTACAAGGCGTTTTGTTTTGTACGAAAATGCAACAACCGTTGGTGTATCTGTAGAAAGAAGCAGAAATACAAAAACATTAAATACACAACAAACGGTACAGTTTTCTATAAATCACCCAAATATTACAATCAACAATCCTAGTCAAGAAATAAATGTTGTAATCCTAAAAAATAATAATTGGAACGAAAAAATAACAGACTTACAGCCTACATTCTTTAAACCAAATCAATTATTATACACTTATACCAACAAAACAAATTTTTGGGGAGGAAATGAGTTCCTCTACTTCGACAATAAAATTATCCGAAATAATAGCTTAAATGTAGTTAAAGTAATTAAAGAAGATGTTTTTCATCATTATTTATATCCTTATACGTATAATGAATTTAGTGAATACAAATACAATCCAGACATTAACGGACAATTTGTTGTTAGAACTATTGAAGCAGATGATTCTAGAACGGAAGCTGATTATGCAATGATGCACTTTTCTATTTTGGCCGATGAACCCATTGCAAATAAAGACCTTTATGTTTACGGTGCTTTTAATGATTTTAATATTACCGAAGAAAATAGAATGCAGTATCATCCTGAAGAGAAATACTATACAGGCAGTATTCTATTAAAGCAAGGTTTTTATAATTATACTTTTGCAACTTTAAATGCTGACGGAAAAGTAAATACAAATGATATTCTAGGTTCACATTACGAAACCGAAAACGAATATACTGTAATTGTATACTACAAACCTTTTGGTAGTTTTTATGAACGTGTAATTGGCATTGGAACTGGTTTTTTCAATCAGAATAGATAAACAAAGTATTTATATTTTAACTTAAAAATGGTATCAGTTTTATATTTTTTACTTTTATTAAACTAAGACATACAGAAAACACGATTACCTACTCATTTATGCAATCATTAAAAAAGAAAATTACTTTTAAAGTTATAATAGGCTACATAATATTGGGCCTTTTAGCTACTGTTGCTGGTTTTTTAGTGCTTTCTGAATTAAAAACATTTACACAATTCCAAAAGCAAGATATCTCGGATAGAAACGTAATTGTTAAAACAGGAACCTTAATAGCCCACATATACAAAAATGAAAGTATTGCCAGAGCTGCGTTGCAATTAAATTCTCCTTCAAAATTTAATGAATATCTAGAAGAAAATAAAAAATTAGTATCAAAAATAGATTCGTTAAGTCTTATTGTTGCCAACAATTCTCAAGAATTTATTTTGGATAGTATTAAATTAATTATTGATAAAAAACTAAAGAATATTATCGATTTAAAAAATTTAAACACCAACTACGACTCTAATAAACCTATTAATGAAGCTATAAATAAATTAGGCTCTATAGATTCTCTTCTTTTAAAAATTACAATAAATGATTTTATCAAAAACCCTTTATATTTTGATAATGGAACGGGTTCTAAATTAGAAAATTTTGCACTAGCATTAAACCAATATGTACCAAAAGATTCTATCAATAATATTGAACAAAAACAAATAGACTCTTTAGTTTCTATTTCTAGAAAAATGCTAAAAGAGGCTCAGAGTAAAAACAACAGCCAACGTTTTTCTCTTAGAAAAAAACAAAACGAGCTTATAAATAATGATTTAACCATTTCTAGAAAATTACAAGAATTGTTAGAAAATCTTGAAAAAGATATCCTTTTCTATACTAGCAATATGGACAAACAACGAGAAGAAACGTTAAACCAAAGTAGAAAAATTATTCTATTAGCAGCAGGTATTAGTTTTATTATCATTATCATTTTTTCTATTATTATTCTAAGTGATTTCTGGAAAACCCAGCGCTACCGTATACAATTAGAAAAAGCGAACAGTACAACAAAATCTCTTTTAAAAAGTAGAGAACAGTTAATTTCTATGGTTAGTCATGATTTAAGAACTCCACTAAGCACTATTTCTGGTTTTAGTGAACTACTTCAAAAATCGACAGCAAACACAAAAGACAAAAACTACTTAGACCATATTAGAAGCGCATCAACTTATATGGGGCAATTAGTAGATGACCTTTTAGAATTCTCTAAACTAGAAAATGGACATATTGCTATTGAATCTATTCCTTTTAACTTAGAAAGTTATATTAAAGAAATTATTCTGAATTCAAAAAGTATCATTCAAGATAAACCTGTTCGTTTTGTCGTTAAACAAGACAACTCCATCAACAGTCTTATTATTAGTGATCCGTTTCGTATTAAACAAATTTTATATAATTTAGTTGTAAACGCTTGTAAATTCACAAACGAAGGAACAATTACTATTGCAAGCTCTATAAAACAACAGAACAATAAAAACACCTTAGAAATTTTAATTACGGATACCGGAATTGGCATTAGTAAAGACCAAAAAGCAACTATTTTTAAAGCTTTTAATCAGGCAGAAAATGCAAGCGACAATAATTTAAAAGGTTTTGGTTTGGGCTTAACCATTTCTAAAAAACTAGCAGAACTTTTAGGCGGAAAATTAACCTTAGATAGCAAACTGAATGTAGGTAGCACTTTTACTTTAAAAATACCCGTAAAATTATCTGACAAACCAATTACAAAAATTGAAGAAACTAAAAACACAACCACCTCTTTTAACCTAACTGCCGTTGTTGTGGAAGACGATGCATCTGTGCGTTTACTTTTAAATGCTTTTTTAAAACAATTTAATATTAAAGTATATACGTTTGAAAATGCACAAAACGCTATTAAAGCTATTGATGAAATTTCGTATGATTTTGTAATCACGGACATTCAACTTCCAAAAATGAATGGTATCCATTTTATGGAAATCCTTAAAAATCATAAACTTTACAAAAGTCAACCGATCATCGCTATGACAGGGCGTGCAAATATTTCTAGAGAAGAGTATTTAAAAATTGGCTTTGCAGAAGTATTGATAAAACCTTTCAACTCAAAACAGCTTCAAGATGTTTTACAACTCTTTTTTAAATCGAGCAGTGTACCTCTTAAATCTAAAATAGATAACAATAGAGAGGGCTTAAGTGTTGGTTTTAGTATCGAATCTTTAAAGTCTTTTTTAGGTAACGATATCACCACCATAAAAAACACCTTAAATATTTTTTTAGAAGACACAAAAAATAATAGCTTACTGTTAGAAAAAGCAAAAAAGGACGCTGACATTAAGACCATAAATGAAATAAGCCATAAAATGCTTAGTATGTTTAAGCAACTAGAAGTAAAAGCTGTAATACCTTATTTAGAGGTATTTGAAACTACTAAATCTATTGACAAAGCCAATTTTGCAGATTTTGAAAAACAATTAAATACCTTTATAATAATATTAGAAGACTACCTTAATTAAGGTCATACTCTTTCATTTTATTATAAAGTGTCTTTCTTGTAATATTTAATAATTTTGCAGCTTGAGTTTTATTATTTCCGGCTTCTTCTAGCGCGCTAATAATAAGTACTTTTTCGTTTTCTTTTGTAGAAAATTTATTTGATGAAATAGTGTTTTCTTTTACCTTCGTTAACTCACTAGGCAAAACATCTACATCTATAATTTCTGACTTTGTTAATAAAGTAGCTCTTTTTATAACATTAGACAGCTCTCTTAAATTACCTGGCCATTGATAATTCTGAAAAATAGTTAATACTTTTTTAGAAAAACCAATTACAGATTTATTCAATTGTTGGTTGGTCTTATTTAAAAAGAAATCTGCATACAAGATTAAATCATCTTTTCTGTCTTTTAAATTAGGTACTTTAATAGAAAACTCATTTAAACGATGGTACAAATCCTCCCTAAAATCACCTTTTTCAACTGCCAAAAGTAAATCTTCATTAGTTGCCGTTATTAAACGAATATCAACCTTAATTTCTTTACTACTTCCAACAGGCTTAATTCTTCTTTCTTGCAAAGCACGCAAAAGTTGTATTTGATTTTCATAAGTTAAATTACCTACTTCATCTAAAAAAAGAGTTCCTCCATTTGCAGATTCGAAATGCCCAACTTTATCTTCATTAGCCCCCGTAAAAGAACCTTTTTTATGTCCGAAAAACTCGCTCGAAGCGATTTCTCTAGGTATTGCACCGCAATCTACCGCAATAAATGGTTTGTTATGTCTAGGACTTTTTAAGTGAATTGTTTTTGCAACCACTTCTTTACCCGTACCACTTTCTCCAGTAATCAGCACAGACATATTAATGGGCGCAACCAAACAAATATATTCATCAAGTACTTTTGATGAACTACTAATTCCTTTTACAAAACCGCTATCAGTTTTGCTACTTTCTTTTTCTTCTTGCTCTTCTTTTTCTTGATGATTGTCAACATCACCAGCCTTTTCCTCTAAAGCATTGCTAATAACTTCTAAAACTTCGCTTGGGTTAAAAGGTTTGGATATATAATCAAAAGCACCTTGTTTCATTGCTTGTACAGCTGTAGAAACCTCTGCATAACTCGTCATTAAAACTACAGGAGTAGCGTGTTTACTTCCTTTTATTTGCTTTAATAAGGCAATCCCATCACCATCTGGAAGTCGTAAATCTGTAAAAACTAAATCGTAGTTTTTCTTTTCTAGCTGCTGCAAAGCATTTTTTATGTTATAACTAACCTCCACAACATACTTATGTCGCTTAAGAAACTGCTTCAACATTTCTGAAAATGCTACATCATCTTCTACTAATAAAATCTCCTTCATAAAGCTTATACATTTCTTACAAAAATATCAAGATAAATTGATTGTAATCAAAAAAAAGACATTTTAATTAAAAAATGTCTTTCTCTTTCAAAAATTGAGATTAAAGATCCTTAAGTCTTTAATTACTCCGCTTTTTCTTCACTAACGTCTCCTTCTTCTTTTGCTGTAATAATATCTGTACCTTTTAACCAGTTCCCATCCTTATCTATGTAAACTACCCCTTCAGCTCCATCTGCAGTAATTTCAATTTTATACTGCTCACTTGCATTTACATAAGCTTTAAGAACTGTAGCTGTAGAAAAGTCTTTTTGAATTGCCTTCGTTACTGCTTCTGGTAATTCCTTTATTGAAACCTCTTTAAAATCATCATTCGTTACTACAACAACAATTTCGTCTACATTGTTATTAGTTAAATTGTTTGCTGCAAATACTGATACTCCACTTGTTAAAAGTGCTACGGTTACTGTTAAAATTAATTTTCTCATGATATATGTTTTTATATTATTTATGGTTGACTATTTTAAAATCTGTAATTACACTACTTTGGTACCCTAACTTATTCTTTTACTATAACATCGGTTTCTTTTAACCAATTACCTTCTTTGTCTGCATACACTACACTTTCAGCTCCATCTAAAGTAAGTTCAAACTTATATTGCTCACTACCGTTTACATATGCCTTAATTGCTGTAGCTGTTCCAAAATCTTTTACAATTGCATTAGAAACCGCTACTGGTAATTCTTTTACGCTTATTTCTTTAAAATCATCATTGGTTACTACAACAGTAATTTCATCTACATTGTTATTTAAATTGTTTGCTGCAAAAACTGATACTCCACTTGTTAAAAGTGCTACGGTTACTGTTAAAATTAATTTTCTCATGATATCTATTTTTTATATTATTTATGGTTGACTATTTTAAAATCTGTAATCTCACTACCTTTTAGGCTAACTTATTCTGCTGTTACAACATCACCTTCTTCTATCCAATTCCCCTCTTTGTCTGCATAAACTACAGCATCAGTTTTATCAATAGTAAGATCAATTTTATATTGTTCACTACCATTTACATATAGTTTATTAACTGTAGCTGATGGAAAGTTTTTTATAATTGCATTAGAAACTGCTTCTGGTAATTCCTTTGCTGAAATTTCTTTAAAATCATCATTGGTTACTACAACAACAATTTCATCTACATTGTTATTAGTTAAATTGTTTGCTGCAAATACTGATACTCCACTTGTTAAAAGTGCTACGGTTACTGTTAAAATTAATTTTCTCATGATTGTATGTTTTTAATTATTAATTATTTTTTTGTGATTAAGTATTTTGAAATTTATAATTATAGACCCTCAACCTATAACTACATCACTTTTATGCTCTTATTTCCTTGTCCTTTAACCAATGCCCTTCTTTATCTGCAAAAACAACAAATTTTGTTTCATCATCTATAGTAAGTGCAATTTTATATTGCTTACTCTCATTTACATAAACTTTAGTAACAAAGGCAGCTATAAAGTCTTTTACAATAGCAGTTTTAACAGCTACCGGAACTTCTTTTAAAGTAATTTCTTTAAAATCTTTACGCATTACCTCAACATATTCGTTAGAATTAATATTGTTCTTCGCTAAAGCAGAACTTGAAATTCCACTTGTAAAGATTGCTACAGTTATAGTTAAAATTATTTCTCTCATAATTAAGGACTTAATTGGTATTTAAAAATTGAGTTAAAAGTTTTTTTATTTAAATCTATGCTCCTTGTTTAGCTGTAATATCTTCTTCTTTTAACCAATTACCTTCTTTATCTGCATAAACAATATTCTTAGTTTCATCAATAGTAAATTCAATTTTATATTGCTCACTTCCGTTCACATAAGCCTTCCCAATAATAGCCGTTGGATAATCTTTTAAAATTGCATTACTTACTCCTTCTGGTAAATCTTCTAGAGCAACCTCTTTAAAGTCTTCATTAATTGTCATCACAATTACTTCATCAGCATAATTGCTATTGTTGATGTTTGCTGCAGAAATTGAAACTCCACTTGATAAGATTGCTACTGCTACTGTAAAAATTAATTTTTTCATAATTTAAGTTTTTAAGGTTATTATTATTTCTGATTAGTATATAGAAATAAATATGCCATTAAGAGTTACCTCCTAACAAACACCAAAAAAACACTTATAATCAACGACTTAATAATTAACCCGTGTTTTACCACTATAATTAATCCGTGTAAAACATGTGTAATTAATAGTGTAAATGAGTAAACTTTACACGACACAAAAGAAAAGACCTCTCATATTAAAAGGCATGGTGTACCAAAAACTCTTATTTAGATGCAACTAGAATTCTTATAAGCTGTTTATTATAAAAACAATCATAGATTGACTGTAATTTTAAAGAAACCATAAATGAGATTAAAAATCATTTGTAATTTAAAATCAAAAAAACTACATTTACTATTGATGATAAACCAGATTACAAAAGGCATAAAAATTTCTGTTGACACAAAGTATAAAGGCACAAACTACAGAAACAACAGACTGCACCACATTTTTGGGTACATAATTACTATTGAAAATAAATCTACAGAAACAGTAAAACTAACAGATCGTTTTTGGACCATTTTTGATACGCTTAATAACACAGAAATTGTTAGCGGAGAAGGTGTTGTTGGGCAAACTCCAATTTTAAAACCAAACGACATGTATAAGTATGGTTCTGGTTGTTTCCTAGAATCCAACATAGGTGCTATGAAAGGTTTTTACACCATGATAAACCTAGAGACTTTTGAGCAATTTAAGGTAATAATACCAACTTTTCAACTAACAACCCAAGCAACATTAAACTAGCAACATTAAACTAGCAACATCTAAAAAGAATAGAATTATTATAAAAGATCCTGCATGTTTAAATTGTGGACATCCTTTTAGCGGACAAGAAAAATTTTGTCCAGATTGTGGGCAAGAGAATAAAGGAAATAGAATTACTTTTTACAGTTTTATTCACCAATTATTTAGTGGCTTATTCAGTTTTGACACCAAATTCTGGAAAACATTAATTCCGCTTTTAATAAAACCAGGAGAAGTTTCTAAAAATTACATTGCAGGGAAAAGGCAACGTTATTCCAATCCATTTCAATTCTACCTGACGGTTTCTGTTGTCTTCTTTTTAATTATTGGTATCACAGATAGTTATAACGATTTTAATAATTTTAGAAATGGAAAAAAACCGAACAATACAGATGTATTTACAGCTATACAATTAGACTTAAAGGAAGCTCAAGAAAAGGATGCTACCTCTAATTTTAAAGAAACAGACTCCTTATTAACTATTCTAAAAGATTCTATTTCTAAGACACCATTTCTTAAAGTTGCGGGTAAAGAAATAAAAATTGTTAAGATGTTAAAATTTCAAAAACAACATCCTAATATTTATGTAGATGATGCTTTAGACAGTTTAAAAATACATAAAAGTTTTTCAAACAAATTTTGGTATTCAAGGTCGCAATTAATCAATACTATTTTTACTGATAAAACAGTTTCTAAAAAATTAAGAAAGCAATTACTTTCATATTCCTCTATTGCGTTATTTATATTACTACCTTTATTTACACTCTTTTTACGCTTAATTTACATCCGAAGAAAATTTACTTATATAGAGCACTTAATATTTGTGTTCCATACTCAAACAGTATTTTTCTTACTACTTTCAATGTTCTATATTTTAAATATTTTTATAGAAACAGAGAGTTACGCAGGATTCTTTTTAATATTATTCTTGTTATATTTATTTTTAGCAATGAAAAATTTCTACGAACAAAGTTTTATAAAAACACTTTTAAAATACCTGTTTGCAAATGTTTTGTTTATGATTTTCACTTCACTAGGCATTGTTTTTATTTCATTTATTGCTTTTGCATTGTTTTAGCTTTATTTACAAAATCTAAATACTGCATTTTAACATCTAAATTCTTTTTAATTACCGAAGTAATACTTACCGTTTCTACAAATTCGCGTTTCATTTTAGGCGAAGTACCTAAAGTTCCTAAATTTTCATTTTGATGAAACTCTAATATTTTTTCTTGTTGAAACTCGTTGTTTTTTTGCAACCAACCCGCAAACCATTCTTTCCTCATTTCTTTCATTTCTTCTGTATACAAAGTAGATGAAGACCAAATTTTTGGTTCTTGAGGCAATTTATTAAAATGTTTTATTGTTCCATCCCAAACCAAATCATAGGTTTCTAATTCATTTTTCCAATCGACTAAAATTAAGGTAAAAGGTTCTATTTCCGTAAAATCAAAATTATTGATAAAAGAAACTCCATCATCAGCAGATAAAATATTTTTCACAATAATTCCCCTACTCATTTTGTAAGATTTCTTTCTTGTATGTATTTTAAAACCACCATTTAAAAGGCAAACTAATCGTTTTTTATCACTTAAACCAATCCAAGTTCCACCTGCTAATTCATCTTTTGGATACGTTAATGTAGTACCGTTCTCTATATATTTTTCTGGTGGAATTGTATTTCTTAGTGGAGTTTCATCTCTATTAGAAGTTAGAATAAAATTACCACCCTCTAAAGGCAGATAGGTTACAGTACACATATATCTTATAATTATTTATGATAAACTTTACGTTTAGACAATATATTTATATATTCCTTAACAAAGGACATCAAAATTCAGTTAAAATTATTGAAACAAAAATTGTAACTTTGAAACTCAAAATTAGTCGATTAAAATTTAAAAAACATACAAAATGGCAAGAGGATTTTTTAATGTTCCGAAAGCAGTAAACGAACCTGTAAAAGGGTACGCTCCGGGCTCTCCTGAAAAGGAAGAATTATTAGCTACATATAAAGCAATGTTTAACAGCAATATTGATGTGCCAATGCACATTAATGGTGAAGAAGTTAGAACAGGAAACACTAAAAATATTACACCTCCTCATGATCATAAACATGTAGTTGGGCAATATCACACAGCAGATAAATCGCACGTAGATGCTGCAATTTCTACTGCTTTAGCTGCAAGAGAGGCTTGGTCTAGCGTTAGTTGGATGGAAAGAGCTGCAATTTTCTTAAAGGCTGCAGAATTATTAGCAGGTCCTTATAGAGCAAGAATGAATGCTGCAACAATGATTGCACAATCTAAAAATGTGTACCAAGCAGAAATTGATGCTGCTTGTGAAATGATCGATTTCTTCCGTTTTAACGTAGAATATATGACGGATATCTTTAAAGATCAACCAACATCTTCTCCAGGAGTATGGAACAGAGTTGAGTACAGACCTTTAGAAGGATTTATATATGCAATTTCTCCTTTTAACTTTACATCTATTGCTGCAAACTTACCTGCATCAGCAGCTTTAATGGGAAATGTTGTTGTTTGGAAACCGTCTGATCATCAAGCATATTCTGCACAAGTAATTGTAGATTTATTTAAAGAAGCTGGTTTGCCAGATGGTGTTATAAACGTTGTTTACGGAGATCCTGTTATGATTTCTGATACTGTTTTAGCTTCTCCAGATTTCTCTGGATTACATTTTACAGGTTCTACTCATGTTTTTAAAGAATTATGGAAACAAATAGGTAACAACATTCATACCTATAAAACATATCCAAGAATTGTTGGAGAAACTGGTGGAAAAGACTTTATCTGGGTACACAACTCATCTAACCCTTTACAAGTTGCTACTGCAATGACAAGAGGTGCTTTTGAATACCAAGGTCAAAAATGTTCTGCAGCTTCACGTTCTTACATTCCTGCGTCACTTTGGCCAGAAATTAAACAACATTTAACAGCACAAGTTGGTGAGTTAAAAATGGGGTCTCCAGAAGACACTAATAACTTTATTAACGCTGTTATTCATGAAGGTTCTTTTGATAAAATAGCAAGTTATATTGATGCAGCTAAAGCTGATAAAGATGCAGAAATAATTATTGGTGGAAACCATGACAAATCTGTTGGATACTTTATTGAGCCAACTGTAATTGTTACTAAATCTCCTAAATACGCAACAATGCATACAGAGTTATTTGGACCTGTAATGACCGTTTACGTATATGAAGATGCTGAGTGGGAAGCTTCATTAAAATTAGTTGATGAAACATCTGAATATGCCTTAACAGGAGCTATCTTTTCTAGAGATAGATATATTGTTGAGCAAGCTTCTAAAGCATTAGAAAATGCTGCAGGAAACTTCTATATTAACGACAAACCATCAGGAGCAGTTGTTGGTCAGCAACCATTTGGAGGCGCAAGAGCTTCTGGAACAAATGATAAAGCTGGTTCTGCACAAAACTTATTACGTTGGACTTCTGTTAGATTGATAAAAGAAACATTGGTATCACCAACAGATTATAAATATCCTTTCTTAGGATAATAGTAAAGTTCGTTTTACAAAAAAAGCCTCATCAAATTTGATGAGGCTTTTTATTTCCCTTATTTTGGCAAAAACTTATCAAACCTATGGCATATCAATATTTAATGTACTCTCATTTGGTAACTGTTGTTCCTTGTATTTTTATTGGCGGGTATCTTTTAGCCGTAAGAAAAGGAACTCCTTTTCATAAACTATTAGGCAAAATCTATATGTCTTTAATGGTAATTACAGCAATTATTACATTGTTTATGCCTGCTTATGTAGGTGTTCAATTTTTGAATCATTTTGGTTATATACATCTATTTAGTATCCTAACATTGTACAGTGTTCCTACAGCTATAATTGCCATAAAAAAAGGACAAATAAAAAAACATAAACTAAAAATGATTTTCCTTTATTTTGGAGCAATCGTTATTGCCGGAGGCTTTACTTTAACTCCAGGTCGTTTTTTACACACTTTCTTTTTTGGTAATTAAGCATAAAAAAAACCACACTATTAAAACAATGTGGTTCATTTAAATTATTTACTAAGACTTACTTTATAAGAAGCTTTCTAGTTGTTTGTTTATCTCCGTTTATAACCCTCAACAAATACAAACCTGATTTGGCTTCCTCAAAAAGAACTCTTTCAGAAAAATTAGTTACGGTGTTATAATATGTTTTTTGATCAATTAACCTACCTCTAACATCATATAACTGCACTGAAACTTTATCCGTATTTACAACCTGTAAGTTAAGTGTAAATTCACCTTTTGTAGGGTTCGGAAACAAATTAAATCCTTCAAAAGCAACTCCATCAATAGAAGCTGTATTATCTACAATAACCGTATAATCTTCTGTTTCTCCCCACTCTGTTAAATGATCGGCATCACAAGCTCCCTCTCCATAACCATCATCATATTCTATAACAACTCTCATTCTTGTAGATCCAAACTTAGCATCTTCCGGAACTGTTATATTATAGGTTACAGTACTTGTATTTGTAGTATTGACATCTCCATCATCATCTAATTTTGTACCCAAATCATACCTCTCAGTTGTCTTATCAAATACATAATCTTGATTCCAATCGATAAAAACAAAACAATGATCTCGGTATCCTCCTGTATCAAATGTTACAGATATTAAATGCTCGTCACCTCTTTTAACATTTGTTTCATTAGCTGTAAAATCTTCATACCCATCATCAGCTGCATTTCCAGAATTATTATCTATTGTATTAAATGTTACATTTGTAATAAACTCTGTACCATTAATATCATCTGTAAAATCAGAAACACAATACGTAGGTTTTAATGTTTTAAAATTAAATACAGCAGAATCACTTCCTTCTCCACAAGTATTTTTTGCTTTTACCTTCCAGTAATAAGTAGTATTTGCATCAAGATCAGATAAATAAAGCTCATTTATAATTGTATTTTCAGAGGTTATTAAGTTTATAAAACCACTATCTGTTGCTACTAGCACATCATAATTACTTGCGTTTGTGTCAGCATTCCAACTTAACGTTGTACTCAAATCTACTTCAACAGCATCATTAGCAGGAGATGTTAATGTTAAAGCATCAAAACTAGAGGTTGTTACATTTAACTGAACATCAATGTTTTCTGAGATACTGGTAGAATTCCCTAGAATATTAATAGTGTAAGGCTGCACTATGCTTCCATTTAAACCTGTTACATTCATGGTTACATTTCCATCTGTACTTATGGTTGATGGACTAAAACTCACTGTTGCACTAGCTGGTTGCCCAGTAGCGGAAAGAGACACATTTTCTGAAAATCCGTTTACAAAATCAAAATTTAAAATATAACTTACAGATTGATTCCCAGTGTTACAAGCAGATTGAGTCCCACTTGTATTTGTCATAACAAATGTTGGAGTTGATGATTTTATTATAAAATTGGTTGCATTTACATTGTAAAAAATATTATCTGCCGCTTCTACCATAATTCTAGCAGACGTTGTTGGAGTATCCGGAATCTCTATATTTTCAGATCCATCATTAGGTGTATTTTCTTTTAAGATAATAGGAAACGTAACTCCACCATCTATAGACAATTTTATTGTTACATTTTGACAATTTATAGGAGCAACATCCGTAGTTCCTTTAGTCCAAGTTATGGTTTGTGTAGAACCAGAAAACCAAGAAACAGCTGCACTTGGCGCCGATACCGTAAAAGCAGCTGCATCTTCTACAGTGACTGTCATATTATCTCTTCCAGTACTTCCACCGCCCGCATGATTATCTCTAACAATAAAAGAAAAATTTAAATCTCTAGCCACAGATGGTAACACTTCCCAAGTGGAAGCGGTATTACCTGCAACCACAGTTGCTAATTCTGGCATATATCTTTCTGAAGTAGTTGCAGATGGTAATGATCTAAACATTGGTCCTCCAGAATTTGTTGCAACCGGAGGCATTGTTGCAGATTCATTATCTGTTTGCTCCCAATTATACGTTAAACTAGCAGTACCATCTGCATCTGTACCGATTCCTTTTAATAAAAAAGGGGTTGATTTTGGAATACTAAAATCCAATCCCGCATTTGCTATTGGAGCAGTATTATTGGTATCTGTTAAAACAGCACAATTAGCAAAAGATTCTATAAGGCTCCACATTTCTGTGATACTAACAGCATGAAAATAATCATCACTTTTAGATTGTACGTTGGGCGCACAAATACCAGCATATCCCATTATAGTAGAAGCACTTCCTGGTTCTACAGCTGTACTGCTATATCTATTACAACTGCTATTACTCTGTGTATGATTTGCACCAAATTGATGTCCCATTTCATGCGCAACATAATCTATATCATAAGCATCTCCAATTGGTTCACTTCTACCAGTTACACCTTTAGCTTTTTGACCTGTACTACAAACTACGCCACCTCCTGCTAAACCATCTCCTCCAACACTAAAAATATGTCCAATATCATAATTAGCATTTCCTATTTCAGTATCACAAATAGTCTGTACTTCATTAATCATTTTATCAGGGTCTCCATCTGTAATATTGTCTGTTGCTGCATCTAAAAAAACTAATTTATCATTATCTCCAACAATAGTCATTCTTACAGATAAGTCTCTTTCAAAAACACCATTAACCCTAGTCATAGTTGTGTTCATTGCAGAAAGTACTGCTGCTTTTTTTACTTCGTCTGTAGCAAGTGTAGATATGTTTTGATTTGTTAAGTGAAATTGTGCGTATTCTCCACTACAAACTAAAGCCAAACGAAAAGTTCTTAGTTTTCCATCATTTGCATTCTTAAAACTGCTTGTTTCTGTAACACTTCTACGTGCAACTTCATCTACATGACAGGTAAAACTATCATTATCTGCTTCTAAGTCACTTCTTTTGTAAACTATTAGAGATTTTTTATCCTTAGAATATGGATCTATATATAATGTTTTTTCTACACCAGAATACACCACTGCATGAAAACCATCTGTACCAATACTAATTTTTGCTACTGCCGTAGGATCATCTATTCCTTGTGCGGAATAAGATTTTATCATTGAATATTTTTCTGATAATTTAGTTTCAAAGTTTGAAGTCTCATTTATTACAAAATTTGAAAATCCCCCATTAGAATTTGGTAATTGTATTGTTTTCTGATCTGATTTTAAACTAGATTTTGACTTTAATGCCGTATTAAAATTATTTACATCTATAGAAACCAAGCTATATGCTTTAGGGAAATTTTTCTTAGAATATACCTGATCTTCTTGAATGGTAAAATTGTCTTTATCAATTTTCTTCAAAAAAGTCTGAGCATTTATTACCTGGACAGAAGAAAAAAAGGTTACAAAAATAAGTAACAGCAATAATCTTGTTTTCATAAATAGTAATTTATATAAAATCGTTATCAAATATAATGAAATAATTATCTTTGTAGTCGCAATGATGAATAGAAACATACTATTAAAAGACTTATCTGTAAAAGATTATAAGGAAACTTGGGAGTATCAAACTGAATTATTACAAGAAATTGTAGCTATTAAAATTGATAACCGAAGAAATGAAAACAACAATCCTACAAAAAATTACTTTTTATTTGTAGAGCACCCACACGTGTACACTTTAGGTAAAAGTGGAGATTTAAGTAATTTATTACTGAATGAAAGGCAGTTAGCAGAAAAAGAAGCAACTTTTTATAAAATAAATCGTGGTGGAGATATTACGTATCACGGACCTGGGCAAATTGTTGGTTACCCCATTTTAGATTTAGAAAACTTCTTTACAGACATACATAAATACTTACGTTTTTTAGAGGAAGCTATTATTTTAACCATTGCAGAATATGGTATAAAAGCAGAAAGAAGCCCTGGAGAAACCGGAGTTTGGCTAGATGTTGGAACACCATTTGCTCGTAAAATTTGTGCTATGGGTATTCGTTCTTCTCGTTGGGTAACGATGCATGGGTTTGCTTTAAATGCAAACGTAAATTTAGGGTATTTTGATAATATTATTCCTTGTGGAATTAAAGGGAAAGCAGTAACTTCTATGGAAGCTGAATTAAACAGAAAAGTAGATATAGAAGAAGTAAAAGCTAAAATTTTAAAGCATTTTAAAGTGCTTTTTGAAGTTGAAGAGTTTATAAAATAATTGGTCATTGCGAGTTTACGAAGCAATCTGTAAGTTTTAATTAACAGATTGCTTGGTAAACTAGCAATGAAAAACAATTATTTCTCTTCGTTGAAATATACTTTATAAAATTTCATTTTCTTTTCTTCATCATATCCTCTTTCTAAATATTCTGATGCCGCTTCTGGTGCATCTACATCTAATTTTATGTTGATGTTAGTGTCTAACTTAATTTCTGTTTTTAACTTGTTTTTCTCTTTCTTTAAAACAACTCCAGAAACGTCAAAATTATTTCTGATTAACACATCGTTTAGCTTTTCGAAGTGGTTTTTATACTCGTCAAACTTTTCTTTGTGTTTCTCATCTTCAAAAACCTCATCTTTAAAAGTAGCATAATCTACAGCTTCATTTTCTTTAAAATAATCTACTGTACTTGCTAAGAAGTTTCCTTTTTCGTGCATTCCTAATTCTGGCTGAATTACTTCTTCAGAAAACTCTTTACACATTTCTAAATAGTTCTGTGTATGAGAATTGTAATCGTCTGCTAATTTTACAGATAAAAAGTTTTTAACCCAATACTGTGCATCGTAATTGTTATTATCTACAGAAAAAACAACAGTACCTTCTTCATCAGATGTGTTTAAAACCAAACATCCTTTATCTATTCTTTTTGTAGAAATTCCTTTTTGAACAACAACATCAAAACTTTCATTATCATCTAAATAAGTTTGAAAGAAATCTACTTTATTTTCAATTTTAAAAATTCCAATTGCTTCTGTTAATACATCTTTGTATTCGATACCTTCTATATAAACAACAAGTACGTCTCCGGTTTTTATTTGGGCAGAATTAGATTGCTCAAATAAATGATTTACAATACTTTTAGAGTATTCTACAAAGCTTTCTTCATCACTAAAAATTTCTGAAGCAAACTTATTAACCTCGTTTAAACGTACATCTTCATGCTTTGTAAAACGATAGCTCTGTGTTAAGTTTCCGAATGGTTTTAATAAAAAACCTTTCATTAAGTCGTAACTTTCTTGATCGAAACGAATTAAGTCTTCAGAAAAAACATTTTGTCCGCTATTAAACTTATTGGCAACTTTATGTAAAATACATTTGGTAATTTCTGCTTTGGTTTTTCTAATCATTACTTAAAATTTTGGAGCGTAAAAATAGTCGAAGTTTTTAAATAAATAGAAAATAAATGAATGAGATTTTCTAAAAGCTTGAAAGAATTTTAGCCCTGATTGAAATGGCATCCTTTTTTCTTTTTCGGAAAAAAGATATAATGGAAAGCAGGAAATAGCTTCTGAAAAAAAAATTACAGTTCTAACTTTACCTGATCTGGCAGCAACTTAAAAGTTTTTCTATGGTATTTAGTGGCACCAAATTCTCTAATTCCGTTTCTATGTTCTTTTGTTGGATAGCCTTTATTTTTAGCCCAATTGTACATAGGGAATTCTAAGTGAATCTTTGCCATATACTCATCTCTATACGTTTTTGCAAGAACAGAAGCTGCGGCAATACTCAAATATTTTGCATCACCTTTTACAATAGTTTCATGCGGAATCTCTTTGTATTTTCTAAACTTATTTCCGTCTACAATAATGTATTCTGGCTGGGTTTTAAGCATTTCTATAGAACGGTGCATGCCCGTTATAGAAGCTTGCAAAACATTTATTTGATCTACTTCTTCTTGCCAAACAAAAGAAACCCCAAAAGCAATGGCATTTTCTTCTATAAAAGGACGTAATTCTTCTCGCTTTTTTTCTGATAATTGCTTAGAGTCATTTAAAAAAGGATGGGTAAAATCTTTTGGTAAAATTACGGCTGCAGCTACCACGGGACCACATAAACAACCTCTACCGGCTTCGTCTGTACCTGCTTCTAAAATAAAACCACTATAATTTGATGCTAACATTTTACAAAGAAAAGAAAACTTTTTCTTTTAGGTTCTTGTTTCTCTTGGAATGACACCTTTTTAAGGAAACAAGGAATAAAACACAAATAATATGCTTTAATTAACAGATTTCATGATAATTATTAACGATTGTTTTCGTTAAATTATTTTACATTTGCCGTTGCAGCAACAATCTATGAACAAATCGTTATTTTTTTTATCAATACTTGTTTTCTTTATTACAAGTACGCTATATTCTCAAACAGATTTTCAATTGGGAAGAGGTGGCACTGGTACTGGAAAAAGACCTGAATCTCAGAATGATTCAATTAGAAACTCTGGTGAGATTTCTGTAACTTTATCTGGAAAAACAAAGTATACAGACTACAAAATATTCTCTCACCAAAGAGACACTACCTATATAGATACCACTTTATCGATTCAGAAAGATTATAAGTTTAATTATTTACGAACAGATAATTTTGAGTTATTAGCTTTTCATAATCAAGGGCAAACTTTTACTAATTTAGGATATGATTTTAGCAATTTAAAGTTAATGCCAGATATTGGTTTTACAGCAAAACAGTTTAGCTATTTAGATATTGATGAAATAAAATATTACGAGGTACCTACACCAACTACAGAAATTACCTACAGAACAGGTTTACAACAAGGTCAGGTTTTAGACGCTATTTTTACTGTAAACTTTTCTCGTAGATTAAATGTGTCTCTTTCTTATAAAGGAATTCGTTCTTTGGGAGCTTATAGAAGATCTTTAGCGAGTCATGGAAATTTTAGAGGTGCTTTTCATTACAGAACAGAAGATAATCAATATGAAATCCGTGGACATTTAACGTCTCAAGATTTCTTTAATGAAGAAAGCGGTGGATTGCCAGAAGCTGAAATTGCTAAATTTGAAAGCAACGATTCTGACTATAGCACTAGATCTTATTTAGATGTAAATTTAGATGATGCAGAAAATGATTTTGAAGGTAGAAGGGTTTATTTAGAGCATAGTTATAAGCTCTTGGCTAATAAAGACACCGTCAATAAAAAAGATTTTAGCAACTTAAAAGTTGGACATATTTTTACAACAGAAACTAAAGAATATAGCTTTACGCAACCTACAATAACAACAACTTTTTTTGGTGAATCTAATGCTTCTGGAGCAAGTAATAATCAAGCTAAAAATACCATTACAAATAATGAAATGAACTTAGAATTTAATTCTAAATATGTACTTGGTAAATTTAAAGCCAAAGTAAATATTACGAATTATTCTTACGGATACGACTCTATTTTAAATTCTAATAGCGATATTTCTAAAATAAAATTAGAAGGAAATGCAGTTTCTGTAGGTGCAGATTGGAATGCTAAAATTAAAAACTTTCATTTAAACGCTACAGGTAATTTAGCTCCAGGGAGTGGTAGATTGTCTGGGAGTTTTCTACAAGGAGAAGCACTATATAAAAAAGATAGTCTTTTTGCTGTAAAAGGAAGTTTGTTAATTAGTTCTAAGTCGCCAAATTTTAACACCTTATTACATCAAAGTAAATATGATGACTACAACTGGTACAACGATTTTAACTCTGTAAACACAAGAGATTTAGGGTTTTCTTTAAGTTCTAAATGGTTAAATGGTTCTCTAAATTTTACCAATATTGACAACTACACGTATTTTGATGAAAATAACAAACCGCAACAGTTTGATGGTCAGATTACATATTTAAAAGTAAAAGCAAGTAAAGAGTTTAGGTATAAAAAGTTTGCTTTAGACAATACATTCATGTACCAAAATGTTAGCAGCGGAAGTTCTGTTTTTAGAGTCCCAGAAATGGTTACAAGAAACACTTTATACTACCAAGATTATTGGTTTAAAGGTAAACCAATGCTAGTAAATATTGGTGCCACTTTTAACTATTTTTCTAAGTATAAAATGAATGCTTATAACCCGTTATTAGCAGAGTTTACTTTACAAAACGAACAAGAAATAGGATTTCCTTCTATAGATGTGTTCTTTAATGCACAAGTGCGAAGAACGCGTTTGTTTCTTAAAATAGAGAATGTAACTTCTGGCTTTACAGAGAAAAACTACTACTCTGCACCGAATTACCCTTATAGAGATTTTGTAATTCGTTTTGGGTTGGTTTGGAACTGGTTTATTTAAACATCTACCAAGATCTTACACAAAAGAACTCGAGCAAAAATAAAATATCTCGATACAAATTTATTTTATATAGAATAAAAACTCGATGTAAGCAAATGGATATACAAAACCTACTTAAAGATAACTGGAAACTCTTTGTAATAGCAAGTTTAACTTTAGGACTAGCTCCTTTTAATCCGCCACATATTTTAGGTAAAATTGAATGGATTTTAGGTGGAAGTGCATTTTCTGAAACACATGCAATGCAAGCTAAAGATTGGTTTGATGTTTTGCTTCACGGAAGTCCGTGGTTGCTATTAATAATTTCTATTGTTTTAAATCTTTTTGCATTAAAGACAAAAAACGCCCCAAAATAGCACTCCCTATTTGTTCCTTTTCTACAAAACCTTGAGACTTATAAAAAGGAATAGCATTAGGATCTGCAACTAACTCTATTGTTTTTGCGTTAGAAACGGTTGCTTTTTCCAAGGCATGTATTAGTAGTTTTTTACCGATACCTTTTCTTATAAATTTAGGTAAAACAAATAACATTTCTAATTTAACAATTTCTTCTTTCGGATTGTTTAAAACATAGAAACCAACAGCAACGTCATCAACCATAAATTTATACACATTGCAAGTTTGTATGGTTTTAGAAGTTACGGTTAGATCTGCTCTCCAACCTTCTATCAAATCACTAGAATATCCCCAAAAAGCTTTCGATTTTAAAGCTATATGGGTGAGTTGTTCTGCTTCTAAAAAATCAGCGGGAACAATCATCTTATTTTTTAATTAATTGCTTTATTTTTATATTAAAAGCAGCAAAAATTAAAGTCATAATAGGACTTAACCAGTTAAAAATAGCAAAGAAAAAATATTCTGAAACACCTACTCCTAAAACTCCAGATTGATATGCTCCACAGGTATTCCATGGAATTAAAACAGAAGTTACCGTACCAGAATCTTCTAATGTTCTACTTAAATTTTCTGGAGCTAAGCCTTTATCTTCATACGCTTTTTTAAACATCTTTCCTGGTACAACAATGGCCAAATACTGGTCTGAAGCCGTTACGTTTAATGCCAAACAACTCGCAACAGTACTTGCAAACAAACCAAAAACAGAAGATGCCATACTTAATAAAGCTTTACTAATTCTTGCCAAAGCTCCAATTGCATCCATAATTCCACCAAAAACCATTGCACAAATTATCAGCCAAATAGTCCCCAACATTCCATTCATTCCTCCGGCAGAAAATAAATCATTTAATTCTACACTTGTAGTTTCTACAGCAGAATCTACAGTAATTGCATTCATGACTCCTTTATATGCTGAATTAAAAGTTAAAGAATCTGCGCCGGCAACACTCACAACAATATCTGGTTGTGCAATTACAGCAACAATACCTGCAAATAAAATACCCACTAATAAAGCTACTAAAGGTTCTGTTTTTTTGATGATTAAAAATATCACCGTTATTGGTACAATAAATAACCAAGGAGAAATATTAAAAGCAGCATCTATAGCCGCTAATTTATCTGAAACATCTGGTGTACCTGTTGTTTCTATAGAAAAACCAATAATTACAAAAACCAATAATGTAATTATAATTGTTGGCACTGTAGTTAACGCCATGTATTTAATATGGGTAAACAAATCTCCACCTGCCATTGTAGGTGCAAGATTTGTAGTATCTGATAAAGGTGACATTTTATCTCCAAAATAAGCACCAGACAATACTGCTCCTGCCGTCATACCTGCAGGAATACCTAATGTATTCCCAATACCCACCAAAGCAATACCAACGGTTGCAGAAGTAGTCCAAGAACTACCCGTTGCAATAGAAATAATGGCACAAATTATTACAGAAGCGGCTAAAAATATTGTTGGGTTTAAGATTTGTAATCCGTAATAAATCATAGAAGGAATGATACCACTTATTAACCAAGTTCCTGCCAAAGCACCAACCATTAACAAGATTAAAAGAGCACTAGAAGTAGATTTTATATTTTCAGAGACTTCTTCCATCATTTGTTTGTAAGAAACCTTATTCTTAAAACCTACAATGGCAGCTACCGCTGCTCCCATTAACAAAATAAATTGATTACTACCACTTAAAGCATCATCTCCATAAACAAAGAAAACATTGTAAAACAACATAGCAACCAATACAAAAACCGGTATTAGAGCCTCCCAAATATTAAGTTCTTGATTTTCTATAATATTTTCGTCTTCCAGGTTTGTTGGTCTAATATTTTGGCTCTCCATATGGTAAAAATTTCGTTTGGTAATGTTACGATTTTACTAAGTTTTACGCAAATTGAATTCAGTAACTTACATTTACCCTTATAGATTTGTGATCTCTATTTTTTTTAGTCTGTTTTTTTTAAGAAAATATATTATAAGAATGGTAAAAAACAATAACCTGTATTTTTATGAAATTCTAAAAAAAAGATGCAACCAAACTTCCACCAAAGCTATACAAGACAACTTTATAGACTCTTATAACATTTAAAAATAAAAACCCAAAACATGCGTTTTGGGTTTTTAAAATAAAGAAATTTCTCTAAAACAAGTCTAGAAGATTTTTTTTAAATTAAATTTTAATTAAAACAATTTTCTCTGATTGCTTTTCTACTAATTGACTATAAAAACCTTTTAATGCTGCATAATATTGAGGAGCAATTAGAGCATTGTTAAATTGTAAAACAGATAAGGTTCTTATTTTATTTCCTTGTTGTGTTACTTGAAATTTAAATACACCCAAACTATCTGGCAACCCAATAGCCAAGGGTTCTGGTAGCGTTTCTACTTTATACCCTTCTGGAACCTGAATAGAAACAGTATTACTCTCTTTCCATGGAGTTGCAAAATCTACAGGGAATTTTCTATCTTCTAATTTAAACGGATTTTGATGTTCTGATAAAAATAATAAAGGCTCAACATACAGTTTTCCGTTTACGTTTTCTACTAAATTATCACTACTAAACTGAAGAGTTCTAACAATAGGTTTGTCTAAGTATTCTTTATTTACAACCCTATACCCATCTATTTCAAATCCATATTTTTCTTCTAAACTTTCTTTTAACTCTTCTTCTTTTATATGGTTATAATTCTTTCTGTAATTTAAGGCATTTAGGTTATCATAATTTGTTCTAATTAATCCTTTTACAAGCATGTCTTCAGAAATTTTAACCATAACATTATGATCTTCTAATGCATGTTTAGAAGATGTTAACTGAATCCAAGAAGAAGTTCCATCCTTAGCAACCTTTCTACCTTTCCAATTTAACGCTCTCGTTGGTAAAATATTTGGTACACTAAATTCTTCTGAAGCATCCAATAAAACAGTCTCTCCACTTTGAAGCGCTACGGTAGCAATTACATAATTAAAACCCTCTATTGTAGGAAAAAAAGGAACACCATTTACCCTTGTACTTAATAATACAGGGTTTGCATCTAAACCTGCAGATCGCAACATAGAAGTTAGCATTAAATTGATATCTGCAATATTACCAACCCTTTCTTTAAACGCCTTTCTAACTCCATTATCTGTGTAAATACCATTATAGTTATTCCATTTTACTTGATTTTTTACAAATTGAAAAATAGCATCAATCTTTTCTGATTCTGTTTTTGTCGTTTTTAAAATTTCTTCTAAATCGTCTTTGTAATAGCTAGTTTTTTCTAATTCTGCACCAAAACTTTCCGATTTATAAATTTGCTCACTTACATCCTCCCAATTATTTGAATAGAATTTTAAGATAGAATTTGGAAACTTTGTAGAAGCTAATTCATATTTAACTCCTCCTCTATAATTTTTAACATCTGTTACATAAGGTTCGTTATTTTTTAAAGCTGGTATGTTTTCCGATTCATAAATATCAATATTGGTTTTAAGATTAACTTTAGAGGTAACCACTTGAGATGTTAAAGTTTCCCCCATACTTTTTTCTGACGTCCTTACTCTTTGAGACATTGTAATACTTCCGTTTTCTATACCTTCTTTAATATCTATAAAATAATATCCTTTCGTTTTTTTAGTAAAACTATAATACTCTGGTATTTCAATTTTATAATTTAATAATTTTACAGGAATATCAAATTGGTAATCTACGTCGTCAATAGAACGGTATGGAGAAATTATTTTATATTCTAAATCTAACACTGAACCAACTTTAACATTAGGAAACGTAATTTTTTTAATACTTCTATATCTAGATAATTTCTCATCAAAAATTGAAGATTTAGAAAGCTTTTCCTTTTTTACTTTACCAGATTCTAATGCAAAACTATACCCTTTAATAGAGGTTACCTTTTCATTATCTCCTTTTTCTGGTTTATAATAAGTGATCGATTTTGTAGCTTTATCAAAACCCGACTTATTATAAATTTTAATACGTTCATGAATTTCAGTGATTACTTGAAAACCTTTATCTTGAACATAGGTAAAATAAGTTCTTCTACTTTTATATAAATAAGCAGCATCTGCAGAAGCATCAGAAGGGTAAAACTCCTCTTTTAATTCTTCTTTAGACACTTTACCAAACTTGTAATCTTGAGCAACCAAAGAAATTTGACTTAATAATAGTAATACAATTGTAATTTTCTTCATTTCATTTATTTTGGGGTTATAGCAATTCTTAAATTTTCATATTTTGAAATACTTCTTCTAAAGTTTCGATAATTATTATAGTCTTCTTTAGCATAAACTCCAGCCTTAATTACCATTGTTTTATGATAGTTAAAAGTGGTATCATCTATTTTAGTAAAAGTAATTTTGTAGGTTCCAAATTTTGTAGAAATTACTTTTTCTGAAGGTAAAGTACTCAAAACATATCCTTCCGGAAGTGTAAATTTATATATTGTATCATCTTTATAACCTCTAGAAATTTTTAAGGGTAACTCTCTACTTCTATATCTTTTAGGTACAAAACTATTTTTGTTAAAAACATTTACCCTAAATAAATATTCTTGTTCATTTACAGAAGCATAGCTCTTAATAGTCATTTTTAAATCTTCTTTAAAAACGACTTCTTCTTTATCATTTAATAAATCTACTGCTGTAATTTCTAAGTTATTATTATACTCCCAAACGTTAGATTTATAATTCTTAACAAGTTCTTCTTCTGTAAGTTTTTCATAATATGATTTATCATCATATTGAATTCCTTTAGAAACTCTATGCAAATCAGCAGATAAATTTCCGTTTTTTTCTAATTGAATACTTGCCTTTATTTCTTGTAGATTTGTTTTATCTTTATAAGCTGGTGTACGTTTAACAACACCACCTTCTGGCGTCATTACCAACACATTTCTGTCATCTGTAAAGTCTCCTAAAAAACCAAACGGAATTGTCTGACTTGTACATTCTAGCCAAATATCATTACCATTATTTGGAATATTTAAAATAACATGATTTCCTTGCATTCCAAAAAAATCTTTTTCTACATCTCGCTTTTCTGCTCCTGCCCAAATTACTGCATAATGAGATTTAACTCCTACTGCATCCAATAATGTTTTGGTATAATTAGTTAGCCCTTTACAATCCCCATAACCAACTTTATCAACTTCATTTGCAGGTATTGGCATCCAACCACCTACACCTTCTTGCACGCTTATATAGCGCGTTTTATTTTGCATAAAAGCATATACTATTTTAGCTTTTTCAATTGGGTCTGTTATGCCTTCAACCAATTTTCTAACCTTTGTTTTTATAGCTTCAGAAAGTTCATCATTACCATTTTTTAAATAGTCATAACGCCACTTACCAAATTCGCTCCAATTAGTAGCTTCTCCTACTATTTTTTTTAAGGAAAATTGATTTATCCCAACCATTAAATAAGGCATAATATCTATAGACAGAGGCGCATTATTTTCATACTTAACCACTTTTTGATTGCTTATTGCATAGTTTACATTAAACTCACTAGAGGTATTTTCTATAGCATAAGAATTAAAGTTTTTTTCTTTTGTTCTAACCGTAAATTGCTTTGGGTTTAAAAGTTTGTAGCTGCTTTTCTCTATAGATAAAAAATAACTTTCTACAGGAAACCAACTAGGAATAAAACCTGTAGATGATGTTTTATATTCAGATTCAAAAACTACGGTATACGGATAAGAAACAGGTGTATGATCTATATACTTTACTCTAGAATCAGAGTACAAAGTACCTCCACTTACAGCACTAACGTCTAGAAAATCTCTTTCTTTATACTTTTTAATTTGTCGACCAAAAGCATCATAAATATTTGCAGAAAGTGCCGTAATCTTAGTATCATTATCATAGTGTGCAGACATGCTAACATATCTGTTTCCTAATTTATTTAATACCGTAATCACTTCTCTATTGTACACCGTCATTTCATCAACATCCTCTATAGTTATTTCTATAGAATTGTCTCTAATAACTGCATTTGCATCTTCTGTTAATGCACTGGGAATTAATAAGGTTGGGTAATTTTCTTTTTGACTAAAAGTAGTAGTTATTGAAAATAAGGAAATAAATAGCCAAAGGCAATTAAACTTTTTCATACAATTATAGGGATAGCAGTCCAAAGTTAAAAAAATAAAAAAGAAAAGAGGCTAAAAACAGATGTTTTTAGCCTCTAAAATTGAATTAATCTAATTTACGCTTTCGTTTTTACAACAAAAGAGAAAGTCATAATATCATCTATAAATTTATCTTTTAAACCTTCAAAGAATTTTTTAGAACCATATTTTACATTAAAATCTGATCTATCTACATTAAAAGATTCACTTGTAAATACTGTAACTCCATTTTCTGTAGAGATAGTTGCAGGTATTGTTATACTTTTTGTTACATCTTTAATTTGTAAATTTCCTGTAACTGCTAATTTTCCTTCCACCTCTTCTACATTAGTAATTACAAATTTCGAAATAGGATAAACATCTACTTCAAAAAAGTCTTCATTACTTAAATGTCCTACTAATTTTGCATTTCCTTCTTTATCTGCAGGAATATCTAAACATACAATAGTAGTCATGTCAATTACAAACTCACCATTAGTAAGTTTACCATTCTCTACCAATAAACCTCCACTTTTTAAAGCTACAGTACCATTGTGTGCTCCACCAGGTTTTGTTCCTTTCCAATTTAATACAGAAACAGTAGTATCAACATTATTTAATTCTGCAGCATTAACTTTAACTTCTACAGCCTCTTTAACTTCTACTTTTTCCTTTTTTTCTCCTTTACATGCAGTTAAAACTGATGCTACTAATACTAATGATAAGATTATTTTTTTCATTTTGTTTGATTTTAATTTAAATTAACTTTTTTTTATTTCCCATGGCAAATATATGTTATTTATGTTCCTTGGAAAATAATACACCTACTTTTTTCATAAAATTAACAGTTTCTCTATTTTTAAAGTATTTAGTATTTACTCTTTAGCTTTAGAATCGATAATAATTGTAACCGGACCATCATTTACCAAGGCGACTTTCATATCCGCTCCAAATTGACCAGTTTGTACTTTATTATCTATTTCTTTCTCTAATGTTTGTACAAAACACTCATACAATGGTATGGCAATATCAGGTTTGGCTGCCTTAATATAACTTGGTCGGTTTCCTTTTTTGGTTGCTGCGTATAATGTAAACTGACTTACAACAATTACTTCTCCTGTAATATCTATAAGTGATTTGTTCATCACACCGTTTTCATCATTAAAAATACGAAGATTAGCGGTTTTTCTAACCAAGTAATTAATATCTTCTTGATTATCATCTTCTACAATACCTAACAAGACTAAAAGTCCGTTTTTTATTTCTGCAACTTTATCATGATTAATAGTTACACTTGCTTCCGATACGCGCTGAATTACTATTTTCATGAATTATTCATTATCTTCTTCGTTCCAAACATCTGTTCTAAAATGTTCTTTGTCTTCATCTCCACTTAAAATTTGAAGATAACTTTTATAACGAGACCAAGAAACACGCTCTTCTTCTAAGGCTTCTTTTACAGCACATTGTGGTTCTTTGGTATGAATACAATTATTGAATTTACAGTCTTGTTTTAAGGCAAAAAACTCAGGAAAATAATCTCCCAATTCGTATTTATCAATATCTACAACACCAAAACCTTTAATTCCGGGTGTGTCTATAATTCTTGCATCGAAACTTAAATCGAACATTTCTGCAAAAGTAGTAGTGTGTTTCCCTTGATTGTGCTGGTCTGAAATTTCTTTAGTCTTTAAATTTAAAGAAGGTTCTATAGCGTTTACTAAAGTAGATTTACCAACACCAGAATGACCAACAAACATAGACGTTTTACCTGTCATGATTTCTTTTATCGTTTCTACATTTTTATTCTGGGTAGAAGAAACCTCAACACAACGATAACCAATGGCTTCGTAAATATCTTTTAAATATAAAATTTCTGCACGTTCTTCGAGCTCATAAGAATCTATTTTATTAAAAACTAAAACAGTATCTATTCTATACGCTCTTGTTGCTACTAAAAATCGATCTATAAATGTGGCAAATGTAGGCGGATTGTTAATAGTAATCAACAAGAAAACTTGGTCTATATTAGAAGCAATAATATGGGTCTGCTTAGAAAGATTTACAGATTTACGTACAATAAAATTGTCTCTATCTAATATCTTTTTAATGACACCTGTTTCTTCGTCATTCTTATTCTCTAAATCGAACACCACTTTATCACCAACCGCAATTGGGTTGGTACTTTTGATATCTTTTATTCTGAATTTCCCTTTGATTCTACATTTGTAAAATTCTCCGTTATCAGCTTTTACTTGATACCAACTACCTGTAGATTTATATACGATTCCTTTCATTACTACAAAGATGCTGAATTAAAATTGAATTAAGAAAAATAGTCACTAATTCAATAGTTATTTCATTAATCAAGTTAAAAAACAAATTAAATCTTAAAATAAATGTTAAAGTTACCCCTATATTCGTTTTTTTTAACCAAAACTTATTTATGAAAAAAATTATCTCCCTATTTGCACTTGTAATTTGTATAACAGCAACAAAAGCACAAACAAAATTATATGTACATGATGACGCAGACACGTATGTTGAAAACACCAAAACAATAGCGATTCTTCCTTTACATGTTCAAGTAAAATTAAGGCCAAAGCAATTGAAGGATTTTACTTCTGAACAAATTATTGAAATGGGTAAAAGTGAGGCTTTAGATATACAAAAAGCAATGTATTCTTGGTTCTTAACTAGAAAAAAAAGAGGAACTCTATTGGTTACGGTTCAAAATCCTACAAGAACGAATGCTTTATTAAAAAAGAAAGGAATAGATATTCATTCTTATGATGAATATTTACCAAGTGAATTAGGTGAAATTTTAGGTGTAGAAGCAATTATTTCTGGAACTTACGAAACTTCTAAACCAATGTCTAATGGAGCTGCAATTGGACTCGCTGTTTTAACAGGTGGAATGTTTGCAACCAATACCGCAACTATGAATATGGATTTCACAAGTACTATAGATGATGAATTAGTAGTTAATTATCATAAAAAAATTAAAGGATCTCTTGGTTCTGATGCTCAAGATTTAATTAATATTTTAATGAGAAAAGTATCTAGAAGAATTCCTTATACAAAATAATAAATAGTATTATATAATTATAAAAGACTACCAATTGGTAGTCTTTTTTTTGTTTACACTAGTTATTACTTAGTTTTATAATATTTTATAAAACTATATTTTTAGTAGTTTGCAATTCGCGTTAGGGATTGAGCAATTGTTTGAGCTCTTTTTTGTTTTTTTTACAAAAAAAGCGAGTGCCATTCGACTTCGCTCAAGGTAAACTCGAGCCTGACCAAGCTTTTTTGCTTGGTAACGCCCAAAAAAAATACCTTCAAATTATAAAACTTGAAGGTATTTAAATAAATATATGTTTAAAAATTATCCGTTGATAATTTTTTCTTGGTGAACGATAGATTCTTGGTGAATTGCCTTAAACATTTTTAAAACAAATTCTTCACTTAAACCTTTGCTACTACCTTCCATAACCATGTTTCCTAAAATCTCGTTCCAACGACGTGATTGTAAAACAGCTACGTTTTGATCTTTCTTTAATTGACCAATTTTATCGGCAACTTGCATTCTTTTACCTAATAAATCAATTAATTGATCATCTACCACATTAATCTGTGCTCTTAAGTTTTCTAAAGGCTCTCTGTAACTAACTGCAGTTTCAGTTTCTTTTTTAACTTTTAAGTCTACCATTATTTGCTTTAAAGCATCTGGTGTTACTTGTTGTGCAGCATCTGACCAAGCGTTTTCAGGGTCATAATGAGTTTCTATCATTAAACCATCAAAGTTTAAATCTAAAGCAGTTTGACAAACATCAAAAACCATATCTCTCTTTCCTGTAATATGAGATGGATCGTTGATTAATGGTAAATCTGGAAATTTATTTTGAAACTCAATAGCTAATTGCCATTCTGGTGTATTTCTATATTTAGATTTTTCATACGTTGAAAATCCTCTGTGAATTGCTCCTAAATTTTTAATTCCTGCTGTATATAATCTTTCGATACCACCTAACCATAAAGCTAAATCTGGATTTACTGGATTTTTAACCAATACAATTTTATCTGTACCTGCCAAAGCATCTGCAATTTCTTGCATGATAAAAGGTGATACTGTAGAACGTGCACCAATCCACAATAAATCTACATCGTGCTCTAAAGCTAACTTTACATGTGCTGCATTTGCAACCTCTGTACAGGTTTTCATACCTGTCTCTTCTTTTACTTTCTTTAACCAGTGTAAACCAATTTCTCCAACACCTTCAAACATTCCTGGTCTTGTTCTTGGTTTCCATATACCTGCTCTAAAATAGCTTACATCAGAATCTTTTAGTTCGTGTGCAATCTTTAAAACCTGTTCTTCGGTTTCTGCACTACAAGGCCCTGCTATTACTAGTGGATGATTTAATTTCATATCGTCCAACCATGTTCTTAATTCTTTAGTATTCTCCATTTTTCTACTTGTTGTGGCCTATTATTTTATGCCGTTTAAAATTTGTTTTATGTGATTTGTATTCTCCATTTCGTTAAAAATTTCAGAGAAATTATCTTTTTGCATCAACTCTTTAAACTGTTGTAAATTATTGATGTATTCTTCTAACGTTTCTATTACGTTTTCTTTGTTTTGTTTAAATATTGGTGTCCACATTGCTGGCGAACTTTTTGCCAAGCGAACTGTGGATGCAAAACCAGAACCTGCCATATCAAAAATATCGCGTTCATTTTTTGCTTTATCAATGACCGTTTTTCCTAACATAAATGAACTTATGTGAGATAAGTGCGAAACATACGCAATATGCTTGTCATGAGAAACCGGATCCATGTAACGAATACGCATTCCAATATCCATAAAAAGCTTTAATGCTTTTTCTTGAAGCTTAAAAGTTGTCTTCTCTACTTCGCAAATAATATTGGTTTTTCCAACGTATAAGCCGGATATAGCTGCTGTTGGCCCAGAATTTTCTGTTCCTGCAATTGGATGACATGCTAAAAAATTTCTTCTTTTTGGATGATGTTCAACAACTTTACAAATTGCTTCTTTTGTAGAACCTGCATCGATAACCAAACCATCTTCAGAAATTTTATCTAAAATTGTTGGTAATAATTTTACCGTAGCATCTACCGGAATTGAGACAATTACCAAGTCTGCATTTTCAATATCGTCTAAAGTTGCCTTCTTATCAATTAGATTTAATTCTAACGCCTTATTTAAGGTTTCGTCCTTTCTACTAATTCCGTGAATTACAACATCTGGATTGTTTTTTTTAATATCGATAGCAAAACTACCGCCTATTAAACCAATACCAATCATGTATATATTTTTCATTTTATTTTCTCTTTAAGTGAGATTCCTCTTCGTTCCTCATTCGGAATGACACTCTTTAATTTTTAATTAGATAAAGTCTCTTTTTAGTAACCAAACTAACTGCCAACTGCTACTGAAAAACTGCCAACTTATTTATCAAACCTACTAATTGCTTCTTTAATAATATCTGTTGTTACACATAACGAAAAACGGATATATCCCTCTCCTTGAGAACCAAAAATGGTTCCTGGTGTAATAAAAATATCATAATCGTATAAAACTGAATCTGTAACTTCTTCAGATTTTTTTCCTGCTAGTATTTTTGCCCAAACAAATAATCCTGTGGAGTTTTTATCATAAACAGCCTCTAATTTGTCTGCCAATTGCCAAATTAAATTTCTACGTTCTTCGTATATTTTATTTTGTGCTAAAAACCAATCGTCTGATAATTGTAATGCTTCTATGGCTCCTTTTTGAATTCCGTAAAACATACCAGAATCCATATTAGATTTTACTTTTAAGATCTCGTTGATGTAAGATTCTTTTCCGATTACCATTCCAACTCTCCAACCTGCCATATTAAAGGTCTTACTTAAAGAATTTAGTTCTAAAGCAATGTCTTTTGCACCTTCTACTTGTAAAATACTAATAGGATTATCGTTTAAAATAAAACTATACGGATTGTCGTTGATAATTAAAATATGATGCTTTTTACCAAAAGCAACTAATTTTTCAAATGTTTCTAAGGTTGCGTTTGTACCTGTTGGCATGTGCGGATAATTTACCCACATAATTTTTACATCTGTTAAATCTTGTGCTTCTAACTCGTCAAAATTTGGTTGCCAATTGTTAGCATCACTTAAATTATAAAAAAGAGGTTCTGCGCCTACCAATTTCGTTACAGAAGTATAGGTTGGATACCCAGGATTCGGAATTAACACTTTATCGCCTTCGTTTAAAAAAGCCATAGAAATATGCATAATTCCTTCTTTACTTCCCATTAAAGGCAATACTTCATTTTCTGGATTTGAATCTACAGAAAACTTGTTTTTATAAAAAGTAGCAATTGCATTTCTTAATTCTGGTAATCCTTGATAAGATTGATACTTGTGTGCGCTCGCATCTCCTAAACTACTCTGAATTGCTTCTAAAACAGTAGTTGGTGGTTGCAAATCTGGAGACCCAATTCCCATATTAATAATTGGTTTTCCTGCTGCTACTAAACCTCTAACTTCTCTTAATTTTTTAGAGAAATAGTATTCTTGAACTGTATCTAATCTTTTGGCTGGTTGTATCATTTTATTTTGTTTTAATTCTGAAACATGTTCAGAACTGGCTAAAGCCTGCCGTTTTTATAAACTCCTAAAATTTTAAATTCTTCTGCCATTATTTCTATAATAGCTTGTGCTTTTTCGTAATCTTTATATGCTTCAAAAGTTACATCCACAAAAAAGGAATATTTCCAAGGTGTTTCTATAACTGGTAAAGATTGTATTTTAGTTAAGTTCATTTTGCAATCACTCATTACATTTAAGATGGCTGCTAAACTTCCTCTTTTATGACTTAATTGAAATTTTAACGAAGCTTTATTTACTTCTTCATCAATTGCTGGCTTTTCTGTTTGTACAATTACAAAACGTGTAGAGTTGTCTTTTATGGTTTGAAGCTCATCTTCTATCACCTCTAAATCAAAAATTTCTGCTGCAATTCTTGGTGCAATTGCTGCAATACCTACTAAGTTTTCTTTAGATATTCTTTTAGCAACTTCTGCCGTATCTACATCTTCTACTAATTTAATATGAGGATACTTTTTAAAGAATTCTTTACATTGTAACAATGCCATTGGATGCGACCAAACTTCTTTTATATCTTCAATTCCCTGACCTTTTAAAGCCATTAAATGGTGATGAATATTCAAGTATTCTTCTCCTATAATATGAAGATTATTTTGATCTATTAAAGCATAATTAGGGATTATAGAACCCGCAATGGTGTTCTCTAAAGCCATAATACCCAAATCTGCGGTATTATCTAACAAACTATCTACCAAGACATCAAAAGACATACATTCTTTTAAATCTATAGATGTTCCGTAAAAGTCTCTTGCAACTTTATGGTGGTTTGAGCCTTCGGCTCCCTGTATGGCTATAATTTTATTCATTTATTACAAATAATGTCAAAAAAAAAGCCTCGAATGAAATTCGAGACTTTATATGATATGAATGTTACTTAAAAACATGATACAAAGTCTCCTCTCTTACTAAAAAAGTAAAAGTAAAAATAGAAACGAGTAAAATAGTTATTTAACATTTGTATTCTCTTTGTTTAATGGAACAAATCTAAAGATTAAATTGAGACCAACAAATTAAATAGCATTTTTTATAAAAAAAATGACAAAT
Source organism: Polaribacter atrinae (assembly GCF_038023995.1). Classification (NCBI taxonomy): domain Bacteria; kingdom Pseudomonadati; phylum Bacteroidota; class Flavobacteriia; order Flavobacteriales; family Flavobacteriaceae; genus Polaribacter; species Polaribacter atrinae. The sequence goes on from NZ_CP150660.1 coordinate 1,789,360, forward strand.
TATTAAAAACTACATAAAATACATCGTTACAATTATGAATTTCTTTAACTACAAAGAGATTAAAAACAATATTCTAAATTTTAAACGCCCTTTCTTCATTTTTTTTCGATTAGAACTGATATTTTGTCGCTGTAACCTTATTTAATTACCTCATATATAAGATAATTAGACTATTTACATAAATTTTATATAACAATTTAATTATACTACAGTTTATAAAAGCACTCTTAAAGTTACATGACACTCACTAATGTTAGGAACACATAATACAATTACATATAAATATCAATAGCTATTTCTGTACCTCTATTTACTAAAAAAAGAGCCTTATTATTGTTACATATTTTAAAAAATGACAAAGGTGTCCTCACTAATTAATAGATAAATATTATAAAATAATTCTTCCCTTTTATTTGTGCATTTGTCAACTTAATACTAATTTTGCTTCCCCTCAACTGCGCCCCTAAGCAGATTTCACAATATCCCCTACGTATTTTTTAAATTTTAACAACTCCCCCAAAGAACTATAAAATCAAAAAAACCATGAAAAATAATACTTTTCAGGTATGTGAATTTGGGGAAATTCAATACCTATTAAAAAACAAAGCATTACACCTAACTTTACTTACATTATTAGCATTTTCGAACTTTTTTACTACAAATGCTCAGGACACTAATGATAATATTTCTTTTTATAAAAAATTCTCAGGTGCTAACCTAACTTATAAACAAATAGGGAATAGCGAAATTAAATATAACACAGATCCAAATGACACTTCCTGTTCTAAAAACGACGGTGCAGCTACGAGCGCTAATTTAACATTACCTGAAGATGCTTTAATACAAGCTGTTTACATACAATGGTTTGCACTTGTAAAGCATAATCGAAAAAATATAGAAGAATACGCACCTTTATCAAACTCAATACCCATCACTTATCCTGACGGAACAACAGAAACCATTTATAGCGATAAAAGCTACAGAGAAAGTATTACATCTAACTCTACAACCCTTCGCCCAATATACGAAGGCCAATTAGCCGATATTACCGAACAGGTAAAAGCTAAAGGAGCAGGAACCTATAAAGCAGATATAATATTAAATAACGACTATAATGCCTTATTAAAAGCATGTGCCTATTCTCAAGAAAATGTAAGAGCTTGGCAAATGTTGGTAGTATATAAATCTCCTACAGATGAGAGCGGTATAAATCAAGTATATGTATATGATGGTTTAAAAAATTTTTTAAATCAAACTATAAAAGTGCCCGTAACTGACTATAAAGTATATAGTGGTGATACCGCTGGTAGTATTTCTGTTGGTTCATTACAAGGAGCAGCAAATCTAACGGGAGAATATATAAATGTTTCAGACAATTCGTTTTCTAATTTCCCTGCTGATTTTTCAAATTCTGGAGGTGTTTCTGACCCAGCACCTGGTGCAAACGGAACAAATAGAAGTGCTTATGGAGGTTGGGATATTGATGTTATGAACAGTAACTTCACACCAAACACTACTAACTTAAATTTATATGCAGGATCTAAAGGAGACCTTATATTAATAGACTTAATTGTTTTAAAAATACCAACTGGAGGTTTAGTTGTAACAAAAAAAACAACCACACCTAATGTTAATATTGGTGAAAACGGTACCTACGAAATAACTTTAACAAACGCGACTAATGTAGATTTAAAAGGTATAAAAGCCAAAGATATTCTACCCACAGGTTTCACCTATGTATCTGGAGCCAATGTTGTGTTAAACAATGCTAGACAAACTGCTACAACAAAACCACAAGTAGGAGATACTACACTAAATTGGGGTACTTTTGATATTGATGGTAAAGGAAGTGTAACCATTATCTTTGATATAGCAGTCCCTGAAAACCAAAATTTAGGAACCTATCAAAACGGAGTAACAGCTACTGTTACAAGTCCAAATGATACAGTTATTACAAATTATGATTCTGGAGACTCTACAAATGATGACATAACCGTAGGGAATCGTTGTGATGCAGCTTCTTCTGGTAACTTAGATACAGACGGAGATGGTATTAGTGACATTTGTGATTTAGATGACGACAACGATGGTATATTAGATGTTGATGAAGATACTTGTGATATCTATGGAACTCCTTTACTTAATGAAGATTTTGGAATAGGAAACAATATAAGTACTCCTTTATCTGGAGGAGCGTCTACAAATTATAACTATTTAGAATTAAAAAATCCACGTAGCAATAATACTAGTCGTGATTTACAGGATGACCTTTACGCAGTATTTAATAACATCCCTAACTCTGCAAGTTGGGCAGATGATAAATGGCAAACTGTAGGAGATCACACAAGTGGTAACTTAACACCTACAAATGACAATATGTTAATGGTAAATGCAGGTAAAACACTTGATGTTATTTATCAGAAAACAATATCAGGTATTACAGCCGGTGCACTTTTAGATGTATCTTTTTGGGTCTTAAATTTAGATGTTGATAATAACATTAATAATGATCCTCTTAGAGTTTTACCTAACATACAAATAGAACTTTGGCAAAACGGAGTACTTTTAGGTCCTCCTGTAAATACAGGAAACATTGTTAGAGAAGAAGCAGGCAGTAAAGATGCATGGAAATATTATGGTACAAAAGCACCTTTAACTACATTAAATAGCAGCAATATAACCGTTGTTATTAGAAACAACACGAAAGCAGAATATGGAAACGATTTAGCTATTGATGATATTCTAGTAAGACAATTATGTAATACAGATTCAGATGGAGATGGGATCCCTAATCGTTTAGATTTAGACTCAGATAACGATGGTATTCCAGATGTTATAGAAGCTGGTGGTAAAGACGACAACAATGATGGGATGGCAGATGGAGTAGTTGGTACAACACCATCAACTAACGGAATTCCACAAAGTGCAGGTACAGGTAATACACCAACATCTACAGACGGAGATGGCATACCAGATTATCTAGACATAGATGCAGACAATGATGGTATACCAGATAATATAGAAGTACAAACTTCTGCTAATTACATAAAACCTAGTGGAAAAGGAACCAATATGACAGATACCAATAAGAACGGTATAGATGATAATTATGAAATAAATGGTAACGTTTTTGTTCCAATTGATACCGACGGAGATGAAACACCAGATTACTTAGACACAGACTCAGACAATGATCAAATCTTAGATATTGAGGAAAATGGTCATCCTGCTAATGCAATTTTAGATGTAAATGCAGATGCTGATGGAGATGGTTTAAATGATCTTTTTGATAATAATTTAGACAATCCTAATACTGGTTTTACAGTAAATGACGGATTTTTAAGCCCAAACAATAAGGTAACCAACCTAACAAGCTTAGAAAACTCTTTTGGAGATGAAGACAATGATTTTAATCCAGGAAACGGAGACCTTAATTATAGAGATATCAAAGATAATGACAATGATGGTATTCCTGATGCTATTGACTTAGATGATGACAACGACGGTATTCCTGATCTTATTGAAAGCGGAAGTAATAACCCTGATGGAGATGAAGATGGAGACGGTATTCCAAACTACTTAGACACTACAGATAATGGTAATGCTGGCGACGGAAGTGCAACAAACTATACCGATTCTAACAATGATGGTATTCCTGATGTATATGATACAGATAAAGACGGTGTTCCAAATCACTTCGATTTAGACTCAGACAACGACGGAATTCCAGATATTGTAGAAGCAGGTGGCGAAGATACAGATGGTAATGGTAAAGTAGATGATATCAAAACAGATGACACCCTTAAAAATGATGCTAATAAAAACGGTTTAGACGATCGTTATGATGGCAGCGAAGGAGGAAATAACCTTACCAACACAGATACAGATGGAGATGGAATTCCAAACAGTCAAGATTTAGATTCAGACAACGACGGAATTACAGATGTTATTGAAGCAGGCGGATCAGATACAAATAGAGACGGAATTGCAGATAATTTTGTAGATACAGACAATGACGGATTTAACGACCTTGTAGATGGAGATGTTGGTCAAGATGGTAATTCAGAAAACACTGCAAATGCACTAATTCTTACAGGTGATGACGCTAATAATGATGGAACACCAGACTCATATCCAAATGGAGACGCAGATGGTGATGGTAAATTAAATCACTTAGATATTGATGCGGATAATGATGGAATTCCAGATAATATTGAAGCACAACCTTCTATTGGATATATAGCTCCTAGTAATCCTAACGGAGCAATGATTGATGTTAATAAAAATGGTGTAGATGATAATTATGAAGGAAGTGGTATTGGTTTTATTCCAGAAAACACAGACAGTGCCAATGATAATATTCCAGATTATTTAGACACCGATTCAGATAATGATGGGGTTCCTGACATTGCAGAAAACGGACATCCTGCTAATGCAATTCTAGATATTACCGCAGATACGGATGGAGATGGACTAAATGATCTTTTTGATGATAATAATGATCCAACAAACACTAGAATTACTGTAAATGATGGTTTAAACCCTAATAACAAAGTAACAAATACAGCTACTTTAGAGGCTAGTTTTGGTGATATAGATAACGATTTTAACCCCGGTACTGGAGATCTAGATTATAGAGACAAGCTAGAAGCTGCTAATGTTATGATTACGCAAGTATATCAGTTTGGTTCAGAAAGATGGATCGAAATTACAAACGTAGGTTCTGTAGATATACCTGCAGATAATATAAAAATACATTTATATAAAAATACATCTCTTAATGATCTAACAAATATAGAACCAGATGCTTCAGATAAAGTTAACTCTGTACTACAAGTTGGTAAATCGGTATTATTTAAAAATAGCGCAAATTCTATTATTACAAATTTAGGAAATGCAGATATTATACAAAATAATGACTTAACAGAGTTTGATGGAGCAGATGATATTATTGTACTTTCATCTGCAGATGGACTTTATGCATGGGCAAAAAGGTATGACCTTGTTGCTAACATTGCCAACAAAACTTCTTTTGTTAGAATAGACGAATCTTCTGCACCTAATAAAACGTACACAGAAGATGAATGGGTAGTGTTTGTAGACGATGCTATAAATTCATACCAATCTGGATACGGAACGGGAGACAACAGTACAAAAAGACATTCTCAAGATCCATTAATTTCAGAAATAAAAGATTCTAACACAGAAGCTAACACATTGTTAGGCTTACATAGAATTGAAGAAACCACTACAAATACGGATGATACTTGGGATAACGGTTATCCAGATAGATCTCGTTATGTTGTAATTGATAAAAATTACACACATACAGACACTAGATTAAGTGCTCGAAAACTAAACGTTGATGCAAGTGCAAAATTAACAGTAACAGATCAATTATTAGTAGTTACAAATGATATTGAATTAAACGGAGAAATTCGTTTATCAGGTTCGTTAGCACAATTAATACAAACACATAACAATACAAGTGCAGTTACTGGTAATGGACAATTATTTGTAGATCAAAACTCAGAAGTACCAAGTAAATACCGTTATAACTATATGAGTTCTCCGGTTACTACTTTAAATAAGGCAACCTATTCTTTAGAAACTGTTCTTAGAGATGGTACTGATTTATACAACCCTAAAACAATTAATTTTGTTTCTGGTTATGATGGTTCATATACAGGAACCAACATATCGTTAGCTGATTATTGGGTATATACCTATGCTCCTGCTAGCAACGGAAGAGCAAATTGGTCGCATAAATATAAAAACGGACTTATTGATAGAGGTGATGGTTATACTTTTAAAGGTCCTGGAAGAAACCAAAACTATACATTTGTAGGGACACCAAATGATGGTGAGTTTACAACAAAAAATATAACTGCCGGTCAATCGTATTTAATAGGGAACCCTTTCCCTTCTGCTTTAAATGCAAGAAAATTCTTGGATGACAATAACGATTTAATATCAACACTTTATTTTTGGCAACATGTAGCAGAAACAGAAGCATCTGGAACTGCTGGCCATAACTTTGGAGGATATATTGGTGGTTATGCTGCTCAAAACGTAAGTATGGCAACAGCAGTAAAAACAGGTGAAGTAGGTCCTGTTGACTACACGTTAGAAGCTAAACATGTGCCTGATGCAGATACAGATGGTTTTAAATTATCACTTCTAGATATTATAGGTACAGTCGTTTCTTTAAATGATAGAAATTTTATTAAATTTTCGAATATACCTAGAGGAGTAGAAACTTTAAAAATAAATTACGCATCATCCTTTACTAAAACTTTTAACATAAAAATTAATAACGTAGATAAAGGAGAGTTTACTTTTCCTTCTACTGGTCTATTTTACAGTAATATAACATTTAAATTATGCATACCTGCTGGTAGTGATATTACTTTTACAGGAACCAACGATAATGGATTTTTGCGTATGAATAATTTAACATTTCAAGATGATGATGGGCTTATTTCTTGCGTAGCGAACTCTGGTGGTAGTGAGTATGCTAATTTATATAAAACGCCAGAGCCTTATATTGCAATTGGCCAAGGGTTCTTTGTTGAGGGGATTAGCACTGGAGAAATTAAATTTAATAATAGTCAAAGAGAATATAAAACAGAAGGAGATGGTAAATCTATATTCTTAAAAAGCGATCAGAAAACAGCTCTAAAAGCAGTTAACAACAACCTATCTATATTAAAATTAGGAATGAGCTACTCTAATGATGAAGGAAGCAATTTACACCGTCAAATAGGAATTTCTTTTAATCAGGCAAATTCTTTTGAATATGAAAAAGGGTATGACTCTGAAATGTATGATGTGAATACTACAGATTTCTATTGGAAATTCCCGAACAATAACAGTAAATATGTAATTGCAGGAGTCCAAGAAATAACAAACGCACTAGAAGTACCTTTAGAACTTGTAGTAAATAAAAATAGTATTGTTCTTATTGGTATAGATGAAATAAATAACATCAACCAAAATGTATATATCAAAGACAAATTAACAGGTAAAACACAGAAAATAAATGATATTAATGCAGCATATCAATTAAAAGAAGGTACTTACACAGACAGATTTGTTTTGGCTTTTGAAGCAACAGAAGATACTGCGCTTAGTGTAGAAGAAGATCTACTTGCTAGACAAACCAATATTTATGCAGATAACAAAAACAACAAAATTGTAATTTCTAAAAATCAAGAAGTGTATATCAATAATGTTGAATTGTTTGATATTCTTGGTAAAAAAATAAGTCTTTGGACTATTAAAGAACAAAAAGAAACCTACCAATTAGAAATCAAAAAACAAATACCAACTGGTATTTACATTGTTAAAATGAACACAGATAAAGGAACAATAAATAAGAAAGTAGTAATTGAATAGCAAATACTCCATACCTCTAGTTCAAAAATGAGGTGTCGATTTAATAAAAAACTCTAAAGACAATAATCTTTAGAGTTTTTTTTTAGGAAATTTTTAATGGCAATATTAGTTCTATTACCCCCAACTATTAAAGTTCTTTTCTGAATAGTACTAGTACTCATTCCAAAAAGTCTTGGTTGTTTTTAGAATGCAAGCCAACCTCTACTATTATAAATCATCTACAGAATTATACGATGTAATAATATGTAATGTGATAATTAAAAGGACCTAATATATGATACCTACTTCAATACAGTTAGGTTCTATCAATAGAACAAATAATTGTAATTAGATGTTAATATTTTTATGAGGAAAAAGAGGTTGTATCCTTAAAGGTTTCTTTTAAATAATCTACCAATTTAAAATCTTCTTTTTTAATACCTAACTTATTTGTAATTCGATATCTTTTACTCTCTACAGATCTAACAGAGGTGTTTAAGAAAACACTAATCTCTTTCGTTTTAAAGCCCATAAATAGATAGTAACATATAATCACTTCAGAAGGATTTAACTCTGGGTGTTTTATAGACATTTGATTAAAAAACTCTGCATTAAGATTATTTATTAAATCTAAATGATCTTCGCCTTTTACTAAAAGAACAGAAGAACTATGATGAATATCTTTATGAAGGCTTTTAATTTTATTTCTTTAGTCATCTATATTTGTAATTGAAGAAATGTTTTTAATTTCCTTCTTTAAATCTACGATATAGTTTTCTAAGCTTTTAACTTTAATTTATCATGATTATTCTCAATTAGAGAATATTCTCTTCTCCGTTTAGAAAAATCTTTTAAAACTCTTTTTAGACTCTTATATTTTACAAAAACAAAAACAACACCTACTACTAAAAGAGTAACTAAAAATGCAATCCAATTTCTATTTAAAAAATTCTTCTTAGTTTCTACTTCTAGAATTTTAGAATTCTTTATAAATGATTCATTAATATTATAACTGGCATTTATGTTTTCATTAATTAAGTTTTGATTATGGTTTTTAAGGGAATCTATATAATTGTTCTTATTTTGTGTGTCCTTTAATTCTTCATAATATGCAATATAATTTTTAAACTGATTTTCCTTATCAAAATTATTCATGTAAAGACGCATATCATCTACCTTTTTTAAATAAAAAGCCGTAGAATCTAATTCCTTTCTAGTCAAAAACATCTTAGAAAAACTGATATTTAAAGAAACATCATGTATTTTATAAAGGTATTTTGTAATGGTAGTATCGTTCTCTAAAGTTTTAAAATCAGTATAATATTTTATTCTATTTGCATCATCATTTAGATCTACAAAATTAGTTACAAGCATAAATAAAGCATATAACTGATAAAAAGAATCCTCTTTTATTGACTTATAACAATCTAACTTAGAACGGATTAATTCGTTACTTTTTTTGTAATTCTTATTATACAACTCAATGTATGCTTTCATTTGCATTACATCTATCAAGCCATATTTATGATTGTATAGAATTTTTCTGCTTTTTTAAGATAATTTAAGGCAGAAGTATCCTTTTTAACAATATATAAATTATAGAATAACTCTATGCTAGCTGCACCAGCTAACTCATAATTCTTCTCTAATTCTGCATATTTTAGTCCAAGAATATTATAATGATAAACTTCGGCACTCCTATTTAAGTGACTACTTAAAACTGCTTTAAGATGATAATAATCTGCAAGTTTACCTTTAATATTTTTTTCTAAAGGATTAGGGATAGAATCTAGAAATTGCTCAGCTATTCTTGGGTAATTATCTATTCTATTGCTCGCAGAATCTATATATTTTAAATAAACACCACTAGATTCCTGAGCATAAAAATTTATGCTTAGAAAAAAGATTATCAGCTTAAAAATGCTGTTATTATTATTTTTAATCAAAATAAGCGGAGACTTTATAATTTGTTAGGATAATAAACAAAAATAGTAAAGTTTCATTAACAACCATAACGATTAATAACTTTAACCTAAAAAAGAAAGATAAGAAGTTCTATGACAATATTTTATAAAAGCACTATAAAACCAACACTAATTTTATTATTAATGTGCGTAGTTAGTGAGTAGTAGAAAACAAGAACTATTCTTTTAAACTTATTCATATTTGTACTTTTAATTAATTCTCTATTTTAAAAGCATGTTTGATTCTTTAATGAGACAAAAATATTTTTAGAAAATAATTTATGATTACAAATAAACGTTTAACTATTTTACCCAATAGTTGATCTAAAAATAGTTGATTCGATATACACCTACCAAAATGTAGAGCATATCAAAACTGAATTCATGAAGACATTATTTTAATAAATACAGAAATGTATGATGTAAATAAATATTGATGAGTTAGGTATTACCAATTTCTAATAAAGCAGAATTAACTCTATCTAATAAAATTTTACCAGTAGTAAGTAATTTTACAATTGTTGTAGCAGAAAGTAGTTGGGGGACTAGGTTTGGCTAATGTGTTCCTTCTAATCGAGGGGAAACACATTAACAATTACTACTACTGGTTTTTTCTAATTTAAGTGCTTTTAAATAAAAAATATCGCAATTATTAATATTGACAAGCACAACACACTTCAAGAAAAAAAGGAATATCTAACTTAAATACTCTCTAATTAAATAGCGACTAAAGAGCGTGATACCAAAGTGCGTAGCTTGTGCGTAGTTTTATTTATTGACCCCGAATGTTTTTAAATTAAAAAAATATGATATTTGTATTAACATATTTTTAACATTAAATAAAACATGAAAAATACATTACACAAAGTTTATTTTATTCTTTATTGGTTGCTTTCAAGTAAATGCACAAACTATAAATTATAAAAAAGAAGCTTCTAAAGAAAATAGTAACTTCTTTGAGATTGTAAAGAAAACTATTTAAATTTATTTGAAAACAACTCCAATACAAAAGCAAGATCTTCTTCTACAACAAAGCCTTGGGTACAAATTGGTCCAACTGCAATCGTAGAAAAAAATGGTAATTTTGATTATCCAGGTCCTGGTAGAGTAGATGTTGTAGCAATAGATCCTGCAAATTCTAATATTATGTACATTGGTACTCCTTCTGGTGGTTTGTGGAAAACTACAGATAAAGGTGCTACTTGGTCTCCAAAAACAGATCACTTAGCTGGTATGGGAGTTACTGATATTTTAATTGCCCCTACATCTACCACACCTACTAGCGCTACTACAACTGCTAATAATACGCTTTATATGGCAACGGGAGATAGAGACAGCAAACACGTTAGCTCTATAGGTTTATTTAAGTCTACAAATAGTGGAGAAACTTGGACTGTTTTACCTGATTTCAGTTTTTCATTAAGTCAAAATGAATACATTAGAGATATTAGTTTTTTACCAGGAACACCTACTACTCTTTTTGCATTAACAAATGACAGAATAAGAAAATCTACCGATAGTGGTGCTACATGGTACGATGCCGGATTTACACATGCAAATGGTTATAATGAAGAATTTCAAACAATTGTTTTTCAACCATCTAACACTAACATCGTTGTGGTTTCTGATGTCTGGGGAGGCTTATGGTATTCTAATGATGCTGGAGATAATTTTGTACAACATAGTGTATTTAAAGCTCCAGTGAATACTAACGGAGACTACCCTACACAAAACATATTAAGACTTACAGCTACACCTGCGGATAATCTTCATTTTTATGGAATAGATCAAAATGGTATGTTCAAAAAATTTAGTTTTTCTTTTGCTGATGATGCTTCAGATTTAGTTAAAAATATACATGTTACAGCAGATATTAATGGCACTCCTACTCCGTTTGATTCTCAAAGTGGATAAATACAATGTATTGCTGTTTCTCCTGCAGATTCAGATGACTTAATGGTGGGTGGTGTACAAGGATGGAAATCGATAGATAATGGAGATAGTTTTACTCCTGTTTTAAATGCATATTCTAATCCACTACCTGCTGGTCAAATTCATGTGCATGCAGATCATCACTTTTTATTATTTACAGATGACTCTCATATTATTAATGGAAATGATGCAGGACTTAGAATGGGCTCTTTTTCACCAACTTCAGATTTAGATGTCCCGGATATTTCTAGTGGTTTAATTATTACACAATCTTTTAATATTGCAATTACCCATGGTTTAAATGGCGATGATTATATGATGGCAAACCAAGATAATGATGGTTTTTCTAAAGTTTCACAGGGCGGAACACAAAAATGGGTTGCAGCTGTAGCCGGAGATGGAACAGGAACAGCTATAGACATTGACAACCCAAATATTAGATATTTAGGAGGAACAAGCGGACAATTAAACAGAACCGATGATGGTTACCAACTTCATTACGAAAATGCTACACAAGTATTACCTGAAGATAAAGATAATGCAGCTTTTATTTCTCCAATAGAACTACACCCTACTGTTGCTGCAACAGTTTATGTAGGCCATGGAGATGTTAAAAAATCTACTAACAGAGGTGGCACTTGGACAAGCTTAAACTCAGGATTAACAATGACAGAGTTTTTAGATGTTTCTCTTAACAACTCTAATGTTAGAATATTTGCTATTGGTGAAGTTGCTGAAACCTCTACACTTAAAAGAAGTATAGATGACGGTGCAACTTGGTCTACCATAGCAAGCCCTAGTGGCGCTAAGATTAATAGCGTATATGCAGTACCTAATACAAACACAGTATATGCAACAGTAAAAAGTTACAGTGCAGGAAATAAAGTGTATAAAAGTATAAATAACGGAGATACTTGGACAAATATTAGTGGCGACTTACCTAATATCATCATGTTTAAAGTTATTTTAGATCCAAATAAAACTAATGAAACTATTTATTTAGCTACAGAAATAGGTGTTTATTTTACCGACAATTCTACTACTAACTGGTCTAAACTAGCTACAGATTTACCAAATGTAAGAATTAGTGATATTAAGATAAGTCCAAATAACGGAAACATTTATGTAGGTACTTTTGGTAGAGGAATGTGGGTTTATAACGACCAAAAATACTTTGATAATACTATTCCTGCAAACGTATATTGGTCAGACACTTCTAGTTGGGAAGGTAAAACTTTACCAACAACTGCAGATGATGTTTTTATAAAAACATCCGAAGAGGTAACTTTAGATTCTAATGGTGCCGTTGCAAAATCTTTAGAAATTGCAGACGGTGGTTATTTAAATATTGAAAAAAATGCTGACTTAACAGTTGAAAATGATGTTGATTCTCATTCTACAAATAGCGGTATATACATATATTCTGATACAGCTAATAGTGGTGTATTAATTGCAAAAGGAAATAGCACAGGTAAAGTAACCTATGTTAGAGGTGGTTTATTAGCTTCTAAATGGAGTCTTGTTACACCACCCGTTACAGGACAAAAAGTAAAAGATTTTGCTTTATATGCTAATAATGATATCAGAAAGAATACAGATACTGGGGCAGATCCAAACAGATATGCAATTGCTAAATATAATGATGCAAATGCAACCAATGAAAAATGGGAATATTTTGATGTAAACATTGATGCAGATGTAGAGTTCGAAAAAGGTATTGGATATTCTATGTCTAAAGGAACAGATGGTGAAGTTACTTTTACAGGTACTATACAAACAAGTTCTTTAAATATAGATGCCACGCATAACAAATGGGTTGCAGTTGGTAATCCTTTTACAGCATATTACCCAGCAAATAAAGAAGCTACAGGAAACTTTATTTTAGAAAACACAACAAAACTTGCAGTTGATGCGCCAGCAGTATATGTTTGGGAAAATAGCCAAGAAAAATATGTTGCTTTTACAAATGATGCTTCTGCAGATTTAAAAGTATTGGCTCCAGGGCAAGGATTCTTTATAAAAATGAAACCATCTGGAACTGATGAAATAGTTACTTTTAACAATGCTTATTTAGGTACTAAAACATCATTAACAGGTAATCATACTTTTAGTAAAATTACTAAAACAACACCTTATATAAAACTATATATTGCAAAAGGAGCTATAAAAGTAAATACAGATATTATCTTTTCTGAAGATGCAACTACAGGTTTTGATGCTGGAAAAGATATTATCAATTTTAATTCATCGGCATTTGATTTAACAACTAAATTATTAGACAACTCTAGCGATAAAGATTATACAATTCAGTCTATACCAAATAACGATTACGAAAATCAAATAGTTCCTTTAAACCTTAAAGGAAAAGCGAATGAGGAAATTACTTTTTCTGCTTTAAATAGTAATTTACCAGAAGGATAAAAAATTTTCTTAGAAGATAAAGAGACTGGTAGTTCTTACGAGTTAAGTGATACAGAAAAATACACCTTAACATTAAGTAGTGATGCTAGTGGTTTTGGACGTTTTTATGTACACATCTCTTCGCAAGATTTAAGTGTAATTTCTAATGATGTATCAAAAATTCAGATTTTTAATCAGAATAATTTCTTACAAATAAAAGGAACAAACACCGGAACCTTAAAAATTGATTTATTTGATCTTAACGGTAAAGCTATATTAAAAGAAAACAAATCTTCAGAAAAATATAGCCCTCTAGATTTAAACGGCCTTTCTAAAGGAGTTTACTTAGTAAAAGTTACTACTGAAGGAAAATCAGTTTCTAAAAAAATAATTATAGACTAACCTCTTTATAACGAACACATGAATATTAAAGACAATAAAAAAATAGATAGAAAAGAAGCTTTAAAAGAAATAGGAAAGTATGGTAAGTATGCTGCTTTAACAGCCTTAGGGACCTATATGATCTTAAGCCCTCAAAAAGCACAAGCTACCTCTGCTCCAGAGAATCTTGGAAACGGATTTTAATAAATTTTTAAAAACTCGATACTATATTAGTATCGAGTTTTTTATTATTATAAATTCTACAAACAGTTTTTAAAATTATCAGTTTACAAACTATAGAATAATAAGATTACACGTACCTTTAGGCTATCAAAGAAATAATAGATTCATTTTACTGATAATTCTATTTTAGACTAAACTGCTGATGAAAACAAAACTTCTTATTTTTAAAACTGTTGCTAATTATTTAAGTTTTACAAAAGCTGCAGAACAATTATTTTTATCGCAGCCAGCAATTTCTAAATCTATTAGAAATTTAGAAGAAGCCTACAAAACCACCTTATTTTTAAGAAAAAGAAACTCCATAAAATTAACAAGTGAAGGAAAGGCTTTTTTAATTTACACCAATAAAATTTTAGAAATTTATGCAGAAATGGAAAATCAATTCTTGCATAAAAATGAAAATCATCCAGATTTAATCAACTTTGGTGTTAGTACTACTTTGGCAAATTATATTATGCCAAAAGTAATTGCAAAATTTAGAGTACAGTTTCCAAATACTAAATTTGAAATAACTGCTGGAAATTCTGACGATATTGAAGAACTCATCCTAAACCAAACACTAAACTTCGGAATTATAGAAGGTAAAAACACCAACCGAAAACTACAGTTTAGTAAGTTTATGAAAGATGAAATTGTGTTAGTTACAAATGCAAAAAACTACACCTTTAAAAAAGGTCTTATTAGTTTAGAAGTCTTACAAGAAGTTCCTTTTATTATGCGAGAACTAGGTTCTGGTACTAAAGAAATAGTTGTAGAACATTTAAACAAACACCACATTAAAAAACTGAACACCGTAGTAACATTAAATAGCACAGAAGCCATTAAAAATTATCTTTTAAATTCTGATAATTTTGCCTTTATTTCTATTCATGCTATTTCTGAAGAACTCACAAATAACAAGCTTAAAATAATTGACGTTAAGGACTTGTCTATTGAAAGGTGGTTTTATTTTGTATCTAGAACAGGGTATCAATCTAACTTAATGAGCTACTTTGAAAAATACACATTAAACAACTATAACTTTTAGTTATATTAAACAATAAATAAGTTTGCTTAATAGTTATTCTTAGTCCTTAGTTTTGTATCGATAAATGAATCTCGATATGAAAACCACAATTGCCAAAATCATTTTTTTCTTAATTATAATTATTGCGCTATTTAGCACAATGAATAGTCCAACGGCCTTATTACTTGGTTTTGTATTTGCTATCATCTTTAGAAGCCCATTTAAATCTAAAAGCTATAAAGCAATTCATATCCTTTTAAAAGTAGCAGTGGTGGGCTTGGGTTTTGGAATGCTAATTAAAGAAACATTAGCAACAAGTAAGCAAGCTTTTAGTCTTACCTTTTTCTCTATTTTCTTAACAGTAGGTTTAGGTTTAATACTTACAAAAACATTAAAATTAGATAAAAAATTAGGGCATTTAATTACCTCCGGAACTGCTATTTGTGGCGGAAGTGCCATTGCCGCTATTTCTCCAGTAATTAAAGCAAATAGCAAAACAATAAGTGTTGCTTTAGGTATTGTTTTCTTATTAAACTCTGTAGCCTTGTTTCTTTTCCCTACAATTGGACATTTTTTACATTTATCTCAAGAACAATTTGGGTTGTGGTGTGCTATTGCTATACATGACACTAGCTCTGTTGTGGGCACTGCCCTAAGTTATGGAGATGAAGCACTAAGAATTGCTACAACAGTAAAACTATCAAGAACACTTTGGATAATACCTTTGGCTATTTTATCTATGTTTATATTTAAAACAAAAGGAGAAAAAATTTCAATTCCTTATTTTATTCTACTTTTTATATTGGCTATTATTATAAATAGTTATCATTTAATTCCTACAGAAATTACTTCTGAAATTGTTTTTTATTCTAAAAGAGTCTTGGTCGTAACCTTATTTCTTGTAGGAACCACAATCTCTATAAAAGACTTAAAATCTACAGGAATAAAACCTATTGTACTTGCATTAAGCTTGTGGGGATTTATCTCAATTTTTTCATTAATATACATTACTTATTAAAAGTGACAATTTAAAAAAACTATTTATAAAGAATTAAATCTTATATAATTGAACTTACTAAAAACAAATACTCATAAGTATCTGAAATAATTCAACAAAAAAAAACCTCTTCTTAATGACTAAGAAGAGGTTTTTAGGTTTCTTTTAAAGAAAGAAATGAATGCTAACATTCCCCCTATTCTAAAACAAATTATTTAATTGTTTAACATATTTAAATCTGCAATACCTGTTACTTCTGTAGAAAGTTCTCCTAACCACCCCATATTTGCTAAGATTCCTGTTTGAACCTTAACAAAGTCAATTCCTGTTAGATTCACCGTATTTCCTTCGTTATCAACAGCGTCTGAAATATCTAATTTATCGCCTCCTGGAGTATTATCAGCATATCCATATTCAAAAGCATTACTTTTAATCCAGCTAGGGTTGCTCATGTCAATATTATTATCTGTCAAAAGAGTCCCTGTAATTGTATAAGAATCTTCTGTAATAAATTCTGGATAAAATTTTGTTGATATAACACCACTTTCCCCTTCACTATCTATCCAAGTTACAACATCTGAAGCTTCATTAGGTCTAGAGTAAGTTACACTATAGTTTTTTATGGTTCCTTCTAAAGCATCTGCACTTCCTTTAATTTCATACCAAGTATCATCTGCAATTCCATTTGCATTTTCATCTTGCATTACCCAAACAACACCAGGTTCTGCAAAACCAGAAAATGCATTTCCATACATCATTATATCAGCTGCATCTTCTGTATTTATAACTGTATGATCAAAAGTATAAGAAACAGTACCTCCCCATGCTCCTAAAGTAACCATTCCTTTTTTGCCTTCAAGAGTTTTAGCTCCTTCTAAAGTACCAATTGAACTATTAATTCTTTGACCAGGTGCAGGTAAATAATCTAGTAAAGTTGTTACATATAAATTACTTTCCTCTGTAATTGGACGAATTAATGCGTTTACTACAATAGTATACTCATTTCTAAATACACCTGCATTATTAGATGATTCATACGTTACGGTATAAGTTCCAGATTTTTCTGGAATAAAATCATAAGTAGCTGTAGAAGATGTAACGTTACCTTCTAAAGACCATTTTTCTGTGTATTCTGCATCATTCATTTTTGTTGCCGAAAAATTAATGGTTTCTCCCATTAACATCTCTATATTATTACTTTTTTCTGATAATTCAATTACAGGAGCTACACTAAAAAGGTCTATTTCTGAAGTACAAGACGATGCCATTATTACTAAAAAGCAAGAGATTAAGAAAATTACACGTGGTTTTAAAAGTTGACTAAATTTGTTCATAATTTTAATTTAAAAAGTTGGTTATTGAATGATAATTATTAATATTTAAATACTACTTTGTTAGGAATATCACCGGTCTCTACAGACCACTTTAAAACTCCTTCTGATGAAAAACAATACAATTTTCCTGGAGTAGCATAATCTTTAGCGTCTGTAATTAGAATGTCTTTTGTTTCTGGGTTTATCTCAATACCGTAAGGAACTTGTATTAAATCTTTACTATCTTCTGTTATAAAAGAATCTTGAAGTATAGTTTCTGTTTTAGTATCTAATAGATTATAAGAAACCGTCATTTCTCCTGTAAAAAAACTAAATTCTGTACTGTAGATATACATTATATCATCAGAAATAGTCATATTTCCTACCGCTAAATCAAACGAAGTTTTAACCTCATCTATTTCTGTATCAACAACAAAAAGTTTAGACGGTGTTTCATAATAATCTCCTCTAGAAGAAACATATAAATCTCCTTCACTATCCATTTGCATACGATGTAGATTGATACCTACTTCTATACGTTTTGTTTCTTCAAAACTAGCAATATCAATTACAGAAACAGTAGATTCATAATTTGGCGGACTATATCCTCCAGAATTGGCAACATAAATTTTATCATTATGCACCACCAATTCTTCGGGTTGTCTACCTACATTTACAGAACGAGTAACACTAAGGCTTGTAGTATCAATTTCCATGATTTTTCCGTTTACAGCATTCGGATCTCCAATAACACCTAAGTAAGTACTCAAATACGCTTTTCCTTTATAAAACTTTATATATCTACAATTATCAATATTTATTTGCTTAATTTTTTTACGGGTATTTGCATCTAAAACTTCTACTTTATTAGATGCATTTACAACCACATATAATTTAGAACCATAAATTCCCATATCATTTCCAACATCTCCCAAACCACCTACTTCTTCTGGGTTTTCCGTTCTAAAAACTTCTTTTTCATAAATTCCGGTCTCAAAATCCATATAATCTAAAGCAGCCTTATTCATAGACATATTGCCCGCATTCAGTAAATAAAACCCCTTTAATTCCGCAATAGGTTCTGTAGGAACTTCCGGATTTATTGGATCATCAAAATTCTCATTGCTGCTACATGAATTTAAAAAAAACACAACAGCTAAAGCTGATGCAATTTGTAAACTTAATTTTCTTTTGTTCATAATAAAAAATTTAAAGTGAAACGATAGGATCTCCCAGGCATCGGAAAGTTTTTTACTACCGCATATTGTTGATTAAATACATTATTTACTGCTACTAAAACTTTTAATTTTTTTCTATTGAATAAGAGTGTTTTTCCTAAACTTAAATCGTGTGTAAACCATGGTTCTAAATAATTAGAACTGATGTTTGCCTTTTGGCTGTATCTTTCTCCCGTATAAATAAAACTGTAATTAAATTCTATTTCTTGGTAATCTATCATTGCATTTACACTACCACTATGGCGCGGTATATACGGAATTTGATCTCCGTAATTACTGGCATTAGCAGTAACATCTATAGATTCTTGATACGTATAGCTTAAATTGGTATTGTACTTAAATTTTGTTCCTAAACTTCCACTTGCTTTTATACTTGTTTCTATTCCGGTGGTTTCTACTTTACCTAAATTTAGCATTGTCCATCTAAATAAATTAGCCCCAGGAACTGCTACAATTTTGTTGTCTATCCAAATTTTATACACATCTGCTTGAAGATCAAATGCTGTTTTTTTAAACTCTGTTTGATAAGAAAATCCAAGATTTACCTGAGCAGCATCTTCTGGATCTAAAAACGTATTTCCTATAAAAGTATAATACAAATCATTAAAAGTTGGCATTCTAAAAATCTCTTTATAAAAACTTCTTACCCTAAATTTATTAGAAGTAAAAGGTTGCCAATTCATCATAATTGTAGGTGAGTACTTCTGTAAATCTTCTGCCGCCTCATAATATAGCACCGTTTCATCTACAGTAGTACTTAACACACTTGCTTGTATGTGTATTTTATCAAAATTAAAATCGGCAGCTAAAGCTGATAAAAGCGTAATTCTTTTAGGGTAAGAAAATCGATACAAATTTGCATCCATCGTATTCTTTTGTAAGTCTGTTGCCAGAGATAATTTCCAAAAAGGAGAAACCTGAAACGTATTTACCATCGACAAATAATATTCTTCTTGGGTATATCTGTTGTCTAGTTCTCCGTCTACCTTTATAATTTCTGGGTCTACATATCGAGAATAATTATGCGCATATTTACCTCTTAACACAAAAAAATAAAAGTCGTTTACATGGTTTGTAAATGCTCCTTGCAGAAAATTATTTCGATCCCATAAACGTTGCGGACGCTTAAAACGATTGGCAACAATGGCTCCTGGCAATCCTCTCTCAGAATCGTAATGATATAATTTCACATTCCAATTATTCTTAATTCCGTTCGAACCATGCAAAGATGCTTCTGCCCTAAAAGATTCAATATCGGCATTATTTCGCGTTGCTATAGTATCATAACTTCCGTTGGTATATCTAAATTTATATTTTCCGTTAGCATTGAGATATTCTGTACTAACACGAGCACTTAAATGCTTATTAATTTTAAAATCTAAATTCACAGAAGGATTTACCAAGCCAAAAGAACCTGTTTTTAGGCTTACATTTGTATTGATACTTTTCCCTTCAGAAAACTGAGGCGTTTTTGTTTTTAGATAAATACTATTTGAAGAAGCATAAGATTTAGCAGATTGATTTAAATCTGAACGTTGCCCTTGATACAATGAAACAGCCTCCATATTTTGCAAAGAATATTTACCTAAATCTATTTGCCCATTTTGAGCATTACCTAGTTGAACACCATCATAAAAAACACCCGTATGTTGCGAGCCCATGCCTCTTACATTTATGGTTTTTATACCACCAATTCCGCCATAATCTTTTAACTGAACTCCGCTAAAAAAACGAATTGCATCAGCAACACTAGAATTACTTAAACGCGTTAAAGACTTACCTGTTAAAGACTGAACAGAAACAGGAGAAAAGTGCTTTTTTAACTTCTCTTTATTGGCTACTAAAAATATTTCTTTAAGCTGAACGGCGTTTGTTGAATCAATTTTTTGGGCATGTAAAGAACTCGAATTACAGCATCCAATAATTAAACAAATAGCCCCAAAAGAATGTAAAAAAGAAGTCCTCATACTTAAATTTTGTATACGAGGATAGAATAAGAGAAGTTCTACATATCTAAAATATTAGATAGGCAGATTCCTAATTCTAGCTTCAATCCTCGAAAGCTTAATGAATTATTTAAAAATGGCAGGTCTTCTGACTTACTCCATCCACCCGGTCTTCCCATTCTTTCGAAAAGTGACTATTCGGATTTCAATTTTAGAGCTTACAGCTGCGGGACAGTTCTAGGTTTACACTAGATTCCCATTTTAATATCAAGTTTTTAAACTTGATAACCATTCTTAGTTAAAAAATAAAGTACAAATCTATCTACTTTTCAGGAATAAACAACATGCTTTTATTGTTTATTTCTAAACAAAATCACTATTGATTAAAACCTAAAAAAAGCACAAATAATTTGAATAAAAATCAACAATAATGCTACTTTGTTGAAGTAAAAAAAATGAATAAATAAAAAGGCAGAACGCTCTCTTTTTACAAATAAAATACTAATAATAATCTATGATAAAAATCAATAGCCAAAAAATTAAAAAGCTGTGATAATATCACCTAAAAAAAAACAACTCCAAATAAAATAATTTAATGACGATAAACACTGTCCCCCAACAACATTAAAATACTCAAAAAAATATTATAAATGAAGTTGCAACAAATTTATTTACTAATGGTTTATTTAAAACCAGTGTACTTTTAGCTATTCATTTAATCAATAATTAGGTTTTAAAAGAAATTTAAAGTCTGTGATAAAAGTGTAACCAAGGTTTTTAAGAATAAAAAGCCTCACGGGTTTCCGTAAGGCTCTTAATTAGCACTCTTTCCTTTTCAATAGTTTCTTTCCCTAACTACTTTTCAAAGATATCCCAATAAAACATAGAGATATTACGGTTTTCCGTAATTAGCATCCTTTTTTTTTAAAATATTATTATATCAACCCAAAATCTTTAGAAATAGCCACTAAATGCGCAGGATTATTCGCATTAAAATGTTCCTTTAAAAACTTTAATCTTTTTTCTATAGCACTCATACTAGATGGTAAAATTCCTTTTTCTTTTAGGTTTTTACTAATTTCCTCTTGTAATAATCCTCTAGAAAGAAAAGCTATTAATGAAATATCAAAATCGGTAATCTCAACTACTTGCTTTGGATGAACGGTAGTATTTAATTCTGGTGAAATATAAAACTGATTTGAAGTAGAAATTGCATGCATGGCATTCTTTAATTCTTTTAATCCGTTTCTATTCTTCCAAACATATCCATCTACCCGTAATGTTTTGTATAAATGCTGAATTTTATAAGGTTTATCTTCAACGGAAAACACAACAATCTTTAAGCCTGAAAAATCATTCCTAATTTTTTCTATTAATTCTTCTCCAGATTTTAATTTCTGTGGTGTACCATCATTTTGAAAAGACAGATCAGAAATGATTAAATGGTAAGGAGTATTGTTTAAATAAGCACTTTTAACTTTAGCATACGCTTCATCACAATACGAAGCAAAATCTATTTGTTTTATTCCTATTTCTTCTAAAGCTATTTTAATTCCGCTATTAATAACATCTAAATCTTCTGCTACCAAAACTTTTTGAAACATTTTTATCATTTTAAAATAAAAGGTTACTTATATATTTATCATTAATTTAATATCAAATTTAATTTTTCATTTTATCGTTTTTATACGGGTTTCCATATTTAGAAAAAAACAACATCTATTAAAAAAATAATTAACCACACTTTTAAAAGTTGGCTGCTCTAAAAATATTTCTTAGTTTTGTAATGTATCAGGAACGCAAAAAATGCGTACCAACCGAGCACAACAGCCACGGTGGTTTAGAATACGGACAGTTCAGTCAAAATAAATGAACCTCCTTTTTTAATTTATTTCCCTGATACATAACTTTTAAATTATGTATGATGAAAACTGTTTTTACAACGCAAGAAGGCGTTAAAATGAATGCTGAACTAGACTTTGGGAGCACTACAACCATTAAAAATGAGTTTAATGTTCTTATGACTACCTATGAAACAATGTTTAATATTGAGCTTAATTATTTCTACAGAATTACAGATGATGGCTATATGCAACTAGCTTATTCTACTGACGATGCATTAGAAATTAAAGCCCAATACAAACTTCAATTTAGCACTAAAAAAGAAGATATTATTTATATTGTTCATCAATTAATTGAGGCAAATTACCTCTATGATGGATTCCCTACAATAAAAGACAGTCCTATTTTTACTCAACAAGAGTTTCAGCAAATTATTAATGATATAAAAAAATCAAGATCAACTGAAAAAGAAAAAGCCTCTCAAAAAATTACACCATTAATTTCATTATTAAAACAACACCAACTAAACCCAATTCCTACTGGTTTTAATAAAAATAGCTGGGTTGCAAATTGCCCTTCTAGAGGGAATCATTTTATACAAATTGTAACTTCTAACGACCAATGGGGCTGCGGATATTGTAAACGTAAAGGAGGAAAAGAAGCATTAGAAAAATGGTTACAGGAAATAAAATCTTTACAAGACCAAAAAAGATTGACCACCATGCTGAAAGAATTAGATAAAGGGAGTATTCAAACTAAAAGTACTTTAAAATGGTGGCTAAATAGGTATTGAATACTAGCATTCTTATGGATGTAAAAAATTAAATATTACAATAAGTTGCACTTTATAACACAAAAGCATCCTACATCACCACCTTCTTAAAATAATGTTAAAAATATTTTGTTAGTTACTCTCAACTTGAACGACAGATGTGTATATCAAAGAATTATTCGAATAAAAATTATACGAATACAATTGATATTCAACTTGTACGGAAGGAATAATTCTTAAATCACCACCGTAACAAGCAAGTTATAAAATTACATAAAGCAAAATAAATGCTATTAGATAAAAATAAAATATTTATAACAGGAATTCTTGGGATATTAGGAAGTGTTCTTGTTGGTGTTGGAGAGTTTCTTCTTCATTTTAGTCTACATATTATTGGTAATGCAGACAACTATCAGTTTTTTCAATTTGTACCAAAAAATAGTTTGATAAAAGGGCATTTTTTAGCAGTATTTGGTGTTCCTTTTTACTTTTTAGGCTATTATCATATTTATAAAATGTTAGAAAAAGGGAATAAAAAACTAGCTTCTATCGTTTTTGGATTAGGTATTTTAGCTTTTACTATTGGCGGTTTCTGGATTACTTCTAGAGCTTTTCTAGGAACAATTGTTCATCTTCAAAATGATATTGATACTAAAGTTTATCAAAAAATATTAGACAATTACACCTTAATTAGTGAATCTCTTGTTCAGATATTAAGAATAATCATTCTTTTACTTTCCGTATTTTTCAGTATTACAATACTAAAAGGAGGAACCTGTTATAAGAAATGGATGGCTATTTTTAACCCTATCGTTTTATTAATTTCTGTATCTACATTGTACTTTATTTCTCCACAAATAGGAAAATACATAGCACCAATAGCAATGAATGTTGTTCATTTTATAGTATTTAGTTTATCATTATATCAACTCAAAAAAACAACCCTTTATCAATATGAAAATAATAAAAAGAATTGCAGGAATTATATTAACACTAATAGTATTATTAGTAATTATTGTAGCTGTTAAATTTAGCACAGATAGAAATAACCCATACAACAATGCAATAGCAGACAATTTAATTCCTACATTCAAGGAAATTCCAATCGACTTTACACATCAATTTAACGGAACAGAATCATTACCTGTTACCGCATCTGTATTAATTGATATTGATAATGATGGTGTTGATGAATTATTTTTAGGAGGAGGATACAATCAGCAAGATGAAATTTTTAGTTACAAGGAAGGGAAATTTATTTCTATACCTGAAAACGTAGGGCTTCCAAAGAAAGAAAATAAGACAACTTTAAGTGGAGCTTCCACAGATTTTGACAACAATGGTTTTACCGACTTAATTCTTTCTAGAGAAGATGGCATTGTAATTTATTATAATAACAACGGAAAATTTACACCAAAGAAATTAGAATATGATTTGGCAGACAACGCAACACCATTAGGTTTAACTTTAGGTGATGTAAATAAGGATGGTTTTACCGATATTTTTGTTGCTAATTACATTAGAAAAAAACAAATGGTTGGGCAAAATAATTTTAGCAAAAATTATGGTCCTCAAAGTCTTTTACTAATCAATAATGGAGACAATACGTTTAAAAACACAACTATTGAAGCAGGTTTAGAATACATTCATAATACTTTTATGGGTATTTTGATTGATATTGATAACGACACTTGGCTCGATCTAATTATTGCTTATGATACAGGAGAAATTAGAACTTACAAAAACAAAGGTGATGGAACTTTTGAAATGAAAGAAAATCCATCAACCACTAAATATGCCTATCCAATGGGAATAGCTGTAGGTGATTATAATAATGATGGTTTAGTAGATTTTATGTTTTCAAATACAGGATCTAAAGTACCTAGTTTCGTGGCAAGCGGAAACATTGAAAACAAAGATCTTTTTAATCCTAATTGGATATTTTTTGAGAATAAAGGTAATTTCGTATTCGAAGATGTAGCAGAAATAACACAAACTAAAGATTTTGAATTTTCTTGAGGAGCTGTATTTGCAGATATGAACAATAACGGGTTACAAGATTTAATTGTAGCAGAAAACTATATTGATTTTCCACCACATAAAATATTTAAATTACCAAGTAGATTTTTAACCCAAAAAGAAGACCATACTTTTGTTGCTACTGAAGAAAAAAGTGGTGTTGTAAACCCTAATTATGCAATTACTCCTTTGGTAAGTGATTTTAATAAAGATGGTTATTTAGACCTTATTTGGGTAAACATAGGCACACCTGTTTTGGCTTTTATTAATGATGGAGGCGACAATAATTTTATTAAAGTAAAATTAGATGATAATGCTGAAAATTTAGGAGCTAAAATAGAAGTGATAACTTCTGGTGATAAAAAAATAACGGAAGATTTTATAGTTGGAGAAGGATTAACAAGTGATCAATCTGCAACTTTACATTTTGGTTTAGGCAAAGACTCTATAAAAAGTGTTATTGTTAAATATATTAGCGGAAAAGAATACACGTTTCAAACCCCTAAAATAAATACACTTTTAACAATTCCTAAAATTTCAGTTTCAGATACCATTCCTTCTGCTCAATTAATTCAAAAATAATGAAACTTAAAAAAGTATTACATATTATTTTAATACTGATTTTTGTTTTAAGTATTTTGGGAGCAAGTAGTTTAGTTTACGATGAATTTATAAACGAATCTATTTGCCCTAAAATATTTAATATACCTGCTTGTTATATTATAATGGGGTGTTTTATAATGCCTTTACTCCGACATCTTTTAAAATGGAATAACTACATCTATTTTATTGGAACAGGACTTGCTTTTTCTATTGCTTTGTATGGCACAACAACACAACTATTAGAAATTGTACAATGCCCAAAGACTTCTACAGGAATACCAATGTGCTTTATTTCACTATCCATTTTTACAAGTCTAATCTTCTTAAAAATAATGTTATTAAAAATTAAGAAACAGATTTAAGCTTTAGCCATATTTCAGGACTAGACACAGACCAGAGGGTAATTATGAACAAGAAAAAAAAGACGAAAACTATTTAGTTTTCGTCTTTAGGTTTGATAAATTCTGATTGGTATTTTTCTAAAAACTTCTTCTGTCTTGCAATCATTTGTTGGCTTAATTTATCAATGTCCATAAAGTCTTTTCCAAAATTACTTCCAAAAAAATCATCATTAAAGAAATGTTTACTAAAAAGTGAATCTTGAGAAAAAACAGCATCAAACCCTTGATTTTCAAATCCTGAATAATTTGAGAAAAATCGTGATTTAAAAGATTGCATCAAACTATCTTTATCAGACAATGAGAAATTATTAAACTTATCGTTAGAAGACCAAGAATAAATACTGTCATATCTAATTAAGTTTCCGTTTTGATCAAATTCTTTATCAACTTTCCAAGTGCCTTTAGGCTCTTCAACTATATCAGTTTTATTATCTTCTTTTTCAACTTTTTTAGTTTCATTTTCTTGTCCTTTACAACTAATACTTAACAAGCTAACCATAAATATTAAAATATACTTTTTCATCACTTTATATTTTACGTTAAACTTAATTCTGAGTTTATTGTATCTCTTTTTAACAAAACGCCTGTTTCTATCATTTTAATCAATTTGTTTTGATGGAATACTTTTGATTTTCTTTCTCCATTTTTATACCAAACACATTCCAAATAAGTGTCTTTATTAACCAAACCAAATATTGACTCTTTTTTGGGAACATATTTAATAACTTGCATTTTTGGGGAGATAAGTTTTCCTTTAACTGTTACCCATTCCCCAGATTTAAATTTTCTTGGCATAACATTATAATTTTAAAGAATTAAACTTATTAATAAGAGAATACTGAAAAAACAGCATCCTCTTAATATTTTACTCATAAATTTATTGAAACAATTATGAAATCTGAATGCTTCTGGCAGGCTTTTGTTTTGCCTCTTCTTTTTTTGGTAAAAGAATACTTAAAATACCATTTTCATAATTTGCATTAATCTTTTCATCGTTTACACTTTCTGGTAAATTAAAGGTTCTTTTAAACGAGGAATAACCAAACTCTCTGCGAGTATAATTTTCTTCCTTGTGTTCGTTTTCTTCCTTCGTTTCTGTAGAAATAGACAATACTTGATTATCGAGGTCAAGTTGAAAATCTGACTTTTTTAAACCTGGAACAGCCATTTCTACCACAAAAGCGTCGGCAGTTTCTTTAATGTTTACTTTTGGTAAAGTAATACCAGTATTGAAATTTGAAGTAAATACTGATGGTAGGTCTCTATTGATAAAGTCATCTAACCAATTAGACAAAGTTGGAAAGTTTTGATTTGAAATGCTGTTCGCTAAACTTCCATTTTTAGGAACAGTTGCTAAATTGTTCATAATTACAAAATTTTAAATTAAACATTATTTTTCAAATTTGAAATCTCAACGACTTCATTCTATTTTAAACAAATTAAATACCAAAATCGATTTATTGTCTCTTATAACAATTATTACATAATATCCTATATAAACATGACAAAAACATGAAATATTGTCATATTTACTCACAATAAAATGACATATTTACATTTGGTGTTTATAATAAAACTATAAATCAATTATGCGAAATAAAAGTTTTAAACAAGCACTATACTTCAAAGTAAAAAACAGAAATTTATAAGAAGTTAGAAGAAAAAGATACTCATTTATTACTTCTCATAAAGTTTATATCTTATAGTATTTTAAGACCTATTGAAAATTGAAGATTTTGGCATTCAGGATAGAAAACTATATATAAAGGCAAAAAACAAACCTGTACAAATAAAAATTATTTCGGATTTTTATTTAAAAGTTTATCTGATAAGGATCCAAAATCACATTTTTTTTTGGAAGATTTGAGAGCAGTGGAATGCGGAAGAAATCAATAATGGGAATGAGTTTTCAAAAAGATTCAAGGCTATTAAGGGCGCTCTAAAACTTGGAGAAGAATATATGGTGTCTAGTTTTAAGTATACTTTGTTGTGTATATGATTTATCTCTTTTTAGAACAGATTTTAAAAAGCCCAACCCTACTCTTATTTTAAACAAATCTATTTTTATTAATTATACTCACTTTCAATTCTAAAGTCAACTTAAAAGTTTCTAAAATAGTTATATGCTGGTCCTTCTCTATAGCATAAGGTTGTTGCCAAACTATTGATTTCTTACTACTCTTGTTGATTCTACTAAAAACAAAGGGGCATCAACTCACTATTGTCTTCATATAGATTAAAACCACATTCTAACAACTCTAACACAGCTTGCTTGAGTACTTTTAAAAATGTAAAGCGTTCTTTTTTCGTTTTTAACTTGTTTGCTCCTGCTTTAATATTAGGCTTCCTTTCTAATTTTACCGTTATAGGATTTATGAAAGAAAAATAAACATGCAAGGGGCTTATCAAGCGATGCCATTTCCTCTTTTAAAGTGGATATAAAACAACGCCTCCAATATAGATTTTTGGCTCAGAATAATTCAATTTCATAGGTAAAACGTTTACGGTACGTAAAAGTAAGAAACTTATAGACATAAAAAAAACGGTTCGTGTAACACGAACCGTTGATTTTATTGGCTTTAAACCTAGTAGCGGGAACTGGACTCGAACCAGTGACCTTCGGGTTATGAGTTCACGTAAATAACTGATTTACTGAATTTTAACCTTTTTATTATTTAAATCGTGTTCTAAAACGTGTTCAGTTTAGTTCAGATTATTATTGTATTAATTTCTAATCAAATATACACAATTTTAAAGACTTGAATTTTGGAAATATATAAACCAAAAATAAATAATGAGCTATAAAAATCATACATATAGCTCATGTCATATAAAAATTGGAATTAGTTATATAAGAATTAGCCTCATTTCACATAAGATAAAGAGAATCTAGAACATTTAGAAATACAATTTTCAAAAATATAGGACTCGTATTAGCTGCTATAAACATATACAAAGTGTTTCTAAAAATGATTTATTAGTAGAAATATTGAGTGAAGAAGCTATAAAAAATTCAGAAATTGAAGGGGAAATTTTAAACCGAGAAAGTGTGCAATCTTCTATTAAAAAAAAATTGATTTTGCTACGGATAAAAAAAAAATTGCACCCGCAGAATTTGGTATCTCTGAAATGATGGTAGACTTATATTACCACTTTAATAAAGATTTAAACCACAACCAACTTTTTAAATGCCATAAAATGCTTACCAACGGCAGAAGGGATTTAACAAATATAGGTAACTATTGACCCCATAAAGATCTTATGTAAGTTGTATCTAGAAGAATAGATTAACCTACTGTTCATTTTGAAGCTCCTCCTTCTATTGAAATACAAGCTGAAATGGAACAATTTATTAATTGGTTTAATGAAATACATCATTCAAATTATACAAGTATGTTACCACGTGCCAAAGCAAGTATTACACATCTTTATTTTGTTTGTATTCACCCTTTTGAAGATGGAAACGGATGAATTGGACGTGCATTAGCAGAAAAATTAATTGCAGTAAGCTCTAAACAGCCTACCATAATTTCTCTATCACATACCATAGAAGCACATAAAAAAATGTATTACAATTCAATTGAAACCAATAATACAACTTTAGAAATTACAGATTGATTGCAATACTTTAGCAAGACCATTATAGAAGTACAACAAAACACTTTAAAACGTGTAGATTTTATTGTAGAAAAAGCAAAGTTTTTTCTACAGTATTCTACCCAACTTAATAACAGGCAACAAAAAGTATTGCTGAGAGTATTTGAAGCAGGTTATACTGGTTTTATAGGTGGTTTAAGTTCTGAAAAGTATACTAAAATTGCTAAAACCTCCTCCTCTACTGCTACAACAAATTTAAAAGATCTAGTGGATAAAGGTATTTTAACAAAAAGGAACTTTAAAAAGTACTCGTTTTAAATTAATTTTGAAGGCAATTTAATTTTATTTCAGCAATACTTTTTTTTAAAAAAAAGTATTGCTGAAATTATAAATGATGGTTTATTGTAATATTTTTTTAAACTCACTTTTAAAGTAAGAAGCAATCTTATAAGGTACTTTTCTATATTCTTCCTCTGGTAATTGTATTCCTTCTGTTTCTTCTATCAAAGACCTTAATAAAGCATAATTATTATTTGTAAACTTTTTAAGTTCTTTTTTAAGAATACTTCTTTCGTTTTTAAATCTATTTTGAAGTTCCTCTATATTAGAAAAATTAAAAGATTCTTCATCATAGCTCAACATAAACGCGCTTACAATTTCTATATATTCTTTTAGGCTTATTTTTCCATTTTGCCCTCCACGATTCGCATATTTGTCTTCAAAAAAAACAGACAACCACTTATTAAATGTTCTTTGATCTTGGTAGCCCAATTCTTTTCTTGTTTTACTTAAACTTAGTTGTAATTTTTTCTCTAATAAAGGAATTATAGAAACCTTCATTCTACTTTCAGACAAGTTTAAAATGGATTCCATTTCTGGTGCAATAGATTGTAAAAATGCTAAACTTTTAGATAGTTCTTCTGCATCTACAGCACTCATGCTTCCTAAATTAGCTACATTATCAATTATATCAGTAATTGGAGTACTTGTAATATTCAAAAAAGGTCCAATAAATTTCGCTAAAATTGCAGGGTTTAATTCTTTCAAAAACTCATCTACAGGATTCTTTTTATACTCTTTAAAATATTTTTGAGCAGCTTCTTCAGACCCAAATTTTCGAATATAATAATTCTCAATTATTTTACAAGCGCTCTCTTCTGTTATATTAGGTACGATTTTATTTAAGTTGAAATAAGTATCTGATTTCATAGTATTAAAATTAAAGGTTTAAAAAAATTTGTTCTACTGAAATTATTTCAGGAGAACAACCTATTGATTATAATAATTATGATAATGGTGATGATAATGATAATGATAAATTGATAATAATAATAATAATAATAATAATGATGATGATGATGATGGTAATGGTAATGGTAAAATATTAAGTAAATATAGATAATCTCCTTTTATAAAACGAGCTCTATAATTTTAAATTATACTACTCTCTAGAGTGCCAATACTCTGCATTGTTCTCATTTAATTGATTAGAATGATTGTCTAAATCTGCTTGTGTTGGATCGTCTTTTCTGTTCATTAAGTTTTTCATAATTAAAGTGTTTAAATTAATACTACCGCAAAACTAATGTATAATTGCTTTCTCATTTTTAATTAGTACATGATGATGAAAAAAAAAACTCATTTAATCTTATTTTTTTTAATAATTGAATGCATTTGACACTTAGAATGAGATTAATCGTTCTTCTTTCCTCTTAAATTCTTGTCATAATGAATAATAATAAGTTAATTCATAATAAAAATTAGATTACTTCGACTATGATATTCTAATTATAAGACTTATTACTGTGCTTATTTTCTAAGCCAACCTAACAATAAATCATTCTCAATTTCCCATACTCCATTTTTGTGAATCAACTTAAAAGTTGCTCTAGACATTCTGCCTACATTTTGTTGAACAATTTCAATCTCACTGTCACTAACTTTAGATACAATTGCAACATGACCGTATTTATTAAATCTATGACCATCCATAATTACTAAATCATTTACTCTTGGCTGAGATTTACTTTTGTTAGAATATTGAGTAAGATTTCTTGCTGTATTTTTTTGCCCATCTTTTAACCCATGATTATAAAAGTCTTTTGCATGTCCAAAGGTGTTTGGCATTTTGTGACTTAAATGATCATAATAATACCTTTTTACAAACTCGACACATTGCCATTCTAGACCATAATTATATCCGTTCGTAGCCCTATGTCTAGTGTTTTTACCTTGATGTAAATAGACTGGAACATTATTAAAGGTATCTATAATTTCATTTCCTTTTTTATCATACGATCTATTACAATTTATAAAGCAAGCGCTTAATATCAATAATAAAAGAATCTTTTTCATAGTTAAGAAGTTTAATCAATAATACATTCTAAAAAAACAGGTAAATGATCAGATAACATTCTTGCATTTTTTAAATTATCACATGTTTTAACAAAATCTAAATGATCTGAATTAACAAATTTTACTTCTGCTGAAGTATAGTATATATTATCAATAGAATGGTTTAAATAAACACCATTCTTACAAGACATTTTTAAGGTAGTTTTTTTATTTTTAACAGCACTTTTAAAACCTAAACTATATAGATCATCCCACACCTTATGACGTTCGTTTAAATTAAAATCTCCAACAATAAAAATATTATTCGTATTTAACCTTTTTGGGTAATCTTTTAAAAATTTAATTTCTTCTTCTGGGTGATCATTATGTTTTCTTGAATGAAAGTTGACAACATAAAACGGAGTATTGCCTTTTTTAAGTTTAAACTTCCCAATAAATGGTTCTCTAAAACACTTATCTTCTAAGTCTTTATCTAAATATGCTTTTTCTAGTATGCTAACTTTTGAGGTTTTCCACAGAATAGCATATCGTTCTGACATGTATACTGATGGACTTTTTGTAGGGTTACTAATTTGATAATCCCATTTACTCCCCATTCTATTTAATTCGTCGACAATTTTAGCTACTGCTTGGGCTCCTGCAGGGTCTTTTGCAGCCACTTCTTGAATAGCAACTAAATCAAAATTCCTAAGAATTTCAGCAATTTCAATAATTTCTTCTGCATTCTTAGTTCTACCTAAATTTTGAATATTCCAGGTAAGTATTTTTATTGAGTTTTGGTCGCTTTTTTTTAATATTGTTTCTTGAGTGTTTAATGTAGCAGATTCTAAGTTTTTTAACTTACTATTTTTACTACTTATGGATTCACACGAGAATTGTAATAATAATGAAACGACAAAGAAATATTGTATTAACCTATGCATTATTCTAATGTAATTTCTCCTCTTTTATAATCAATTGATATTTTTCCAAATTGCTCAAAAGCAGACTGACCTAGCAGAAGTGGTGCGATTTCATTATGTACTACTGAAGCTTCAATGTTTCTTAAAATAATATTACCAATTTTAACTGTTTTCAAATTTATTATCGTTCCTTCAGAGATATCTCCATTAGCATCACTAAATTTCGCAGTTCCTTTAATGTCATCTTTGGTTAATGTTCCTTGTTTCATTAAAAAAGTTGCTTCTGTTTCAGAGATTGAAATTATACCAGCTCCTGTGTCAAATATGAAGTCCATTTTAGCTCCGTTTAGTTCAACAGGTACATAGTAAACTCCATTACGCTTTTCCATTTTAATAATGGTTTTACCTGTTGACCTTTCTCTTGTTGTTAGTTCTCTTTTTGAAGGTATGTTTTCCACTTTGTTATTTCTAAACTTTTGAGCAGATTTAGAACAGCCATTGCAACTGGTTAAAGCAAAAGACAATATTATATATGTTAATAATCTAAATTTCATTTATTTTGAGTATTCTATTTTTGGTATTATTTGTATAGAAAATCGTTTGTTGTTTTCTTCAATTTTATCACGACATAGACCATTAAATCCACTTCCACTAATTAAAATTTCTGAATTATATTTTCTTAAGTTAATATTATTAATGCTCCAAAGGTTATAAACAGCCAAAGCTCTTTCGTAGCTTTTTTTATAACCATACTCGTTATCACTACTAAATTTTTTATCCCAAGAATTTGCCATATTTCCTTCTATAATTATTAAATAAGAAAAATTGGCATTTGCAACATTCAAGTTTTTTAATAGTTCCTCTAATTTATTCCCAACCTTTATAGTAGAAGATTTGTATTTTTGTAAAATAGTTGATTTATTTGGTTCAAATATTTCTATACTATTTAATTCTTTTGAAATATATTTTTTGCAATCTTCCAAATAAATAAAGTCTCTATCATTTTGTAAAGGTTTAAATTGCTCATTTAATTGTAATATTTTATTTAATTTTTCGTTATCGGCTTCAATTTTTTCTTTTTCTTTTTCAAGTTCAACTAAGGCATCCTGAAGTTTCTTTTTCTCTTGATTAAGCATTACAGAAGTAAGAACATATAAAACTAGAACAACAAAAAAAAGACTTGTCATTAAGTCTGAAAAACTCATCCAAAAAAAATCTTTGTGTTTTTTACTCATTTATTTATTTTTTTTGGGAGTAAAAAAAAATTTTATCTTACTTGCAACACTCTTTTTTTTATTACTCTTTAATGGAGCTGCTTTATTTTTGTTATTTGATGTTGTTTTTGATTTTTCTACACTTGCTCTTAATGATTTAATTTCTATATTAACTAAATCTAATTGATTTTTTGAATTACTCTTTATCTCATTAATAGATTCGTGTAGTTTATCAAGCAAGTCGAGTTTTTCAAAATGTCTTTTGTATTGAGAAAAATTACTTTCCATTAGTTCCTCTTCTTTTTTTGAAACTTTCTTAAGACTTTCTATTTTTTCTGAAAAAGCATTTTTTAACAATTTTTCTTCAGTTAAAGTTCTTTCTTTAATAGCGTTTATATTTTCAGTATATGCTTTTATTACAGAGTCCTCTTCTGTTATGGTTAATTGTTTTATTGCATCAATTTTTTCTGTTGTATGCTCTCGGAGTTCAACTAACGATTTATTTAAAATATCATCTACTTTCTTCACAGAGTCAGTTAATAAATCTCCCCTTTCACTCAATACTTCATAATGGTCGTTTAAAAATTGAACCAACTTATTACTTTCTTCAATTCTAGAATCTAGTTTTTCAGCTAGTCCTTCAAAATTATTTGCTTTTTTTAATAATGTTTGAAAAGAATTTGATAGTCTAGTTGTACCATCTACAGTTGCGTTTAGAGAACTTAAATATTGATTAAATTTATGTAAATCTTCTGTTCCAGCTTTTAACTCCCTTAATACTTTTATATTTGCTTTTGCAAACTCAGTAATATCAATGTTTTCAAGACTTTGTAGAATGTTATCTTGTGCAATAACAGCATCATAGTTTTTATTTAATAAGCCTGTTAAACGATTAATATTAACGGTAAAATTATCATTAAATTTAACAAGGTTTGTATGTAACATAAATACACTTGATGAAACACTTTGATTTAGAATAGGAAGTAATTCTGTTTGGATGAACGTATAAAAATCATTTTTTGCTATTTCTACGTCTTTTCGAGCAGTTTTATAATAGGTAGAGTTTGATACAGTAAATAGCAAACCAATAAAACTTGCAGACATTGCAATAGACACACCGATTAGAAAGCCTTTGATTTCGAATTGGTCTCCATCACCAGAAATTAAAAAAAGATTTATAAGCCCGAAAATAATACCAAGCATTGTACCCATTAAACCTAGATATAATGGTGTTGTAATTCTTTGGCTTATATCTTCATCTTCTGTATCAATATTTCTTTCTGTAATGTCTTTAATTAGATTAAAATCTGTAGTAGCTCCTTTGTTTCGTAATAGATAAACGTTTATAGAGTGTAAAAGACCATCAAAAATTGTATTACTTGTTTCGTTTGGATTGATTAAACTTATTTCATTTACAAACGACTCTTGTTCATTAGAGTTTTCGTAATTAGCGTGATAATTATGGATTGCAATAGCTTCATCTATTATTTCTTCTTTTAGCGTTGCTTTGATGTTTTCAGAAAAATCAACTTTTATTTTATCCTTAATTTCAGTAATTGTTAAAGGCTCTAAGTTTTCATAAGTATATTCAAAATCATCAGATATTGATTTTATGTCTGTATTTTCTATTTCATATTTCGATAAATTATCTAAAACAACTTTTGGCTGAAAAACTTGTAAATCTTCAACAGGAATATTAAATAACTTTATTTTGAAGAAATCTTTGTTAGGAATTATCGATTTGAGAACATTTATTTTTTTAAACGTTTTTAGCGTTTGAAAAATTTGAATTAATATGATTAGGCCAACTAATAGAAATTCAATTATCGTAATATTATTCATAAGTTATTTGAGCTTTTTCTTTAACAATCCATTTATCATCTTGTTTTATTGCAATACCAGGCTTAATAGTAATGATTTTTTTTGCGTTTTGGTTAAGTGGTTCAGTTTCTTCACAAGCTGGATATAAAAATGAATCTGGTGCATTTAAAGCTCGTTTTGCTGAGTTTTCTGTATTAAAAAACTGAAACTCTGCTTGATTATTCTCTTTTAGAGTAAATTTATAGAATTTACCGTCTTTATCATCATTAACATCAAAAGCATTAAAAACTTTATCACTAACTGGTGTTTTAGCAAAAGCAAATTTTTGGGTCTCTTTTGGCTTTGGCTGTGAAATACTCTTTACTTGACTTGTTTTTTGCATACCTGAAACCGAACTATTGGTATTACTATTTTGAAGTCGTTCTATATCCAAATTTAACTTTGATATTTTATCGTAGATGTCTTTAATATCTCTTTCAGGACGAGAATTATTACTTTTATTACGATTATTGGATGGATTAAATTGAATTTTAGATTGTTCGTATTCGCTTTTACTTAAACGTCTGTCAATTCTTTCGTTTAACTTTTTATTACTTATATAATTGTAAATAAATAAAATAATAAATGCTAATAATATTAATGCGAAAAGTAACCAATTAGGAAAAAATGTACTTTTTAATTGATTAGTATCTTCTTTATTTATAATACTGTTAGAGTGATTAATTTCATTTGTTGTAATTGATTCTGCTGTATTAATTGTTTCATTGTCTTCAAAAGAAGTTTGTTCTTTGAGACTATTTAAGGTTTTATTTAATTCAGATTCTAAACTACTTTTAAGTTCTTTAACAGCCGAATATTTTAAGACTATTTTACTAAAATCATCATTATTATAAAAACCATTTAAAATATTATTTATAGCTTGTTGTTTATTTATGCCATCTAAGTTTACTTTCTTAGATTCTTTTACAGCACTTTCTAATTTGCCTGCGAAACCACTAAAATTGTTATTTGATAATAGAACTTTTAGTTTGTCATAAGTAATATGTTCTTCAATGTTACAATTTTCTAATTTTTGTTTGATTACGCTTTCAAAAGATTTTTTTTCTCTATTAAACTCATTCTGATTGTAATTTTCAGCTTTTCCATTAGATATATATTGATTTGTATATGCATAAGATATTTTGCAAGCACAATAATCAACAGCTATATCATATTCCTCTTTAGGACTTTGTGCATTTAAAGTCAAACTTGTAAAAAATAAGACTATTATTAAAGTAAAAAGTTTATGCATAATATTACTTATTTAGTTCTGTTACAATTTTGTAGCTTAATTTATTTAACGCACCAACTAAAGGGTAAAAGAATAAAGACTCTTCTAGTGCTATGTTTGTATTACCTTGTAAGGATTCAATTTTTCTTCTTAATCCTGTATCTAATAAGTTTAGAGTTTCTTCCTTCAGGATTGATTTGTAATTATCCAAATGGGCTGAATTTACACCAAAATATTTCTTGAAATTCATAGAATCATCAATAGCGAATAATAAGTCAATAAAGTTATCTACTTCTGATACTACAGATTTCGTTAAATCATCACTAATATTATTGTATTTAATAGGGTTTTCGTTAATTGTAGTTTTTTCTGTATTACCTATTAAAACAGATTTGATATCCTCAATGTCACCAATAGAATCCACATCTATTTCTAAGCCGCCTTTACAAGTTATTTCTTTTGGATTTTTTTCAATATTAATTTTTACTTTATGATTTTTATTTCCTTCAAAGACTTTATCAAAAATTAAACCTGTAAGCTTATTTAACTTGTCTAATTTATCACTTCCATTAGTTATTAAAATAGATTTTGAACCTGTTCCACTAAACAAAATATTTGTTGGTGCATCTATACCTTTTGCTTTCATTAAGTTAGCTATGTGGTATATTAAAGAAGAGTAAAAAACAATAAAAACAATTTTTAAATCATTATCATTTGAAAGCCAAGTGTTAAATAAAAGTGGTGCTTTTTTATTAATTACAGCTGTGTTTTTTTCTAGTGAAAAGAAAAAGGCAACTA
This sequence comes from Polaribacter atrinae, assembly GCF_038023995.1. Classification (NCBI taxonomy): domain Bacteria; kingdom Pseudomonadati; phylum Bacteroidota; class Flavobacteriia; order Flavobacteriales; family Flavobacteriaceae; genus Polaribacter; species Polaribacter atrinae. Next base: position 1,827,751 of record NZ_CP150660.1, read on the forward strand.
AATCTTCGGACTTTTTCTTACTACTAATTTGGTCAAATGCACCTTTTAAATTTGTCAGTTTATTATCAACAATTAATTCATTGATTTTTTCCTGATACTTTACAATAAAACCATTATTGTTAGGCGAACCACCATAACCATCTCCAAAAATAGAATTAGCTGCAAAACGTGCAGAAGTTAAGGCGATAGGTTTCTCTTTTTGAAATATTACCACATCACTAGTACCACCACCAATGTCAATAGACACAACAGTATCTGTGCCTGCAATTACATTGCCGTGATTTTGATAATAATAATATGGTGCTATTGATTCTGATAACTTTGAAGTTTTACCTTCTTTAAAATATTTTGTAAAATAGGTATTCCAAATGCCTTCTAATTGGTCTATTTTGCCTGGGTCCATACTAGATGGATAAAACCAAATTAGTTCAGTTTTATTTATATCACCTTTATTGAATAATACTTTAGACCTTATTAAAAGTAATATTTTTTCGATGAATTTTTCAACTCTAATTTTATTTGGACTATTAGTATCTTCAAAATCTGACCATTTTAAATTTGTAGTTATTTCAGCATCAATATTGCTCTTATATTTTTCGTAATCAAAAGGAATATTTATATCTGCAAAGGCTTCTGGTGTCGATGAGAAATTTAGGCTTCTGCTTTCTCCCGAAACTGTACGAATAGGAAAGTTAAACTCAGAATTATTACTTATTATTTTAGGTAAAAATTCGTGTCTTAAAAAATTCTCCATTTCTACAACGTCAGTATCAGTGCTTGAACTATGCAAAGTTTCATACTGAATTTCATCTTTTGAAATAGTAAAAGGTAAAGATGATTTATCACCTTCAACTTTATATTCAATATGCGTATTTGTAGTACCAAAATCCACTGCAAACTTCATCTTTTTTGAGCCATAGTTTGCTTTTAATTTAGGTATTATTATTCCTAGATTATCATTATAGCCAACTTCAATATAATCAAACTGCTGCTCTAAAGAATAAAAGTCAGTCTGAATGATTCCATCTTTTTTTAACGTTCTTGAAGTTTTATCTACTTCTAATGAATCTTTAGTTATATTAGAATAAAACTTTAGAGATAATGAATTGTGACTATTTACAGCATCTACGCCTTGGTCTAAAGCCATTATTTTGTAAAATGAATCATATTCAATTTTAAGAAATGGATAAACAGCAAGCGAGATTTTATTGTCAATAATAACACCTTTATTATTTTCAACATCTTTATTGTCAGATTTTGCAGAACCATAATATCTTTCAAATGTAATATAATCTACATTTCTGTTTCCTTTAATTGGTATTCTAAGTTTAACATCGATTGAGCCAGAAAATACTTTTGCTTCAAACATAGGTTTCCCATTAGGTAATGGTTTTTGAAGGTCTTCTGTATCAAAATATTCAAAGAATTTTTTAGATAATGGTAACAGAAAACTTTTGTTATTATCACCACTTTCATTCTTAATATTACCATCAAAATATTTATCAGAGTTTAAAACGTAAGGAACTCTAATTATTTGTGGTTGTAAAAAATCACTTACGGTTAGATAAGGAAATTTATCTAGTTGTCCCGGCAGTGTTCTTTCATTAATTGGTTTTTCATCAAAATAAGGAACCACCCAACTGTTGTCCCATTTTACATTCCGATCTGTATAAATAAGAGATTCTGTAAAGTTGTTTTGTAAAACAAGTGGTTTATCCCTAGTTTTAGAAGATATAATTGTAAACTCACTTAAACTCTCAATGGTTGTTCTTCTATTTTCAATTTTCTTTTTCTTTAAAGGGACACCTAAAATTTCAATATTATTGTTTTCACCTATGTCTAGGGGTGAATAAGAACTATTTATTCTCCCTACTAAGTCATCAGTTTTTTCCTCTTCGATTTTGCAAAGATCTCCATATAAAGTATTATTGTAACCATCCAAACGAGTCAAACTCTTTTCTAAATAATCCGCTAAATCTCTCATTTTAGTTTTAAGCTCAGGATACCCATTCACTAATTTGTAAATGTATTTTTGAAATTCTATATCTCTCTTATAGAGGGGCTTTAAATCATTATCAAAAAATATATCATTACCATTTTCAATGTTTGCAAAGCTTAAATCATTAGCAGACGTAAAAAACAAAGTTGTTGGCGAAGTTCCTCCAACAATTTTGTTGTCATAAAATATAAAATACAATTTATTTAATGAATTAAAATTGTTTGAACTAGCATCTTGCTTTAAAAATAAATCTAATGTTTCTCCTAAGAGTTTGTGTTTAGGATTACTTGATGTCAAAAGATTGTTAAGGTCAGTGTTTTTATCCCAAGTTTTAATTTGTACTCTATCACCAAGTTTATCGAAATTGAAAAACATTTCAGCAACATCAAAACAGTCAGAAACTAATTTATGATAGATGGTGTTACCATCAAAATTATTTGAATCTGCAACATATTTGAAAGCTGACCTAACCAAATCTACTCTTGCAAAAGGGCTTGGAATAGAAGTAGGGTCGGTTGTTGAATAATCTCCATCAGGATTATTAATATCTTCAATTACAGTTGGACCATATGGCTCACCTCTGTCTTCCCAATCTTGTAAATCTCTGTCTTGAAATAGTCTATATACCTTAGTAGCCATAATTATAATAGTTTTTTGTTTACCAATGATTTAGTTGCTTGTGAAAATACTCCCATAAATCTTTTCGGTGGACTTGGCGCATCTCCTAATTTGTCAGAAGCTTTATTTAAGTGATTCACAAATAATTCATAATTGTTTTGTGCAAAAGGATTGAATTTGTTTTTTCGTTCTGGAATTCCAGTAACCAAAGTAAAAATACTCGTTGTATCTATTTTAAAATCAGTAATTTCGTTCTGCTCATTAGTAATTGGGTTTATTGCAAAAGGCGCAAATGATATTTGATTACGGAATACTTCGGCTAACCAAATTCTAAACTCTTTATTAAAGTCTGATAAGAAATTTTTATAAAAAGATTGTTGAATAAAATTTGTGTCGAATTTTGCTCCATCTTCTGAAACAAATGGATAGTTTTTATCAATTGCCCAAGTCATTTTATCTTTTAAAAATAAATTGAAATAGAAATATTCTGTTAAGTTGTTTATAATTGAATTTTTTGTGCCATCAAACAAATCATTAAAACTAAGTTGTCTAACAGCTTTAGTTCCAAATTCTTTATAAGTAGGGTTTGAAGCAATGCCATTTTTAGTTTCTAAATAAATATCTTCTGTATGTGCAAAATCAATTATTGATAAAGCAGATGCCAATTCTATAAAATGAGCATCATTTTTTTGATTTGTACCTCCTTCAATGTTTTCATAAGTATTTTCTGCTGAATCACCTATGTAGTATAAAGAATTTATAGAATTATTTCCAGAAATATTTCTAGCATAATAATGTAAAGCTGCTTTTGTTTTTGTTATAAAACCGTGACTGTCAATTTCAGAATTATCGTTTTGTTTTACTTTGAAATATGGTAAAACAGAAATTGCTCCGATTCTTGAATTTTTTAGATGTTCGTAATTTTTACCACCAACTTTACCTTTTCTTAAGTTTTTAAGGAGTAGAGGAAAACCTGCTGCACCAGTTCCACCAAATATTGAACTTACAACAAAAATTCTATCATTTGCTTCATAGCTATCTGCAAATGATTGAAACACCTCCGATTTTGTGAATTGGTTTAAAACAACACTACCAATATTTGGGTTTCCTTTAAAACCAACACCTAAATCGGCATCTAAATTCTTTTCTGAAAATAACAATTTCACTAAGTTTTTATTATTCGCATCTAGCGAATTAAAATCTATAAAATCCTTGAATCTATCATTTTGAATTCCATCTAATTCAAATCGAAAACCATCAAAAACTTTTGCTCCACCACCTTTTTCTGTAACAATATCACTTAATGTTGAGATTTTGTTTTTGAAAAAATTGTTTTGTTCGTAACCATCTACAGTTTTATGAACATTTTGGTAATCTCTAAGTAGTTTTATTGTTCTATTTAAATCCCCCCCAGCACTATCTGGATCAATTAGAATGGGAACAACATCAAAATTTGTTTTTACTCCTGACGCTAGAAGCATTGTTAACGTTTTAATTACTCTTGCACCAGTACCACCTATTCCGAATATATATAATTTTGCCATGCTTAATATTTTTATACTTTGTTTTAAAATTTACCGAAAAATAATTTAGGTGTTCCTTTGGCATTACTTCTCAACCATTTAAAGCAATAAGTCCAAACTATAAAGAACAAAGTTGATGTAATTGCAGTAATTAAACCGAATGTTATGTATTCAATGATTTCATATTCTATGCCTAAACCATAAAAAACATTTTGAGGAATAAAGCATCCTACTAAAAAGGCAATTAAAAAATTTATTAATAGCATTACTAACCAATGTTGCCAACGGGAGAAACTAGGTCTGTTTATTATAAAATAAAAGGTGAGTACAAGTATTAAACTTGTTAAAGTCGTAATTAGCCCAATAGAGACGTATAGATTTTCAGTAAACAAGTCATCAGAAAACACTCCTCTGTATGCAAGAGTTCCCCATTCAAAAACTCCCGAGAAAAATACATTTAAATCCATAATTTATTTTTTAATTTCTATATTTATATTGAAGTAAGATTCGTTTTTAGGGTCTTGAATAGTGTATGCTTCAAAAACACCTTGAACCAAGTAGAGTAGACCAAAAGTTTTATCTAGTTCATTTTCTACATCTCTATCGTCTATGCTATTACTTTCTTCAACCCAAGAGGGTATTTTGTTTGATAATTCTAACTTTAAATCTTGAAGTGTAAATTTACTTGAAGTAGCAACTGTTATTATATGTGTCGCAGTTGTTTTTTCGACTGTGAGAAAATCTCTTTTCTCAATTTTATTTCTGTCTACTTTTTCTATAGAATTTATAGAATAACCATCTGGCACAACATAGTTTTCTATATTCATTAAATATGATTTGTCTACAGGGATATTTTCTAAATCTACTGCAATTGAAAATTGAAGGTTACCGTTTTCGTATTCAATTTCATTTATGCTTTTTAAATATTTAGCTTTTCTGTCTGTTGGTTTAAAATTACCTATTTTATTGGTTTCTTTTAAAACTATGAAAAAAGGTTGGTTATTTTCTTGTGAATTTGATAAATAGTAACTGTTCTCAAAACCTTTTAACTGTTTAAGATTAATTTCTTCTTGAAAGGTTTTTATTAAATTATGTTTCCCAATAATCCAAAAATAATAGGGTCTTTCTTTTTTACTTAATCGAGTTTTACTATTATCCTTATCATAATAACATCCGTCAAACTTTGAATTCATTTTTAATACAATTGTTGAAAAATTAAATTCTTTAGATTTTTCAAGAAATGCACCTTTAGTTAAGCTTTTTTGAAATTCAAGAGCTCCCTCCGTGTCTTTTCCTTTATCTAGAGAATAAATGCAATCAGAAGTTAAAATTGATATTTCGTTTTGTTTGGTGCTGTCTAATATTATTTCTAATATTTCATTCAGTTTACTAACCGATCTATTTCCAACTTTATATGGGGCTTTACTAGGTTCTAAGGTTTCAACAAAATTATTTACCTCATCAACTTTTGAAGGGTGTATTTTTGTATTTATAAAGTTTATGTTTAAATTTTGATTGTTGTTTTTTTCTTTGTTGTATTTGTATTGTAGTTGTACAAGTAAATCGGATAATGCAGCTTCAAACTCTGTAGTCCCTTTAACGTAACCGTCCATACTACCAGAGTTTTCAATAAAAATACTAACTTTTGTGTTTTTATCTTCATTCTCAGAATCCTTATAAGGACTAAAAATTTTCGACTCTGTATTGTTTCGCCTTTTATTCGCAACTGATAAAATTAAATTAGTGAGTTCTTCTTGGTTTATTTCATTGTTTGAATTTATGATTTGAGGTAAATCAAGACTGTTTTCGTTTACATATTCAATAAATTCATTTCTTTCTTTTTCAGTAATTTCATTCCCACTTCGCAGAGCTATATTAATTTTTTTATTTAGTTCATCTATTGGTTCATTAGCACAAGAATTTAAAAACACTAAGCTTCCAAATAAAAACAGTGTGCAAAAAATCGATAATTTTGTTTGTTTCTGTTGAATAATAGTTTTTTTCATTCTGTTTTGATTGTTAGTTAGATTAATGCGCTTTATTTTTGAGCTTAAAACTTAAAATTTACTTTGTTTATTTTTACTGGTTGGACAATCGTTTCTATCTTAGTAGTATTTCTTTTACTGAAGGCCTATAAGATTTACAACAAACCATTACTAGAGTAAGTAATAAAAAGATTGATGTTTTAAACACTTTTTTTAGCATAGGATAATAGATTACACTTACAAAAAATTGTTTTGTAAACAATTAATTATAGTAATTTGATTAATTAAGTAATATGTAGAAGATGAAATAGCAATTTTCATTTAATCCTACCAAATATAACAAAATATCTAACTTTTAATATTAATAATCAAAATTAAATTAATAAAAACCAGTTTTATTACGGTTTCCCGTAATAATCAATAATAGTTCGTTAACCTTTTTTTAAAGTAATTTATTTACCATAATCTAAACGTAGTAAACATTTGTCAGCTTAACCTTAATCATTTACTTCATTAAAAGCTTTTTTAACACATAATAACTTAATTCTTAATCACAAAACCAACAATTCTAACACCTTCTCACCTAAAACCTCATCCAGTTCCCCATCCTCTAAAACAGAAACAAAACCCATTTTACACTGATGCTCTATTGCTGAATGATTTTTTTCTTGATCCAGGACATAATCATCTGTTAAGTACGATTTAAAACTATTTTCTCTAGTATCTCCTGGGTACAATAACAATGCTTTTTCTGCGTCCCAAAAACGACAATACGCATACATTTGACGTAAATCACTTACTGAAGCAGTATTATTTTTTGGTCTTTTCCATTTTGTGTCAATTATAAATGTTTGCGAACCTTTACGCAACACAACATCTGGTCTTAAACTATTGCCTCCCCAAAAGGATTTAGATTCTTGTCCTGACACTTCTATATCAGTACCTAAACAAGCCTTCTGTAACTGCTTTAAAACATAGGTTTCCCATAATTCATTCATATCAAATAATAGTGACAACATCTTTTCTTTTCCGCTTGATATATCTGGCGAATAATTTAAAATAATTAGTCTCGCTAACTCTAATGAATTCGCATATCCAACAGATTTTCTATTTAACAGAATTTCATTAAGTTGTTTTTCTGTAATAGGTTTTTGATCTACTTCTGGAAAATTTAACTGCACTCTGTTTGCTAAATCCTGTAATCTAGTTCCGTTTGTAAACTGAGTAACAATAATTAATGCTTTTTGTAATACTTGATGTAAAAAGTGATTACTATCGTACACTTGATGCGTAGTATAAAACCGTTCTTTATGGACTATATTTTCTCGAATATGTCCTGCAAATTGTAATTTACCTTTTAATGCTTTTGTATTTTGTGTCTGCTTTCTATAGTTTTTAATCAAACCTTTTCTAACCAAAATTTCTACTTCTAATAAGTACAATTCAAAATAAACTTCTAGTAAATTAAGATGCTGTCTTTTTACATGCGCTGCTCCTGTAGATGATGCTTTAAGCTTTCCGCATGCTTGTAACATTTTTAATAAAACACCTTTCCATTTAGTATCTGCATCATCTTTATCTGCTTTTGGGTGAATTTCAATAGTTAAACCATCTACCTGAATTACGCCAACATACTGATTAAATTTAATCCCTTTTGCAATAGATTCAAAATAATTACTATCGTGATATTCGTTCAGTTTTAATAGCGCATCTAAATGTACTTGCCTAAAACCTTCCTCACCAACGTATAAACGTTGGTGTTCAAAAACCGATATTGTCTTATTACTTATCAATTATTCCGCTTGCTTTTTTCCTAACAATGATAAAATTGCATCGATTACATTATCTTCATCTACTTTCTTTAAAAGGAATGAAGGTGCTTTAAAATCATTTGAATTTTCATAAGAAAAATCTGCAAAATTGATAGCATCATTTTTTTTCTTTTCTACAAACCCTTTTCCTAACACCAATCCTATTTTACCATAATCACCATAAAAATACTCTTGTAATAAAGGCACTATTTTAGTATTAAAAGCTTTGGCTAGTTTTTCTTCTGAATTTACTTTACAAAAGTACGAATGACCAATGGCATGATCTCTATCTATTAATAACTCTATACGCTCGTTTATCTTTTTTAAAACTTCAGATAGCTTAATATGATCTACTTCTTCATTTTCTATAACAGTATAATCTGGCATCATTTCTTTAAACTCAAAACGACGTCTTAATGCAGTGTCTAATGCTTCTACAGATCTATCTGCTGTATTCATGGTACCATAAATATCTAAGTTAGAAGGTACACTGAAATTTGTTTTAGAATACGGTAACTTAATACTTAACTCGTTTTTAGCGCCACTTCGTTTATCGGTTTCAATAAGCGTTATTAACTCACCAAAAATAGCAGAAACGTTTCCTCTATTTATTTCATCTATAAAAATAGCATATCTATTTTCAGGGTCATTTTTTGCTTTTGTACACAATTTTTTAAAAACACCATCTTCAATCTTATATCCTAAATCTTTAGTTTCTTCTTCTGTTTCAGGAAAAACAGGTTTGATTCCTTCTATAAAATCTTCATAAGCGAAAGATTGGTGAAATGTTACGAAATCGTAATTTTTTATAACTGTTTCATTATTGCTTTTAAAATTGTTAACCTCATCTATTATATCATATATTTCAGGAATTTGCTCTTTTGTTTCTTCCTCAAGTAACTGCCACATTTTATCATTATTCTTATCAAAAATTAACGGATTTTGACGTTGTTTATATGCTACATTTTCTGAAGAAGTTATCGTGTGCATTTGCAACGTTCCCCATATTGTAGCTCTCACATTTTTAGATTCTGATAAGGATGCTTTCGTTTTCACCCATCTATTCTCCAAAATCTCATTTACTTTTGACGTTCCATTTTCAATGAGTGCGATTGCTATTACTTGCCACCAAGTTAAATTCGTTATTTTATTTTCAAAAAACTTTTCTTTGGTAATAGCATTCTCTTTAAGCGTATATCCATCAAACAACTGATCTTTTAAATAAAAGGTTTTCCCTGTTCCTGGAGGTCCGTATAGAATTTGGTTTGTTGGTGGAGTATTATTTATTTCTATAACATTTCTACTTTCAACCTTATCTCCCTTCATAATCGCTAATAATTTGTCGTAATAACTTGTGTTTTCATTCCCTTTTTCTTTGTATTTTGTAATATTGGTTAAGGTTTTTAATGCGAGGTTAAAATCTAATTTCCAATTACCTTTTAAAATCCAATCTACATTTCTATAATTTTTATAAGATTCTCTCTCATCATCAAAAAAAAGTTCCGAAGTAACTTCGCCATAACCTATCAATTCGTTTAGTCCTTTTTTAACAATAATAATATCTCCTGGTTTCATTACTTTTAAAAAATCATAATTCGCAGCGGTATTATTAGTTTTTCCTGAAGTAGTATTCGCTAATTCTTGAAGTTTTATTTTAATGGATTTTTTAGTGGAATATGCATTTAAATCACCTAAACCATCCCAACCAAGTCCCATAATTCCCTTTTCGTAAAATTCTTCCCATTTACTAGCATTTTTACCTGGAGCATACATCCAATAATTTATAGGTTCAAATTTATTAAACATTTGATATAAAATGTCTTGAGCTACTAAAAGGTGATTTGAACCATCATAATACTCAGGAATAAAAGATTTTACTAATTCAATAAGTTCGGTATCATTTTCTATATATTCAGAAATTATTTGATGTATCAATTCTAAATAATGTGCATACCTTTCATTTACTTTCGCTTGTTCAATATTTAACAAATCGCACAATTCCTTATAATAAGCATACTTGTAAAAAGTATATTTTTCTGGATTGTAATAAGTTAAATAAACCGATATGGTTCTTTCGTCTTGATGATGAGAAAGAGTTTCTCCTAATCCTCTATAGATTTTTAAAGTTTCTTTATTAAACGATTTAACTCTAGTATTTAAATCAATAGATTCATTAAAGAGATTCTTAAAAAGTAAACGTATTTTTTCGGGTTCTTTAAGTAATAATTGTTTAATAACTGCTTTACTCATAGCATAAGGCAAATTATCGTAATTAATTTTCTTTACTTCATCTAAAAAATTGTCAGCATTTAAATTTGGAAGTCCTTTGTATTTTTTTAGTAATTCCCATTTATAACGTTCATCTTTTAAATGCGTTTTTTCAATTTCTCTTTTGTAATTATCTATAAGGGGTTGCAATTTATTCTTAGGCATCTCAATAATTTAAAAACTCAACTTGTTATAATTCTGTTTTCTGATAAATTATATATTTTATTCACTAATATTATTTGGATAACATATCATTTATTTTATTATTAATTCATTCTCCCAAAGTGCTAAAACAACATCCATTTGAGAGTTAGATCTTTTATCTCCTAAATTAAGTTCTGTCCAAAGTTCTTTTGGAGTATAGGTTTTATTATCTGCCCATTTTAATATTTCAATAGCTTGCAAAGCATATTCTTTATTCTTAACAGATCGTGTATATTCTCCTTTTGGAACTCCTTTAACTAAACCTGCTTCGCACAAACCTAGAAAAGTACCTTTTGGGCATCCTTTTTCTTGTGAACTTTTTGTCTCAAAAATCTCTTTTGCAGCTCTAGCGTAAATTTCTGTAATAGAATAAGAGCTTTTATAATTTTGTACAGCCTTTAAAGCTGTTTGACCATATTTATTCATGATATATTAACTTTGTTACTATTATTAACTTTGTTGTCATGAAATTTCATTAATTTATAAAATTGACTCCAAAATTTTCTACTTTGTTTTTTTATAACGTCTTTTTCTCCATTTAGTAACTTCATGGAGTCATTTGCCTTATTAATGTAGCTTAAATAATTACCCCAATAATATTTTTTAGTTTTAATATAAACTGTTTTATCTTCTTTTGAAGGATGATAAATTAGTTTTCGTTTTGCTCCTCTATGTGTAAAACGCTTATATAACCTCGATTTAAAGATACTTTTATCTGGGTTTTTACTATTTATAGATAAAGAAGAAGATTTTTTAAACGACCTTTTCATTGATCTATAAAATTTAGAAAAACCAGAATTTTTAATAAGGACTCTTTGCCCATCGTATGAAAAACCTAAATATTCAAGGCACTTATTATAATTATGTTTTTTTGATTTTTCATCTATTTCAAACCCTTTAAAAACACCATCTATTTCTTCGAACCGATAAACAGCAGTCTTTGAAGGGTGAATTTCTAATTTTGCTAAATTTTTAACTTTGTCACGAATAAACTTTATTATTTCGTCTTCATATTTTTGTTCACAAATTATAATTAGATCATCACTATATCTTTGGCAGTAACCTCCAATAGCATCTATCTTATCATAAACTTCTTGATCAAAATCTAGCATATAAATATTGGCTAATGTTGCACTAATAGGACTTCCTTGTGGAATACCTATTTTATTATTAGCAGAAATAACTAAATTTAAATTATTGGATAAAAACTCTTCTTTTGTACAATATGCAATAGCTTTTTTTTCTTTAAAATAGCTGTTAGATTTAATCTCAATTCTTTTAACCTCTTTATCATTAGAAGAGTTTGGGACACCTCTTTCTACCAACATTGTTCCGTTATAGCTATTATATAATTGATCACCTTCAACGTAATGTAAATTAGTTAAGGCTTTAAAAACATTATAATGATCATCTGGTAGAGAACTTTTATTTAATACTTTACACCATTGCTTTTTTAAAATCTTATGATCTAAATTATCAAAAAAGGCAGTAACGTCTGCTACGATTGCTGTAAGTTTTTTGTTCTTATTTCTTTTGATAAATTCAAATGTACTTTTTGCAAAATCAATATTACATTTATTTTTTTCTGAACCAATTTCGATAGGTATTTTACGATAAGCTACAATAGATTCATTAAAGTTTTTAGTTTCTATTAATTTTCGATACTGTTCACTAATTAAATAATTATAATACGAAAAGACCACGGAATCTATATGAGAAGCATAATATATATGCCTTACTTTAGGTTTATCTATAAATCGTTTACGCTCACCTGTTTTTTTATTTCGAATAAGATTGACTGTATCAGCTCTATACTTTCTTGAAACTATAGTTTTATGGATTAAAGGTAAAAAACTATGTTCCTTAATAGATTTTTTGCTTTCTACGTACTCTTTTACCCATTTGTAATCCTTTATAGTTAAAGGTTCACCTATGTGAGGGTATCGTTTTAATTTAAACCAATCTTCAGTTTCCATAATTTTAAAATAGGGCCAGATACTATTAGTAGCAGGTTTAGAATGTACATGCCTTTCGAAGCTTTCACTCTAAAGAGCTATTGCAACGCTACTCTTTTCAGGTATAGAAATTGTTATCTTTGTAATAACCTTCTTAAACATTATTAAAATGCCTAATAGATTAATTCGCAAATGCAACTTCAAGAAGTCAACAGTTCTTACACTGTTGTCAACCATATCCTCAATTATCACTTTACTGGGTGATTATTTGGATAATGGTATCTTCCTTCCAATCTAACGTATATCTTAGAAAGTAAAACTGAGTAAAACGTAACATTCCGACCTTCTGGCCCATTTTATTATTTTAATTATTCTTCTTTATTTTAATACCTCAAAAGGCCAAGTATAATGGCTATGTATAAATGGTTTACCTCCGTCTTTATTTGTGATGATAGCTTTAATTTTAAACTTTGTTCCAACATCAAATTTAGTTGACAGATCTTTAGAACATCTAACATGCATATCCTCTGTAAAAGGTTCTTGACCTGCAATTGGTTTTATATGTATTTCGCCATGTAAACCTGACGTATTTTTGGGCTTATAACTCTCTACTATTATATAGCTATACTCTTCCTTTTTCATTTTTACTAGTTTTACAACTCCCCCTTAAAAGCCTGATCTAACAAACTGCTCTTTAAGGCTTTTAAATGATTTAGTTTTTCGGTTTGGGTTTCTTCTAGTGCTATTAATCTTTCTTCTGCATGTTTAAATTTTTCAACAACTTTTTGCTGTTTTTTTAACGATGGAAGTGCCAATTTAATTTGTTTCAATCTGGTTAAGGCTAGCTTTGGCTGAGCAACTTGTTTCGTTGAATCTTCAACAAATCTTTTAAACTTATCACTTTTAGTATAATAATAAACAAATGCGTTATCAATTGTGGATTTATCTTTATAAACTAAACGCGCTGCATTTTCGGTTAAATTAGCACCATTTAATTGTTTTGGAATTATTCCAGTCTTGCCAATTGTACCTGCTATACTGATATACAAATCATCATTTGTTATGATATATCGTGATATCTGTTCGTGAATTTCTTTTGATATAAATTTTAACTTATCAATTTCAATAGTTCCGTTTTCAGAGAAATCTGTAACTCTTATATATGGATAATCTGTTTTAAACTCTAATAATTTTTGTCCTTTTGGCAAACGCTTTCCTCCTTTGACATCTGCTATTTCAGAAATACTAACAACTTTACTTGTTTCTTCTAACCTCCCAAACTCCTCATCCAAAACACTCCCCATCAAAGCCTGCGTATGCAAAATATTAGCCTCTAACAAACTAATAGCTTTATCTATTTTGGCAAACAAACCATCTAACTTAGCAACGATGCGTTGTTGTTCTGGTAATGGTGGAAGTGGAATTTTAAACTTTTTTAGACTTGCTGCAGAAAGGTTTGGTTGAGCTGTTCCATTATCATATTTTTTAATCAATTCAGAACATAAATGACTTTCTAAAAACAATTTTAAAAATCCTAAATTTACTTTATCACTTGGTCTTATAATAACTAATGATGATGCTATTCCTCCATCAATATCATCTTCAATTTCTGCAAACTTCCCTAAGGACCCCCTTAAACAAAAAAGAATATCACCCTTTCTAACCTTACCACTTCCTAATAAATCAAATCTTTCTTTTGAAATATAATTTAATGAACTTTTATTTATTTTATTGTCGGATATATTGCCAGCACTAAAAAAAGGTATTCCTATATCTATATAAGCACTTCGTGAAGGATAATTTTTCCCTCTATCTCCATTTTCGAAATCACAGATTTCAGAAAATGCTATTTCTATGAATTTACCCATCAATCAACTGTTCTATTTGGTTCATTAATGTATTTATTTCTCTATCGTTTTGCTTAATGGATTTTAGCAAATCTTTTGGTGTTTGGTGTATTACCTCAACTACTTTGTGTGGGTTTTTGGCACTAAGGTCATAGTCTTTTATATCTGTAACGTTAACAGTCCAATCGTTGCATAGAGATTCGTTTTCAGAAGAGACAGATTGCTTCGTTCCTCGCAATGACGGTTTTAATTTGGCATTGGTGTGGTTGCGCTCTTTTGGATTGTGAAATAAATGTACAAACTCTTTTATATGCTCGTAAGCAATAGGTTTGTTTTTGGTAAGCTTGTAAGGTGGTGTTACATCGTAATACCAAATGTTATTGGTTGCGCCTTTTCTATCAAAATATATAATATTGGTTTTTACACCACTATAGGGTAAAAACACACCTGCAGGCAAACTTACAATGGTATGCACATTATAGTTTTCTAACAAGGTTTGTTTTACTTTGGTAAACGCATTATTAGTTTGAAACAATACGCCTTCTGGCACTACAATAGCGGCTCTACCTTCTAGTTTTAGCATTTTCATAAAATGCTGCATAAACAGTATTTCTGTAGCGTTACTTTCTACAGGGAAGTTTTGTTGTATTTGTTTTTTCTCTTTTCCGCCAAAAGGTGGATTTGCTAAAATTACATTGTGTCTGTCTTTTTCTTGATAATCACGTATGTTTTGGGTAAGTGTATTGCCTTTGTACACATTTGGACTTTCTATACCGTGGAGAATCATATTCATCATCCCCATTACATACCCCAAACTGGTTTTTTCCATCCCAAAAAAGGTGTCGTTTTGTATGGTTTCCCAATCTTTAGCAGACAGTTTTTCTTTTTTATCACCATCCGTTAAAAAATCAAATGCTTCCACTAAAAAACCACCAGAACCAACTGCACCATCGTAAATTGTATCGCCTACTTTTATATCGGTGGTTTCTACCATTGCTTTAATAATGGCTCTTGGTGTGTAAAATTCACCAGAGTTACCACCATCGCTTCCCATACTTTTTAGTAGGTTTTCGTAGACTTGAGATAGCTCAAACAACTCATCACTGCTCTGAAAATCTAAAGCATCGATAATGTCTAAAACTTCACGCAACGTATGTCCGCTTGCAATACGATTATCTAGATATTCAAAAATAGCACCTATTTTATAGGTTAGCGTTTTTGGATCGTTAGTGGTGCTTTTAAAAGCTTTCAAATACGGAAACAACGTATTGTTTACAAAGTCTATTAAATCGTCTCCTGTTAAAGCACGTTTTACATCTAGTTTGCCATCGTCATCTTTAGGGCACGCCCATTGATGCCAGCGTAAATCTTTACGTAATACATAATTATAATCTGTACCTTCTAAAAAGGCTTCATCTGCTTTATTATCTTCGTAATCGTTTAAAAATTTAAGAAACAGAACCCAAGAAATTTGCTCTGTGTAGTGCATAGCACCAGAAATACCATCGTCTCTTCTTAAAATATCTGTAATTCTGTCTATGTTGTTTTGTATGCTCATTTATGTATTTTGTTGTCATTGCGAGGAACGAAGCAATCTGTTAATTGTTTTCGTTTCCTCTTATGAGCTTGCTTCGTGCCTCGCAATGACGTTTAATTTTTTATTATCCTGCTTTATAAATGTTCTCTTGTAATTTATAATACGCTCCTAAAAGTGTTTTCATATCACCAAAAGCAGTTTTAGCATCTTTAGGTGTGCCTAATTTTAGCTTTACTAAATCGCCTAGTTTGTCACGTTGTAATTCTTCAATTCCATATTCTTCGTAATGTTTTAAGATAAATTCTAAAAAATCACGAGCTTCGAGGTTTTTATAGACTTCAAAAAATTCAGGTTCGTCTTTTACAAACTTAACTCGTTGTTTACGCGTCATTAAATTAGAGTCAAATGAAATATGAGAAAGCACATCAAAAATATCGCATTCTGGTGTGGCAATCATGTTTCTTAGATCGTTTAATTGTTCGTTATCAAAACCTAAATCGCCTAATTTTATCAATAAATCTGCTCTTGTATCTGGGTTAGACCAAATTTCACGTAGATGTTTTTCATCTTTATAAACAGTTGGCAATTCACCTACTAATTTTTCTAAAAATTCTCGTTCTGTTAATGGCTTTCCATTTTCGTCTATATAACGAGTGTCTATGTCTGTTACTTTTAATTGACGACCATTACTTAAAGAAATGATTAGTTTTTCTTTACGTTCATAAGGTTCTCCTGGTTCGTTTACTTTTGGTTTACGTGGTGGTTTTGGTGTTGGCTCTCCACCTTCGCCTCCAGCAAGTTCTTCGGGTTCTCCATCCCATTCTGCATCATAAAATAAATTGGTTGCACCTACAAAATCGATAATTGTAAAAAAATCTTTACCATCAAACACACGAGTACCACGACCAATAATTTGCTTAAACTCGACCATAGAACCAATGGGAGCTGTAAGCACAATATTACGTACATTTCTAGCATCTACACCTGTAGTTAACATTTTAGAAGACGTTAATATTACAGGAATGTCTTTGTCATTATCCTGAAAAGCTTCGAGAAGTTCTCTACCATGTTTCCCTTCATCACTAGTAACACGCACACAGTAATTAATATCCGTAACGGTTTTATGTTTGTTTATATAATCTCTTAAATCTAATGCATGATCTTGATTGGCGCAAAACACAATGGTTTTATCCATTTTACCAATTTGTTGTAAAATGGTTTGTGCCACCAACTCAATTCGCTGTTTTACAGTTATACTATTGTTGAAGTCTTTAAGTTCGTAACGATCTTTTACAACTTCACCTTGAATAATTTTACTATCGTTGGTGTGAATGTATTCGTCTATATTAGTAGTAATTCGTTTTACTTTATATGGAGTTAGAAAACCATCTTGAATACCTTCTTTTAAAGAATATTCATAAATAGGTTTACCAAAATATTTATAAGTATCTATGTTATCGTCTCGTTTTGGTGTTGCTGTTAATCCTAAATGAATGGCTGGTTTAAAGTGATCTAGAATAGCTCGCCAAGAACCTTCTTCGTTGGCACTTCCTCGGTGACATTCATCTATCACAATTAAATCGAAAAAATCACTTGGGTATTCTTTATAAAAACCACCAATATTTTCTCGTTCTGCAATGGCTTGATAAATAGCAAAAAAGATATAGGCATTGGTTGGCACTACGCCATTTCGTTTTCTTACTTCTTCCCCATCAATTTTAATCACATCTTTTTCATAAGGATTAAAAGTATTGATGGCTTGGTCTGCCAAAACATTTCTATCTGCAAGAAACAAAACTCTTGGTCGTCTGTCGTTTCCGTCTAAATTCCATTTTGCCTGTAATAACTTATGTACTATTTGAAATGAAATAAAGGTTTTCCCTGTTCCTGTTGCTAAGGTTAACAAAATACGATCTTGCCCATCTGCAATACTTTCCATCACCTTGCTCACTGCAATCTCTTGGTAGTAACGTGGTCCAAAATTTCCAGTAAGTAAAAATGGAATATTATGTAGTTTCTCTTTTAAAGCATTTTTAGTTCCAAAAAGCCTATTATATAGTTCTTGAGGTGTTGGAAAATTATCAATATAACTCCCTTTGCCTGTACTTCTATCAAATTCATAGATTTGAGCACCGTTAGTTGCATAAACAAAGTTTATTTTTAATTTTTCGGCATACTCTAAAGCTTGCTGCAATCCTTTTGTAGGATGATCGGCTAGTTTTTTAGCTTCAACAATAGCTAAATTGGTATTGTTGAATTTTAAAAGATAATCAAGAAATAACCGTTTTCCTCTTTTATTACCTAGCAGTTTTCTACCATCTGTAAAGTAGTATTCTCTAACAATATGTATAGACTCCCAATGGCTATCAATCAATTTAGGATCAATAAAATTAGCCCTAGTATCAGATTCTGATAAGTTTTTATTATTCATTTTCAATAGATTCACTCATTGCAGCATCAATAAGACTTATTACTATAAGACATATATATGCAAAGAATTAAGTTTAGCATTTTTTTCGCAATTTTATACTAAAAAGATAAAAACTAAAGATATGTATTCTACTTAAATACCGCAATAAGAAACAAGCAAAATGACAAGAGAAAAACGTATCTCTTTTTGAAATTTAAAAATAGTTAAATGATTTAGGAAAATAGTACGGTTTCCCATAATTGAAATAAATCACTTACTCTAAATTCTTTTTAAAACACACCAAAAGTAAAGTCGAAATATGGAAAGTACCCAAATGATTTGGTGGTAAATTTTTAATTTTATCATAACGTTATAAATTAGAATCGATTATGCATTAATTATACGTAGGCAGTATCTCATAAACTGTGTAAGTTTTAAAATCTCAGGTTAAATATTAATCTGAGATTTTTTTATTCATTAATTTTAACTTTTACACACTTATGAAACCAGAAGATTTATTAAACGAAGACTTTTTAAAACAATTCAAGAATGCACCAGAGCTAACATCCTTTTTAGAACAGTTGCACAAACGTGGTATTGAGAAGTTACTAGAAGGGGAACTAGATGCCCATTTAGACTACGATAAGCACAAAAAAAGTAAAGCAGCCAACCTTCGAAATGGTTACACTAAAAAGAAATTAAAATCCGTTTTAGGAGAAACAGAGATTCAAGTTCCTCGAGACCGTGATAGTTCTTTTAATCCTTTAATTGTAAAGAAAAGAGAAAGTACAACAGAAGGCATCGAAAATATTATTATATCGCTTTATGCCAAAGGCATGAGTAACAGTGATATTGAAGAACAAATACGTGAGCTGTACGATTTTAATATTTCTACATCCACTATTTCAAGGATTACAGATAAGATTACAGAAGATGTTATTGCTTGGCGGAACAGGCCTTTGGAGGCCACTTACCTAATTGTTTGGATGGATGGCATCGTATTTAAAGTTAGGGAAAACTCTAAAGTCATAAACAAGACTATTTATATTGCAGTAGGCCTGAGAACAGATGGCAAAAAGGAAGTCCTAGGATTATGGTTAGGTAAAAATGAATCTTCAGCCTTTTGGATGAGTGTTTTAACCGATATTAAAGCTCGAGGAACTCAAGATATACTTATCACAGCTACCGATAATTTAAATGGATTTACGGATACTATTAAAACTATTTTTCCGAAATCAACGACTCAAATTTGTGTTGTGCATCAAATAAGAAATTCGTGTCGTTACGTGGTCTGGAAGGACAAAAAGGAATTTACTCGTGACATGAAGCAAATCTATACTGCTCCTACAAAAGAAGCTGCCAAAGCTGCTTTAAATGACTTCAAAACTAAATGGGATTCTAAATATTCTTACGCCATTAAAAGTTGGGAAAATAATTGGGATGAGCTTACAGTATTCTTTGATTTTCCTATTGAAATAAGAACCATAATCTACACCACAAATCTTATAGAAAACCTAAATGGAAAGATACGGAAATACACAAAAAACAAACTCTCGTTTCCAACCGATGAAGCAGTTATGAAATCCGTGTTTTTAGCTTTGAGAGAAAGCACTAAAAAATGGACCATGCCAATCAGAAATTGGGGAGTGATACTAAATCAATTTTTAGCTATATTTGAAAACAGGATTAAGTTATAAATAACCTAACCCTGAAATTTTGAACTTACACACTTTTTAGGATAGTGTCTATACGTACAATTAACGCATAATTGAGTCTATTCTATTTTTTAGAAGATGATTCCACCTACAAATCAACACCAAAAACTTTTTCCAATAAATAATTACGAGATTCCTCATCTGTAATTAAATATTTCTTTTTTGTAGATTCTTTTTCAATAGTATTGATTTCTTTTTTGATCGTCGAGAAATTATCAACAACAAAAGAACGGATATTCACTTCAATTTTTACCTCACCATTTTCATCTGGAAAAGTTTCTAAAAGGTCTTTTTGATGCTGGCCATATAAATCTGCCTGCATTTTAAAATAGGTAATGTATTTTTTATAAAATTCATTCGTTCCGTTTTCTACATCTTCAACCATCTCATCACACCAACACTTCATTCCAAGTAAATGGTTTCGATAGTTATTGTATAAAAAATTAAACTGAGCTTCCTTTAATGTTGCATAACAATCTACTAGATCAAAAAGATTCGCCCTTAACTCACCTCCTTTTTTCAACATCTCCATGGCATCATCTTGCACATCTACATAACTAACTTCCTCTATAGCTTTGGCAACAATTAACCGATCAAACAACCAATCAATATTTTTCTTTTGCTCATCATCAATTTCGTCTTCCACTAAACTCTTAGAAACGTAAAACAAAAGAGGGTAAGAAGCCCTATCTCTTAACTCGTTATAAATTTCGTGCTGTTTTGGTTGTTTTTCTGACATTTATTCAAATAATTTGGAGTAATCTTCTGGTAATTCCGCATCAATATCTCGTAAATACTTTTCTAACGAAACCATAGAAGTATGACCTGTAATTAACATCAAACTACTTTTCGCTTCAAAAGGAGTTGCTTTTTCTCTTAATTTTCGATACAATTTAGAAATAAACGTATGTCTAAAACTATAAACCCCATGATCTTCTGTTAAACCAAATTGTTCTTTTACAACACTTGTAAAGCGTTTAGAAAAATGATCTCTTCTATTAATTTCTTTCGCATCCCAAAAAGCACCAATTGCTTTGGGGGTAAATAAATAAGACTCTTTATCTAATTTTGATAAATCTGGCAATACTTCCCATAAAATATCAGGAATTATTTTTGTCTTTTTAGCACTCGTTTTTGCTTTATATTGAATTCTTCTTTCCTCAATATTGATATCCTTTATTTTTATTCTACAAACTTCTATAGGTCTAATAAAACAATAAGAAACAAACTTTATAAATAACAATAAATGAGGATCTTCTTTTTCTAAATATTTAAATATCTTTTTTTGCTCTTCTAAAGAATATGTTTTATGTCTTTTAGGTTTTGATGTTAAAATTGGTATGGATTGAATATAGTTTTCATCTACCAATTCATTGTCTTTTAATACCTGAAACAAACTTCCTAATTCTGTTCTATAATTATTTCTACTTCTTGCACTTGTTCTTAAAAGAATGGTATTTAAATATTCTATGATATCTTTTCTAGCAATACTTTTTATATTCTTTTTATCAGGGTAACTTGCCTCCATCCACGCAATAAACTTATTGCTCTTTCTTCTATAGTCACTAATCGTTCTTTCACTTACTTCCTTTTCTTTTAATTCTAATGCAAGATCAAAAGTTTTTGTAATAGAAATTCCATCATCTTCAACTTTTGCAATTGTTTTATTATCATCAGCAATCTTTTTATTTTGGATTGCAGCACGCTCTCCACCTTCTTTATTCTCAGCTATAGCTACATTTTCAACTAAATCTTCGTTATTTAAACCTGAAGCAATACTTTTCTCTTGCTTAGCAATACTTTTTGTTATTGGAGACAAATCAGCTTTTTGTTTTTCTGTCGATAGAACTTTTTCTCCATTAGCAATACTTTCTGTTACACTAACTTCATTTTCTCCTCCAAGAACAATTGTTTGTTCCTCTATAGCTTCTTTTATTGCTGACTTTATAGCATCATTTAAATAACTTGGAATTCCCTCTTCTTTTACAACTTGTTCTTTAACTTTTTTCTTCGGAGTTTCTTTTAGAAAAGGATCCTTCAATTTTTGATGTAAAAGAGTATTATCTACAAACGGATTAAATCCTTTCTTCAATAAAAAAAGTAAATTTTTTCTGTAAGAGGTTAAAATAGTTAACCGAGCTTCTTTGGTTTTGTAGTTGTTCGCCTTTCCATAAATATTACCCATACGTTTCATTTTTCCTGTTTCTGGATCTTTAAATGAAAAATACACATACCACCGTTTAGAGAGATCTCCATTTGCAGTATAAATTTTGGGTGCGGAAAACAGTGGTAAAACTTTCGAATCGTGTTCCAAATCGTGTTCAATTTTGGAAGTAAAGGTAATGAATTCGTAAATTGATTGCATAAAAAAACAGTTTAGCGAACTAAACTGTTGTTTTATACTGATTTAAAGTTGTAGCGGGAACTGGACTCGAACCAGTGACCTTCGGGTTATGAGCCCGACGAGCTACCTACTGCTCTATCCCGCGTTGTAATTCCGAAAATAACTTCTTAGCTTTTAACTTTCGATTCATAATTTCGATTCGTTATTTCCGACTGCAAATATACAACATAACTAAACAACTGACCAAACTTTTTTCGATTTTTTTTTAATTATTTTTTAATGCCCTAAATTCTAAACAAATATAAAAAGGAATTATCTTTGCACTATGACGCATAAAGCAGGTTTTGTAAATATTATAGGAAATCCTAACGTAGGTAAATCAACATTAATGAATGCATTAGTAGGTGAGAAATTGTCTATTATAACAGCTAAAGCACAGACTACGAGGCATAGAATCTTAGGAATTGTGAACGAAGACGACTATCAAATTGTGTTTTCTGATACTCCAGGGATTTTAAAACCTGCCTACGAGCTGCAATCTTCTATGATGGATTTTGTAAAATCTGCCTTCGAAGATGCAGATGTACTTATATATATGGTAGAAGTTGGTGAGAAGGAATTAAAAAATGAAGCTTTCTTTAAAAAAATCATCCATAGTGAGATTCCTGTTATTCTACTTTTAAATAAAATTGACAAGTCTTCTCAGGAAGAAGTTGAAGAAAAAATTGAATATTGGAAAAACAAAGTTCCCAATGCAGAAGTGTTTGTAATTTCTGCGTTAGAAAAATTTAATGTTCCTGCAGTTTTCGAAAAAATAAAAGAGTTATTACCAGAAGGTCCTGCTTTTTATCCGAAGGATCAATTAACAGACAAACCAGAACGCTTTTTTGTAAATGAAAAAATTAGAGAAAAAATTCTAATGCATTACAAAAAAGAAATTCCGTATTCTGTAGAAGTAGAAACAGAAGAATTTATAGAAGAAGAAAATATTGTGAGAATTCGTTCTATTATCATGGTAGAAAGAGAAACGCAAAAAGGTATTATTATTGGACATAAAGGATCTGCACTAAAACGTGTTGGTGCCGAAGCTAGAAAAGATTTAGAAAAGTTTTTTGAGAAAAAAGTTTTTATAGAGTTATATGTAAAGGTGAATAAAAACTGGCGTAGTGATAAAACGCAATTAAAGCGTTTTGGTTATAATCAAGGGTAATAAAAAACTTCTTTATATAATTTAAAAATTTCTATTTAAATCATCATTCCCGTTATTGCACTTAATTGTAGTAACGGGAATTTTAATTTACTCTATTTATCAATAATAGTAATTAAAAAATCATGTAATTCTTTCATTTGTTTTTTACCAGTCTCTTTACCTATACTTCCTAAAAAATACAGTAACAACCATATTAAAGGCAGCGCAACCAATATAGCGATAGGAAACACCAAGCTTTCCCCTAAACGATATTGAACATACGTAAAGACTCCAACTCCTAAAAATAATGTTGCTACAACAAAATGGACAAACATAAAAAGTGTCCAAACTTGTGGTTTTGGTCCAAATAATCCTTTTAAGGTTGATGTATTTTCTGCTGCGTCTACAACCTCGAAATGTAATTGAGGAGACCAAAAATGACTTTTTTTGACAGGAATATCAATAAAGATATGTTTATCTGCTACCCTACTCCTATATATACAAGCATCACTTTTTAGATATGTTGTAATTCTTTGAAGCAATTCATCCGAATTCTCTTTTAAATCAATAGAAAATCTAGGTCGTAAAAAAAAATCACTATTTCTTTCTTCTTGAACACTCATTAGTTTGATATTATTTTTTAAAAGTAATTAAAAATTACATTCTAATAACCACTCAACCAAAAAACACAAAAACTACCTTATATTTTTATACTATTTTAAAGACTTTTTTTTTAATATCAATCTTACAACCTTAAATTGTATCTTTGCAAAAATTTTCAATAGAGATGAACAGTATTGTTGCCATTGTAGGAAGACCAAATGTAGGAAAGTCAACGCTTTTTAATAGATTGGTACAAAGAAGAGAAGCCATTGTAGATTCTGTAAGCGGAGTTACAAGAGATAGACATTATGGAAAATCTGACTGGAATGGTAAAGAATTTTCAGTAATTGACACTGGTGGATACATTACCGGTTCTGACGATATTTTTGAAGGTGAAATTAGAAAACAAGTAAATCTTGCCATTGATGAAGCAGATTTAATTGTTTTTGTAGTAAACGTAGAAGACGGAATTACACCTATGGATGCGGAAGTTGCTAAACTTTTACGCAAGGTTAAAAAACCAATTTTTACGGTAGTAAACAAAGTTGATAACGCAATGCGTGAGCCTGATGCTATAGAGTTTTACAACCTAGGCTTAGGAGAATACTTTACAATTGCTTCTATTAACGGAAGTGGTACTGGAGAATTATTAGATGCGCTAGCAGAAAAAATGCCAGAACCAGAAGAAGTAAATTTAGAAGAAGAAGCATTGCCTAGATTTGCTGTTGTTGGAAGACCAAACGCAGGAAAATCATCATTTATAAACTCATTAATTGGGCAAGACAGAAATATTGTAACAGATATTGCTGGTACAACTAGAGATTCTATCGATACCAAGTACAATCGTTTTGGTTTCGATTTTAATTTAGTAGATACTGCTGGGATTCGTAAAAAATCTCGTGTAAAAGAAGATTTAGAATTTTATTCTGTAATGCGTGCAGTACGTACCATAGAATATTCAGACGTTATAGTTTTAGTTGTTGATGCAACTCGTGGTTTCGAAGGTCAAGATCAAAATATATTTTGGTTGGCAGAAAAGAACAGAAAAGGAGTTGTTATCTTAATCAACAAATGGGATTTAGTGGAGAAAGAAACCAATACCATGCGAGATTATGAAGCTATGGTTAGAAAACAAATTGAACCTTTTACAGATGTGCCAATTGTATTTATCTCTGCATTAACAAAACAACGTTTATTTAAAGCAATAGAAACAGCAGTAGAAGTTTTTCAAAAAAGAAAAACTAAAATACAAACAAGTAAGTTTAACGAAACAATGTTAGATATTATTAAAACCTCTCCACCACCAGCAATAAAAGGGAAGTTTGTAAAAATTAAATACTGTATGCAATTGCCTACGCAAACACCGCAATTTGTGTTTTTCTGTAATTTACCACAGTACGTTAGAGATTCTTACAGACGTTTTCTAGAAAACAAATTAAGAGATATCTACGATTTTTCTGGTGTACCAATCACTATTTATTTTAGACAGAAATAATACTATCTTGTAACTTTTGTTACTTTTATACGTCTAAGAGCATAGTATATTGTAATTCTATTTATAAGACATGAAAATTATTGAATCGAAATTAGTTGCTGAAACGGACTTACCATTACAACTAAACGTATCTTTTAACAAGATTTTTGACTTGTTTAAAAAGTATACGGATATAGAATATGCAAAACATCCGTACCATAGTTCTGCAAAAAAGATGGTGCAGTTAATTAATAAGCACCCAGAATTGAACAATGGTTTCTCTGATTATAGTTTATTAGAAAAATATAAAGAACAGATAGACTTATTATTAAACCCTTTATTTCCAGAACCTTTACTATTAAATGAAATAAAAGCAGCGAGCATACCTTTCTCTTTTACTTCTTTTAAATTTTCAAATCGTTTTGAAAATATATTAAAAAATGCAGGTGATAATTTCGAATTAAATGTTCGTAATTTCGAAGATGACAGTATGTACATTATGGCATGTACATTTATTTTAAGTTATGTTTATGGTTTTAACGTTGATGTAAAAAGACCTTTCTATTTTGATATTCCAGATGGTACAACTGGAACCATGAAATATTACAGAACCACTTTTAATGCTGATTTTTCTGATATTACAGCTACAAAAGACGCACCTATATTAACAGAAAAAGATTTTAAAGAATTACTTAATAACTTTGATAACATAGCCTTGTGGAAAGAAAAATTCCCTCCGAATAGCTATATTTTTAAAGGATTTGGACTTATTAGTTTGTTTGATGTTACTTCAGAAGAAATGTTGTCATCCATTAAAGCAAATCTATTAGAAGGCGGGAAAGATTTAATACCAAAGCTTCAGAGTAATTTAAGAGATTTTTACAGTATTAAAGATTTAAAATTAGGGTATTCTATTTTTGATAATATCAATACCAAAATTTGCGAAACACAGGTAAATAAATCCAATAGTTTAATTTTAAACCATGGAACAGAAATAAATTGTGATTCAACATATTTTTGCAATTCTATAATGCAAAAAGTTTTTAAAGATCATGAAACTTTTATTATTTCTGACGTTGCAGAATATGGATTAAAAACAAACAATAATCTTTTTTCTCAGAACCTTCAAAAAAACAATATTCAGAGTATTATACTAATTCCTATTAAGGCGACAGACAATGGAGATTTGGCTTTATTAGAAATTGCTTCACCAAGAGCGTATGATTTAAACTCTGTAAATATCAACAAGTTAAAAGATATTATTCCTGTTTTTGAAGTAGCAGTAAAAAGAACTTCAGAAGAGCATCAAAATATACTAGAAGCTACTATTCAAGAAAATTACACATCTATACACAGTTCTGTAAAGTGGCGTTTTTATGAGGCAGCAGAAAAATACCATGCAGCTCGTCAAAATAATAGTAACGCAAAATTAGACGAAATTGTATTTAATGAAGTCTATCCATTGTTTGGGCAAAGTGATATAAAAGGATCTTCAACCGCTAGAAACGAAGCTATTCAAGAAGATTTAACAACACAATTAACCCTAGCAATCACCGTATTAAAAGATGCTTGTAAAACAGAAAGACTCCCTATTTACAATGAGTTAATGTTTAGAGTTTCCTCTTACTTAATTGATGTAAAAAAAGGTTTAAATGCAGGTGATGAAATTAATATTTTAGACTTTTTAGGTAGAGAGATCTACCCTGTCTTTAATCATATCAATAATATTAGCACAGAACTTTCTAAAAAAGTAAGTGTGTATATGAACCGTTTAGATAAAGATTTAAATGTTGTTTACGAAAAAAGGAAAGAGTACGAGAATAGTGTAACCCTGTTAAATGATAAATTAGCACAATTCTTAGACAACAAACAGAAGCAAGCACAAGAAATGTTTCCTCATTATTTTGAGCGTTACAAAACAGATGGCGTAGAGTACAATATGTATATCGGACAAACGATTACAAAAAACAGAAAATTTGATAGCTTGTATTTATACAACCTACGTTTATGGCAGTTACAAACCACTTATGAAATGGAAAATCTTGCATTTTATGAGCGTAAAAACATGCAACATGATTTACAAGTTGCTTCTTTAATTCTAGTACATAGCAATGCAATGGCTATTAAATTTAGAATGGATGAAAAACAATTTGATGTAGACGGGGCTTACAACATTAGATACGAAATTATAAAAAAGAGAATTGACAAAGCAAATATAAAAGGAACAAATGAACGTTTAACAGTTCCTGGTAAAATTGCCATTGTATATTCTCAAGACAAAGATGCTATAGAGTACATTAAATATATTAACTATTTACAATCTAAAAATCAATTAGGAAAAATTGAATTCTTAGAATTAGAAGATCTACAAGGTGCCTCTGGATTAAAAGCATTGCGTGTAGAAGTTAAATATCAAGAAAATTTTGATGTGAATAAAACAATAACTTTTAATGATTTAATTAAAGAAATTGAAGCTTAAACAGCTATTTCTAAACTATAAAAAGAAATTGCAAACGCCAATACACTTACAATAATACCAATCATAAAAACGGTATACGTAATTCTTAATATTTTATATTTTCTATTTAAAACCAAGCCTAAGAAATACAGATCTTTGGTTAAAGAGCCATATAAATAATCTCTGTCTTGCATCATCTCCTGAATTCCCCATTCAAAATCTGGTAATTTCATTTGATGAAAATTCCCGAAAAATAATAAATTTACTTTTTTATTAGCAACATCTACCTTTGTAAATTTTCCTTCGGTAACATTTGGTCTTGTTGCTAAAATGGATAATATGATAGAAGCAACTGTAAAAACAACAAATATTACAGTAGGTATTATTAAGAAACTATTAGAAGGTTTGTCTAATTTTGGTATTAAATTAGACATTGCTAAAGAAACAATAATAGCATTTACAGAAAGTAAAATATTGGCTTTTGTATCTGCAATATTACTTAATGTCATGTGATTTTTTAAAGCAACCCTAAACATGGTTTCTACGCCTCTTTCTGGAACTTCACTTTTATTTTGTTTAATTTCTAGAGCTTCTTTTTTCTGCTTAAACTTTGCTAAATTTTCTTTTATTTTATGTTGATTCTTCAATAATTTAGAGATATTCTTATCTTTTCCTTTGCTCCAATTTTTTAAAGCATAAGCAGTATAATACTTATGACCTTTAGTTAAAAAATCTATATTAATCGCAATCCATTCTGTATCAGAAAACTTCTTATTCTCTGTACTTTCCCATTCTTTTCTCAATAATTCTAACTTATTTTCAAAGTTTTTACTTCCTAAATGTGCACAATCTGCATCCATTATAATCTGTTCTAAATCATCGTCAGATTCATACCCCATTTTAGTAGCTAAAATCAATTTAGAGATTACTGCGATCCTTTTTTCGTCTATATCCTTATCTTTTAAAAAATCTTTAAGAATTTTCACACTTTCTTCTTCATGATTCTTTGCATCTTTTATAAAACCCGTATCATGAAACAAGGCAGCAAGCTGTAAATTTTCTTTAGAAATCTTATCGATCTTTAAGTCTTCTGCAAGTTCCGCTGCATACGCAACAACATCTTGTGTATGTGTTATATTATGGTACACATAAGCAGTATCTAACTCCTCATTTAATAAATTAAAAACATGCTTTTCTGCCTCAATAATTAATGTGCTCATTGTAAAATTATTTTATAAATAAATAAGAAGAAACTATTATTCCGTTAACTACTTTATCAATATTGGTCGTAAATTTATCGTTTGCTTTCAACAGCTTACAAATTAACAATTATTTGTAAGGAAACAAGTGTTTTTACGTCTAAAAAACTCGATAGCATAATCATACTAATTTAATAAAAAGGAAACAAATATGCTTACTTGGAAAGAAATTATAAACTTTAGTGTAAAAGGAAATCCAATTCCAGACAGAAGAGTAGAAAAATCTGAAAAAGAATGGAGAGATCAATTAACTGCAGAACAATTTAGAATCACAAGACACAAGGGTACAGAAAGACCAAATTCTGGTGCTTTGTGTAGTATCTATGATGAAGGGCAATACAATTGTGTTTGTTGTAATACGCCATTATTTGACTCTACTATAAAGTTCGATTCTAGTTCTGGTTGGCCAAGCTTTACGCAACCTATTAAAGAAAACGCCATTAAATATCATAAAGATGTTTCTTTTGGTATGGTAAGAGTAGAAGTAATGTGCAATACTTGCGATGGTCATTTAGGACACGTTTTTCCTGACGGACCAGAACCAAGTGGTTTGCGTTATTGTATTAATTCTGAATCTATGATTTTAGAAACAAAATAAGATTCTTTAACCGCAAAGACTCAAAGATTTTTCGCAGAGTGCGCAAAGATTTTTTATGCTTTGAAATGGGTTAAAACCCACTGTTTCGAAATGATAAAGAAAATAAAAATGAATAAAAATTTACAAATCGCCACTTTAGGAGGTGGATGTTTTTGGTGTACAGAAGCTGTATTTCAAGAAGTAAGAGGTGTAGAAAAAGTTATTTCTGGTTATGCTGGCGGAAACGTACCTGGTGAACCAACCTACAGAGAAATTTGTTCTGGTTTAACGGGTCATGCAGAAGTGATTCAAATCACGTTTGATACAAGTGTAATTTCTTATGAAGATATTTTAGTCATTTTTATGACCACGCACGATCCTACAACTTTAAACCAGCAAGGAGCAGACAGAGGAACTCAATATCGTTCTGTAGTTTTTTATCACGATAATAATCAGCAACAGATTGCAATAGAAGTTTTGAAGCAAATTCAGGGTTATTATGATGATAAAATAGTAACTGAATTAAGTGCATTGCCTATTTTTTATAAAGCGACGCAAGAACATCAAGATTTTTACAAAAATAATAACGGACAAGGATACTGTACTTTTGTGATAGAGCCTAAATTATCGAAATTGAGACAATTGCATGCAGATAAATTAAAATAAGATGATTAAATTATTTGGCACAGAAAGATGTCATAAAACTCAATATTATAAAACATTTTTAGAAACGCGTAATTTAGATTACGCGTTTTTAGA
The DNA here is from genome assembly GCF_038023995.1 of Polaribacter atrinae. NCBI lineage: Bacteria > Pseudomonadati > Bacteroidota > Flavobacteriia > Flavobacteriales > Flavobacteriaceae > Polaribacter > Polaribacter atrinae. Next base: position 1,858,286 of record NZ_CP150660.1, read on the forward strand.
TATAGAAAAGTCTGTAGAAAATGCAGAGGAATTACGTAACTTGTATAAAAATAGAAAACTAAATTTTCCTACAATTACAATAAACACTAAAAAGTTAAGAAATCCTTCGGATAAAGACCTTCTTAAATGGATTGATACATTATGATGAACCTAAACATAAAAGACACTTTTACAGCAGAAAACCCTTCGGATGTTAATTTAGAAAACACAAGAAGACAAGTAGAAAATGCTGCTTTTTCTTATGCAGATCCAAAGAAAACAGCAAAACCAGAAGTGCTACATGTTTCACCAGAAATGGCTACTGAATTAGGTATTTCTGAGGAAGACACACAATCAGAATTCTTTAAAAATATTGTAACCGGAAACGAAATTTACCCAAATACAAAACCGTATGCCATGTGTTATGCAGGACATCAATTTGGAAATTGGGCAGGACAATTAGGCGACGGAAGAGCTATTAATTTGTTTGAAGTTGAACACCATACTAAAAACTGGAAAGTACAATTAAAAGGAGCTGGCGAAACTCCGTATTCTAGAACTGCAGATGGTTTGGCTGTTTTACGGTCGTCCGTTAGAGAATATTTATGTGCAGAAGCCATGTTTCATTTGGGCGTGCCAACCACAAGATCTTTGTCTTTAAGTTTGTCTGGTGATAATGTTTTAAGAGATGTTTTATACGATGGAAATCCGGCTTACGAAAAAGGTGCTATTGTTTCTAGAATTTCTCCTTCATTTCTACGTTTTGGTAGTTTCGAAATTTTTGCAGCTAGAAAAGACCTAAAAAACTTAAAAGGTTTGATGGATTATACCATTAAACATCATTTTGCACATTTAGGAAAACCATCCAAAGAAAATTACATCAACTTTTTTAAGGAAGTTTCAGAACGTACTTTAAAAATGATTATTCATTGGCAACGTGTTGGTTTTGTACACGGAGTAATGAATACAGATAACATGTCTATTCTTGGTTTAACCATAGATTTTGGGCCTTATGGTTGGTTAGAAGGGTTCGATTTTGGTTGGACACCGAATACAACCGACATTCAGCATAAACGCTATAGATACGGAAATCAACCAAATATTGGTTTGTGGAATTTGTATCAACTAGCCAATGCGTTGTATCCAATTATTGAAGAAGTAGACCCTTTAAATGCTATTTTAGAACAATATAAAATCGATTTTGAAATACAATCTTTACAGATGATGAAATCTAAATTAGGTTTATCTACTTCGGATGAAGACGATCTAAAATTGATTCAGAATTTAGAGGATACTTTACAATTAGTAGAAACAGATATGACGATCTTCTTTAGAAATTTAAGCAATTTTACAGGTGATAAATCGGGTTTAAAGTTGATAAAAGAAGCTTTTTACGACTTTGAAAACATTTCTGATGAAGTAATACATAATTGGGATTTGTGGTTCAAAAAATACGATGAAAGACTTCAAATAGAACGAATTTCATCCGAAGAAAGAAAAGAAAAAATGGATTTGGTTAATCCTAAATATGTGCTTAGAAACTATATGTCTCAAATGGCAATTGATGAAGCAGATAACGGAAATTACGCTTTAATTGATGAATTATTTCAACTCTTAAAAAATCCATATGCAGAACAAACAGAAAACGAAAAATGGTTTGCAAAAAGACCAGAATGGGCAAGAAATAAAGTAGGTTGCTCTATGTTGTCTTGTAGTTCATAAAACTATTTACAAATTAAGACCTCACAGGTTTTAAAAACCTGTGAGGTCTCTTAAAATAATACAAAAATGAAATTAGGATTAGGAACCGCAGCTTTAGGAAGACCTCAATACATTAATGTTAGAACAGAAGAATGTGATAATTCTGACTTAACGGAATTTAGAAACCAGAGTTTTGCTGTTTTAGAAGAAGCTTATCATTTAGGAATTCGTTATTTTGATACGGCTCCAGGTTACGGTTTAGCAGAAGAATTATTGTTAGAATGGGTACAAACCAAAGATGACAATTCTATTGAAGTTGCTACAAAATGGGGGTATACGTACACCGCAAATTTTGATGCAAACGCAACGGTTCACGAGGTAAAAGAGCATAGTTTGTCTAAATTAAATGAGCAGTGGAATTTCTCTAAACAACTCCTCCCCTATTTAAAAGTGTATCAAATTCATTCTGCAACTTTAGAAACTGGTGTTTTAGAGAATACCGAAGTTTTAGAACAATTGGCTTTCTTAAAAAAGGAATACAATCTAAAAATAGGATTAACCACAACAGGAACTAACCAAGTTGAAGTCATTAAAAAAGCTTTAAATGTTTTGGTTGATGGAGCGCCAGTTTTTGATTTATTTCAAGTAACCTATAATTTTTTAGATCAAAGTTTAATAGAAGTTTCAGCGGAATTAGTTCGTCAAAATAAATCGATTGTAATTAAAGAGGCTTTGGCAAATGGAAGAGTTTTTAAGAATGAAAACTACCCAAATTATACAAAAATGTACGCCACTTTAGAAAGTTTATCAAAAAAACACAACGTTGGTGTGGATGCTATTTCATTAAAATATTGCGCACAAACAATTCCGGAAAGCAACGTTTTAAGTGGTGCAAGTTCTACTAAACAGTTAAAACAGAATTTAGAAATGAATTCTTTTACCTTATCTGCTGATGATATAGAAACTTTAAATTCTTTAAAAGTTTCTCCAGATGCATACTGGACAGAAAGAAAACAATTACAATGGAATTAACCAAAATTGCTTTTGGTGGTAGTTGTCATTGGTGTACAGAAGCCGTTTTTCAAACTCTAATTGGAGTAGAAAAAGTGGAACAAGGTTGGGTTGCATCAACAGAAACAAATAATAGTTTTTCTGAGGCTGTTATTGTTCATTTTAATATCGAAAAGATCGATTTAAAAACGCTTATTGAAATCCATTTATTAACGCATAAAAGCACGAGCAACCATTCTATGAGAACAAAATATCGGTCTGCGATCTATTATTTTTCTCATCAACAAAAACAAGAAAGTTTAAAAATTATTGAAGAATTACAAGGAAGTTTCAGTGATAGCATTATTACTAAAACATTAGAATTTAAAAACTTTAAACCTTCTACCGAGGAATTTCAAAATTATTATCAATCGAATCCAAATAAGCCATTTTGTAAAAATTACATCAACCCAAAGTTGAACCTTTTAGTAAACCAATTCTCTAAAAACATAGACAAATGTAAAGTTCCTCACCTTATTTCGACTATTTAAAAAATCAAAAAAAGAATGAACACTGTAAGATTAGAAATTAAAAATAGGAAAGGCTTAAAATTACAAGCATATTTAGAATTACCTGCAAACCAGAAACCAAATCAATTTGCCATTTTTGCACATTGTTTTTCTTGCAACAGTAATTTTAATGCAGTAAAAAACATCAGTCGTTCTTTATCTAATCACGGTTTTGGCGTTTTACGTTTCGATTTTACAGGCTTAGGAAGAAGTGAAGGTGAATTTGCCGAAAGTCATTTTTCTGCCAACGTGGAAGATTTGTTAGATGTGAGTGCTTTTTTAGAAGAAAATTATAAAGCACCTTCTTTATTAGTGGGTCATTCTTTAGGCGGAGCAGCAGTTATTGTAGCTGCATCAAAACTAGAAAACATAAAAGCCGTGGCAACGGTTGGCTCACCAGCAACAGTGAGTCACGTAACACATTTATTTTCTCATGGAATGGAAGAAATTCCAGAAAAAGGTGACGTAGAAGTTAAAATCGGAGGTCGTCCTTTTAAGATAAATCAAGAATTTGTAAACAATTTTCATAAAACAGATTTACCAAAAATCATCAAAAATTTACGTAAGCCAATTCTGGTAATGCACGCTCCTTTTGATCAAGTAGTGGGTATAGAAAATGCGCATGAAATTTATCATAATGCCATGCATCCAAAGAGTTTTGTAAGTTTAGATGATGCAGATCATTTATTATCAAAATCATCAGATAGCATTTATGTGGGTAATATGATTGGTACTTGGGTAGAACGTTATTTTGAGCCAGAAGAAAACAGCATGATTTCTACAGATGGTGAACAGTTAGTTGGCCATTTAAACCTGTTAGAAGATAATTTCACAACATCTATTCAGACTAAAAAGCATTCTTTTATTGCTGATGAACCTGCAAATGTTGGTGGTGATGATTTTGGCCCTTCTCCGTATGATTTTTTAAGCGCAGGTTTAGCAGCTTGTACAGTAATGACTTTAAAAATGTATGCAGAACGTAAAAAATGGGATTTACAAGAAGTCTTTGTGTATATTACTTATTCTAAAGAACACAGCGACGATTTAAATATTGATGTAGAAAAACCAACTCGTTTTGATCATTTACAAAAGAAATTGAAGTTTGTAGGTAATTTAGATGATAAACAGAAACAACGTTTAAAAGAAATTGCAGCTAAATGTCCGGTTCATAAAACCTTACAAAGTGAAGTTATTATTGATACTGAATTAGTCTAACTTAAAACCATACATGATGAACCTCATAGAAAATATTAAAAATTACTTTGATTCTAAAGTAGAAGGAAACACTTCTACAAAAGCACCTGTAGGAATTTGCCCAAACTGTTGGGGAAAACAAGAATGGGAAGGTGAATTTTACAAACAAAATAAAGGAAATAAATTGGTTGGAAACGATCAAACGTATAATAGCTTTATCAATAAAATTGTAGAAAAAAATGTGAGTGGCATCACAATAAATGAAGATAATTATGAATGTGAAACTTGTAAAATAGGTTACAAAGAATAAGAGTCTGAAAAAAGTTTTGTTTAAAGCTCAAATCGTTAAATTTTAGCAAAAGAGTTAAAAAATTATGATATAAGGACAATTTGAATAGAAATAGCAAGTTACATTTGCACAACTAAAATTGTCAGTTACAGTGTCTAAAAAAATAAAGAATAAAAAATATCGATTCTTAAGGAGATTCTTACGAGTTTTTTTAGGGTTTATCATTCTTGTTGGTTTTTTAATACTCTTTATTAGAAGCCCTTGGGGACAAAGTATTATTGTTGATAAAGCAGTAAACTATGTTACCGATAAAACAAACACAAAAATCACTGTAGACAAGCTTTTTTTAACATTTAAAGGAGGCTTGCAATTAGAAGGTTTATATCTAGAAGATACCAAAGGAGATACTTTAGTTTATTCTAAATCTTTAGAAGCAAATCTACCTCTTTTGGCAATGATTAAAGGTGGTGGCGTTGGTGTAGACAATTTAGAATGGCATGGTCTACGTGCCAATATTATAAGAAAAGACAGTCTTTCTGGGTATAATTTTCAATTTTTAATAGATGCATTTGCATCAGAAGACTCCACTCCTGTTGTAGAAGAAACAGTTTCTGAACCTATAGATATTGTTCTTGGAAATCTTGATTTATCAGATATTAATGTTGTTTTTAAAGATGATGTATTAGGAATTGACAGTCATTTTAAAATTGGAAATCTAACTGCCAATATGGATAAAGTTGATTTGCAAAAAATGATTTTTAATGCTGATAAAATTACTCTTTCTAATTCAAATATTAGACTTATTCAAACACCTGTAATTTCAAATACGTCAACTACAGAAAGTATTTTACCCACTTTATCTGTAAATAAGCTTTCTCTTAAAAAGGTTGAAGCTTATTTTGAAAATCCGCAAGACAAATTAATTGCTGATGTACATATTGATGAATTTTACACAGAAATCCCTGAAATAAATTTATCTGAAAACCGCATTCATCTTACTACTGTTGAGTTTAAAAATTCTGATATTCTTTTAAAAACAGCTTCAACAAATACAACAAACATTAAAGAAGCATCTACCAACAAAGAGATCGCAATTAACTGGCCAGATTTTGATGTGCAAATAGATGCTATCAACTTAGATAACAACAAGATTCAGTATTTTGTAAATAACGCGAAAGTTGTCAAAAACAAGTTTAATCCGAATGCACTTGTTTTAGAAGAATTCACCTTAAAAGCTTCCGATATTTTCTTAAAAGACAAAAAATCAGGTTTGCAATTAAGTGCTTTTGATTTTTATGAAAAATCAGGATTTAGGTTAAGAAAACTGGTATTAAACACAGAAATAACAGATACAGAATTAAAAGTTTCTAATCTTAAAGTCTCATTAGGAAAAAGTATGATTGCTGGTTTTGCAAATGCTAATTATAAATCACTTTCTCAATTAATTTCATCACCAGAAAACACAAAAATTAACTTAGGTATTCCGTCTTTCTCACTCTTTTTAGAAGAACTTTTTACGTTTCAGCCCAGTTTAAAACAAAACGAATATGTAGCTAAGTTAAGTAAAGAAGAACTTTTCGGAAAAATAAATACTAATGGAGTTTTAGCTGATTTAAACATTACCAACACCAACATTAATTGGGGTGAACACACCAAAATATCTTTAGACGGAAACATTAAAAACAGCACAAATTTAGATAAACTACAACTGAACATTGCTAATTTTACGGCAAAGACAAAACGAAAAGATCTATTGCAAATTGTAGATGAAAAAGCATTAGGCATTCATTTACCAGAAGACATTTTAATAACGAGTAATGCAAAAGGAACTTTAAGTAACATTGTTACCAATACAAAAATAAAGACATCGCAAGGTATTGCAACAATTACAGGAAACTTTAAAAACAAGGCTAAAATTAGCTATAGTACCGATATCAAAATTGAAAACTACAATGTAGGTACTCTTTTAATGAATCCTAATTTCGGTGAATTAAGTGTCCAATTAAACTCCGAAGGAAGCGGTAAAGATCTCCAAGATTTAGACGCCACTTTAAAAACAACCATTTCTAAATTTCAATTAGAAAAGTATGAAATTAAAGACTTACAAATAGAAGGAAATTTTAAAAACAGGGTTGGTAAAATTACTTCCAATTATAAAGATAAAAATTTAAACTTAGATTTAATTGCCAATGTAAATTTAGACTCTATAAACACAAAAGCAACTGTAAATTTAAATCTAATTGGTGCAGATTTAGAAGCGCTTGGTTTAATGCAGCGAAAGGTAAAAACGGGTATGGAACTTTCTTTAGACTTTAAAGGAAACCAAAAAAAGTACACGGTAAATAGCAACATAAAAAATGGTGTAGCCATCTACAACAACAGAACATTTTTAGTAGGAGATTTTACTGTTAATGCTTTTGTAGATAAAGACACAACGGCTGTTTCTATCAAAAATAAAATGATTGATTTAAATTTAGAATCAAACACAGACCCACAAACATTTAGTACTGCCTTACAGCGTCATGTTGCCAGTTACTTTTATAGAGACGTTACTATTTCTGACAGCATAAAAAACCCAGTAAATTTAAAATTAAAAGCAAAAATTTCTCAAACACCACTTTTAAAAGATGTCTTTTTGGTAAATTTAAAAGATTTAGACACCATAAATATTGATGTTAATTTTAAAGAGAAAAAACAAAAACTGACGGCTAAAATTACAGCTCCTCACATTAATTTTAGTGATAACGAATTAGACAGTTTGTCTTTTTCTATGCTTACAGATAAAGAAGACTTCAATTTTAACTTAGGCTTTAAAGAAATTACCGCAGGACCTTTAAACGTGCCAAAAACAATTATTACAGGGATTCAACAAAACAACGAATTATCACTTAATTTTTTAGGTTTCTACAACGGTGAAAAATTAATGAATGTAAACACCAAAATCACTGGTAACAGCGATAAATTAACGTTTACTATAGACCAAGACAGTTTATTGTTGAATAGTAATAAATGGAAAATCCCTAAAACCAATGCTGTTGTATTTGAAGATAATAAACTCTCATTTTCCGACTTTAAAATTAGTAAAGGCAATCAATCTATAGAAATTACAGATAAAATTCCGCGTATTACAAAAGATCATATCGCTGTAAATTATAAAAACTTTCAAATCAATGAAGTTTTTAATTATTTAAGTCCAGAAAATGAAATTACCACAGGAATTTTAAATGGCGATTTTATTTTAGAACAACCTTTTGGAGATACAGGTATTATTGCCAATCTAGATATTAGTCAATTACAAGTATTAAAAACGGACTTTGGTAAATTAAGTTTAGATGCCAAATCTTTAGAAAACGGAAAGTATGATTTTAATGCTGCATTAAAAGAAGGTACTATAGATTTAGATCTAAAAGGAGATTATTTTGTAGATAATAATGATGCTAATTTAAATTTAGACCTACTAATTAACAACTTTAAAATGGAGGCTTTAAACACACTTTCATTCGGTGAAATTAAAGAAACCTCTGGTAGTCTTTCTGGAAATTTTAAAGTAACAGGAAAAACATCTGAACCCAAATATAAAGGGAGTTTACTTTTTACAAATGCCGCTTTTAAAGTTACCAAACTTAACTCGAAATTTAATTTACAAAACGAATCTTTAAATGTAGATAACAGTGGTTTAACATTATCTAATTTTACAGTTTTAGATGCCGAAAAAAATGCATTAGTTGTTTCTGGATCTATAAATACTAAGAGTTTTATAAACCCTACATTTAATTTAGACATTAAAGCGAATAAATTTAGAGTGCTAAATGCCACAAAGAAAATTAATGAATCTCTTTACGGAAAAGTTTCTTTTAATGTTGATGCAAAACTAACTGGAGATTTACAAGTCCCTAAATTAAGCGCAAAATTAGTGGTTGGTTCAGATACTGATGTTACTTATGTAATGCCTTCTAGTTACGCAAACATCGAGGAAAGAGATGGTGTGGTTGCTTTTGTAAATAGAGAAAACCCGGATGCTATTTTAACTCAAAAAGAAGAACAAACAGCAATAATTACAGGGTTTGACCTAAATGCAGTCTTAAAGATTGATAAGAAAGCTGCAGTAAAAGTTATTATCAACAAAGAAACTGGTGATAATTTTAAAATTTCTGGTGATGGTGATTTTATTTTATTAATGACACCAAATGGTCGTTTGACATTAACAGGAGCTTATGAAGTAGCTAGCGGACATTACGAACTTAACTTGTACAATGTTGTAGATAGAAAATTTGTTTTAGTTCCTGGAAGTAGAATTTCTTGGGCAGGAGATCCACTGGATGCTAAGTTAGACATCCGCACAAGCTATACCTTAAAAACATCTGCTTCTACCCTAATGGCTTCACAAACATCTGGTGAAGATTCATCAACCAAAAACAAATACAAACAAGTACTGCCTTTTAATGTCTATTTAAATATTGGAGGAGAATTGTTACAACCAAAAATATCTTTTAATTTAGACATGCCAGAAGACCAACAAGGTGCAATTAGCGGTCAGGTTTATGAACGTGTGCAGCAAGTGAATCAACAAGAAGATGAATTAAATAGGCAAGTTTTTTCTTTGTTAGTTTTAAATCGATTTTATCCAGATGCTGGAAGTGATGGTAGTTCTGGTGGTTTTGCAACCATTGCTAAAAACAATTTAAATGATGCCGTTTCTGGACAATTAAATTCTTTTTCTGATAAAATTCTAGGAAGTTCTGGCATAGAATTAGACTTTGGTTTAAATAGTTTTACAGATTACCAAGGTGATGCTCCAACCGATAGAACACAATTGGATGTTGCTGCTCAAAAAAAATTATTTAATGACCGTTTAACTGTTAGAGTTGGTAGCGAAGTAGACATACAAGGTAGCAGCTCTACGGAAGAAAAATCTCCATTAATTGGTAATGTTAGTTTAGAATATAAAATTACAGAAGATGGCAGATACCGTGTTAGAGGTTTTAGAAAAAGTGAATTTGAAAATGTTATTGACGGACAAACTATTGTAAGCGGAATTGCATTAATTTTCACCAAAGAATTTAATGAATTTCATCAACTTTGGGATTCTATTTTGAGTGCTAAAAAAGACAGTGAAACTAAAAAGAAAGAAGACGAACAAACAGCACCCAAAACAACAAATAATACTGAAAAATCAGAAAATAAAAAGTAACTGAATTTTGAAAAAAATCTATAAAAAACAACTCTTTTTAATAGCACTATTCGTTTTTATTTACGGTTGTGGCATCAAAAAACACATTCCAGAAGATAAGCGTTTGTACACCGGTGCTAGCATAGTAATTAAAGCAGACTCTACAGTAACAAAGATAAAAGAATTACAAGACGATTTAGTTACAGTATTAAGCCCAAAACCCAACACAAAGTTTTTAGGAATGCATCTTGGTTTGTATTATTACTATAAAAATCAGCAAGAAAAACCTAGTTTTTTAAGTAGATGGTTATATAAAAAAATCGGACAGAAACCGGTGTATCAATCTGATATAAATGTGATAGAAAATGAAAATATTCTAAGAAATAAATTAGAAAACTATGGTTTTTTCTACAGTACTATAGCCGCTAACTTTAAAGAAAAGAAGAAAGAAGCAGCAATTGTCTATAATTTAAAAGTTCCTGCTCCTTATAAAATGGCTTCTTACCAAATAGATAGCATGGTTTCACCAATTTATAACGAAATAAAAAGATTGACTACAACCGCCCCATTTCAAAAAAATATGCGCTTCGATTTGGGTAGTTTAAAATTAGAAAGATTACGGCTAGATGCAGCGTTAAAGAATAATGGCTATTATAATTTTAATCCAGATTTTTTACTTTTTGAAGCAGATACCAATCAGTATAAAAGCAATAGTAAAAAATTCGATTTATTTTTAAAATTGAAAGCAAACGTTCCTAAAAAATCGACCATTCCGTATCAAATTAAAACCATTAATATTTTCCCTAATTATAATTTAAATGATTCTACAAATGTTAGTAGTGTTCGTTTTCAGGACAAGAACTATTATCAAGATTCCGTTTATTTTAAACCAAAATATTTAGACGAATTTATCACTTTAAAAGAAGGTGAACGCTTTAACCCATCCACCTCAAAGAATACCGCTAGAAGACTTTCCTCTATCGGTGTTTATAAGTTTGTAAACATTCAATATAAAGAAACAAAAGATTCTATTACAGATACAATAGCTAGTTTAGAAGCCAATATTTTTTTATCACCATTAACAAAACGAGCACTACGAGCAGAATTACAAGCTGTTACAAAGTCTAATAATTTTGCAGGACCAGAATTGTCTTTAACTTACAGCAACAGAAACTTGTTTAAAGGAGGAGAAACGTTAAATATTAGCACAAATATTGGCTATGAAACACAAATTTCTAGTGGAAGTTCTGGTTTAAGTAGTTTAGAACTGGGCCTAAAAAGCGAACTTATTTTCCCTAGAATGATTACTCCATTTAAAATCAATAAAGATTATTTTGATTATTCTATTCCAAAAACAAAGACAAGTTTAAGCGCAACCTACTTAAATAGAAGTCAGTTGTATACACTTTTATCTGGTACCGGTATTTTTGGATATACTTGGAATGCAAATAAATACATAACGTATGAATTTAACCCGATTTCCATAAACTATACACGTTTATCTAATACAACAGACGAGTTTCAAGAAATATTAGATAATAACTCGTTTTTACAAAGCAGTTTTGATCAACAATTTATAAGCGGACTTACATTTTCTTTTACCTATAATGAAATGTTGAATGCAGCAAAAGAACATCAATTTTATTTGCAATCTACATTAGATGTGGCAGGTAATTCTATTAGTTTGTTTGATAAAAAAACAACAGAAACCAATACCTTTTTAGGGTTGGAATATGCACAATATGCAAAAGCAGATGTAGATGTAAGGTATCATTATAATTTTGGCTCTAAAAAAGAACAAACAATTGCTACCAGATTCTTTGCTGGTTATGGTTATGCTTACGGAAATTCTGATGTAATACCATTTGTAAAACAATATTATGCAGGTGGCCCTTATAGTGTAAGAGCTTTTAATATTAGATCTTTAGGACCCGGAACTTATAATGATGACGACACAGAAAGCACAAGTTCATTCTTTGATAAAACAGGAAATGTTCGTTTAGAGGCAAATTTAGAATACCGTTTTCCTATTTACTCTATTTTAAAAGGAGCCGTTTTTGCCGATGCTGGTAATGTTTGGAATACCGTTTCAAATTCAGATTTTAATGATGCGGATGGTAATGTTAGAGATAAATTTACGTCTAACTTTATAAATGAGTTAGGTATGGGCGCAGGTTTTGGTTTGCGTATAGATGTACAGGGTTTTGTAATCCGTTTTGATTTGGCAGCTCCTTTTCATGATCCTTCTTTAGAAGAAGGAAAACGTTGGGATTTTAGAGCAGATGAACCCGTTTTTAACTTTGCTATTGGCTATTCATTTTAAATTGATATTCATTTTTATCAATTTTAAAATGGCAAGTTTTTTTTAGTACCTTTTAAAAGAATCATCAAAAGTTTTATCTTTAAACCTAAATTTTAGTTTTTATTAATGAATCACGAACTTAAAGAAATTATAAATCAGGCAGTCATCAATCAACAAAAAGGATTGAAAAATGTATTGGCAACCGTGGTATATTTAGAAGGTTCTTCTTACAGAAAACCTGGGGTAAGAATGTTAATTTCAGAAGATTTAAGTTCTATTGGTGCCGTAAGTGGTGGTTGTGTAGAAAAAGAAATTAAACACAGAGCTAAAAGTGTTTTTGTTGATAACAAACCAAAAGTGATTACCTATGATGGAAGATACAAATTAGGTTGCGAAGGTATTTTGTACATTTTAATAGAACCGTTATCAATTACTAACAACTTTTTAACTCAGTTTTCTGAAGCAAACTCTAAGAGAGAAACCATACATATTGCAAGTTATTTTACCGATGAAAACGAAGCTTTCGGTAATTTTGGTTCTGTAATTACTTTTAACAATAAAAAACAATTTCAATTTTCAAAAGACTTTGATCCTAAAAATAAAAATGATGTTTCTATTTATTCTCAAATAGTACAACCTAGTTTTAGATTGATAATTATTGGAGGCGAACATGATGCGGTTAAACTCTGTAAAGTAGCTGCAACTTTAGGTTGGGAAATTGATGTAATTACCTGCGCAAAAGATAGTAAAAAATTAAAAGATTTCCCTGGAGCAAATTCTGTGAGTGGTAACTCTCCAGAAACTATTCAGTTTTCTAATATTGAAGAAAATACGGCTATAGTAATTATGAATCATAGTTACGTTCAAGATTTAAAATACACTATAAAATTGTCTAAATACACACCAAAATATATTGGTATTTTAGGAGCTCCTAACAGAAGAGAGCGTTTGTTTAATGAACTTTTTGAATTTGTACCAGATATTTCTGACGAATTTTTAGACACTATTTATACACCAGCAGGTTTACACATTGGTGCACAAACTCCAGAAGAAATTGCCGTTTCTATTGTTGCAGAAATACTTTCTGTAATTAGAAAAAAAGAGCCTTTTTCTTTAAGAAATCTAACAGGAAAAATTCATACATAAATTTATGAAAAACATTGCTATTTTAGTTTTAGCTGCTGGTAAATCATCTAGAATGAATAGCATAAAACAGTTAGAGAAAATCAATCATAAAACACTATTAGAAATCACTTTAGAGAAAATACAACGTGTTTACAATTCTACTATATTTTGTGTTTTAGGTGCAAATTCTGATAAAATTAAATCAGAAACAAAAACCAAAAACATTCAATTTATTGAGAATACCAATTTCGAAAACGGATTAAGTTCAAGTATTGTTGCTGGAATAAAGTATTTTAAAAAGAAGAACTATCATTTTGATGGAATTTTTATTTTATTAGCAGATCAACCCGCTATTGAAATTTCTTATTTAGAAGATATGCTTCATTTATTTGAACAAAATAAGGATATAATTATTGCATCTAATTATGGACAAAAACTAGGTGTTCCTGCAATATTCCCTAAAAAATATTTCTCTGATTTATTACTGATAAAAGGAGACAAAGGCGCAAAAGAATTCATCAATAAAAAGAAAAACGAAGTTCTTTTTTCTACAATACCAACAGACTTCTTAGACATAGATACCAAAGAAGAATTGCAACGATATAAAAACTCAATTTTAAAATAGTTATTTTAGCACTTATGAAACTACTCAGATACTCCATATTCTTTTTACTTTTCTTATTTACTTCTGCCTGCGCAACCATAGAAATGCAAATTGCAGAAGATCAATCTAATAAATCGGAAAAAGATCATTCTAAAATTGAACATAGTTTCTACCTTATTGGAGATGCAGGAAACTCAACATTAGAAGAAGATTCTCCTGCTTTAAAATATTTAAAAAAACATATTAAAAACGCGTCAGAAAAGTCAACTTTACTTTTTTTAGGAGACAATGTGTATGAAACCGGTATTCCAGAAAAATCATCTAAAAACTATCCTTTAGCCAAAAGAAGAATTGAAGCACAAACCAATGTTGCTAAAGAATTTAAAGGAAACTCTATTTTTATTCCTGGTAATCATGATTGGTATCATGGTTTAGATGGCCTAAAAAGAGAAGAAAAATTAGTTGAAAAAGCATTGGGAAAATCGGCTTTTTTACCGAATAATGGTTGTCCGTTAGAAAAAGTTAATATTTCTGATGACATTGTTTTAATTATTGTAGATACACATTGGTATTTAACAAATTGGGACAAGCACCCAACAATTAATGATGAATGTGAAATTAAAACAAGAGAAAAATTCTTTGATGAATTTGAAGGACTGATAAAAAAAGCAAGAGGAAAAACAACTATTGTAGCGTTACACCACCCAATGTTTACAAACGGTTCTCATGGCGGTAAATATTCTTTTAAGAGTCACATGAGCCCCTTACCTGTTTTAGGTTCTCTTAAAAATCTAATTAGAGAAACCTCTGGACTATCCAATACCGATATTCAAAATAAAAAATACAACGAACTTAGAAAACGTGTTATCACACTTTCTCAAGAAAATGATAAAACGATTTTTGTTTCTGGTCATGACCACAACTTACAATACATCGTAGCAGATAATTTACCTCAAATAATAAGTGGTTCTGGCTCTAAATCTATGGCGACAAAATTAACAGGAAACGCAAAATTCACATACGGAACACAAGGTTTTGCAAAGTTAGATGTTTATGAAGATGGATCTTCTAACGTTGCTTTTTACACTGTAAAAGATGATAAAATTGTGTATTCTACACAAGTTTTACCTGCCAATGAAAACAGTAACTTTGCACCGTTTTCTGACACTAAAATTACAGAAAAAAAAGCATCAATTTACACCAAAGAAGAAGTTGATAAAAGTGGTGTTTATCGTTTTTTATGGGGAGAACGTTACAGAAAATATTTCGGAACAGAAGTAATTGCACCAACTGTGCGTTTAGACACCCTTTTTGGCGGATTAAAACCTGTTAGAAAAGGTGGCGGACATCAATCTAAATCTTTAAGACTTGAAGATCCAAAAGGTAGAGAATATGTAATGCGCGCCCTCCGTAAAAATGCTGTTCAGTATTTACAGGCAGTCGCTTTTAAAGACCAATATATAGAAGGACAATTTAACAACACTGCTACAGAAGGATTGTTAAATGATGTTTTTACTGGCTCGCACCCGTACGCACCATTTACTATTGGTAAATTAGCTGATGCGGTTGGTGTTTATCATACAAACCCTGTTTTATATTACATTCCTAAACAAAATAGTTTAGGGAGTTTTAATGATGAATTTGGTGATGAACTATACATGATTGAAGAGAGAGCTGCTTCTGGACATGGAGACAAACAAAGCTTCGGTTTTTCTGATGAAATAATTAGTACAGATGATTTATTAAAAGAATTAAGTAAAAATGAGCATCATATTTTAGACGAAAAAGCATACATAAAAGCACGTTTGTTTGACATGTTAATTGGAGATTGGGACAGACACCAAGACCAATGGAGATGGGCTGTTTTTGAAGAAGGTGATCAAACTATTTACAGACCAGTACCAAGAGATAGAGACCAAGCTTTTGCTATTTTTGGTGATGGTTTTTTACTGAATTTCACAACAAGAATAATACCTGCATTACGTGCAATGCAATCTTATAAAGAAGATATTAGAAGCCCTAAATGGTTTAACTTATCTCCTTATCCTTTAGATATGGCTTTAATAACTACAGCTAATAAAGACGATTGGGATGCACAAGTAAAATTAATCACTACCAATCTTACAGATGGAGTTATAGAAGATGCTTTTACTAATTTCCCTGAGGAAGTTAGAGACAACACGGTATCCGAAATAAAAAGAAAATTACAGGGAAGAAGAAAGAATTTACAAAAAATTTCTGATGCTTATTTTCAACATCTAAATAAATTTCAAGCTATAAAAGGAACGCACAAAGATGATTGGTTTGATATTGAACGAACCTCTAATGGTAGCACAAAAATAACTGGATACCGAATTATAAAAGGTGAAAAAGGAACCATTTTTCATGAACGAACCTACAAGAAGTCTGAAACTAAAGAAATTTGGATTTATGGTTTAGATGATGATGATACTTTTGTTGTTAAAGGTGATTCTGATAAGTTTATAAAACTTAGAATTATTGGTGGTCAAAACAATGATATTTACAATATATTAAATGGAAAAAAAGTGAAAATCTATGATTTTAAATCAAAGAAAAATACTTTTTTAACCAACAAGGGTAGTAAAAAGTTAACGGATAATTACGAAACCAATGTCTACGATTACAAGAAACATAAAAACAATCAGTTTATCATATCTCCAACTATAGGTTTTAATGCTGATGATGGTGTAAAACTGGGGGTATCTAATGTATATACTTCTTTTGGTTTTGAGAGAAACCCGTTTACTTCTCAACACACCTTAAATGCTTCTTATTATTTTGCAACGAATGGTTTTGAACTTGATTATTCTAGCGAATTTGCAAACGTTTTAAAAAACTGGAACCTCGGAGTTAAAGCACGTTTTACAAGTCCTAATTTTGCAATGAATTATTTTGGTTTAGGGAATAGTTCTATAAACCTAAATGCTCCTCATGAAATTAAAGACGAAGAATACAACAGACTTAGAATAAAAGAATTGAGTGCTGGTACCTTTATACAGTGGAAAGGAGATTTGGATGGAACTATAAAAGTAGGTGTAAATTTTCAGAATTTTAAAGTAGAACAAACACCTAACAGGTTTATAAGTGATACTTTCGCATCAAATAATGCCATTTTTAACAATCAACAATTTATAAATACAGAAGCTGGTTATCAGTTTGAAAACGCAGATAATACTGCTTTTCCGACAATGGGCATGAAAACATCCTTAAAAGTGGGATATACTTCTAACCTTAAAAACAGTAACAATTTTGGATATTTAATTCCTGCTATTTCTTTTGACTATAAATTGGTTTCTAGCGGAAAACTAGTTTTAGCAACTAAATTAAAAGGGCATTATAATTTTGGAGATTCTTATGAGCTGTATCAAGCAGCAAGTATTGGCGGAAATGATGGTTTAAGAGCCTATAGAAATCAACGATTTACAGGTAAAAATTCAGTGTACCAATCTACAGACCTTCGTTTGCTTTTAAGCAAAATTAAAACAAGTATCGTACCTCTAAATATTGGTGTTTACGGTGGTTTTGATTATGGAACTGTTTGGGGACAACAAAACACAACGTTTAACAATACCAAGTTTAATACTTCTATGGGAGGTGGTGTTTTCTTTAATGCAGCAAATATGTTAGTAGCAAATGTAGCTGTATTTAATGGTGACGAGGGAGTAAGAGCAACCCTTAATTTAGGATTCAACTTTTAATAAATATGGATAAAATAGCATTAATTTCAGGAGCATTTTTTGGTTTAACAGCCGTAATTTTTGGTGCTTTTGGTGCACATCTTCTAAAGAAAAAATTGAATACCGAACAGCTTCAAAGTTTTGAAACTGGTGTTAAATACCAAATGTATCATGCCATTGTATTGCTTGTTTTAGGGTTTCAGTTAAACCATCAAACTACATTAGACAACTACATTATTTACCTTTTTATAATTGGCAGTATTTTATTTTCATTTTCTATTTATGGCTTGGTAATTTCATCTGCCAATAATAAAAAATTAAAATTTTTAGGTCCAATTACTCCTTTAGGTGGTTTGTGCTTCGTTTTGGGTTGGGGATTATTAATTTATAAGTTTATATAAAAACAGAGGCTCTCTTATGCTGTATACTATCCTTTCTGTTTAGAATATAATAGAAAGGATAGCGTTTTATATTAGAAAGATAATTTTTGTTCTTGTAACACAAATTGCACTAGTTCTCCATGTAAAATACGAACCTACTTCTTAGATCCATACAAAACATCGATAAATTAACTAAAAGTAATACTATATCTTTAACTCATAAAAATTACCGCCAACACCATCTGATTTTTCATCCGTAATTAGCAAAGTATTATTGTCTTTAAAAGTAATTCCTTCTTTTTGAGAATAAGAATTTAATGGAATTTTGGTTAATTTTCCTGATAAAAAATCATCGTTTTTATAATCCGTAAAAATTAAAACAGCAGCTGGAGACAATAATGCTACTTTGCTTCCATCATCAGAAATATCTGCAGAAGTAATCCAACATTCCTTGTCGTTACAATTATTAAATTCAGAAATAAATACTGCTTCATGTTTTCCTTCTTTAGCAGGAACCTTGTATAAAGAGGTTTTACCATACTTTCCTTCTACCCTACTTTTAGTAAACACATAAAATGAATTATTATAATAGAAAAAAGATTCTGCATCAAAAAATAGTTTTTTCTTTTTAGGTGGAAACTTCTTTTGTTCCGGATAAGAAAACTTAATTTTTTCTACTTTTATTTTTTTAGAACTTGTTAAATCACCGTGCTTTACTTTTAAAATAACAAGGTTTTCTCTTTTACTATCATTGTTTCCAAAATCACCAATGTAAAGATTACCTTCTTCGTCGGATGCAAGGTCTTCCCAATCGTGGTTTTTTTCTTTTATAGTAAGCTCTTCCACAATATTTCCGGTAGCAGAAACACCGTAAATTTTAGGTTTATTTCCACTATCGTTTTGCATCCAAATTAAATCTGAATTGGCAACTACTTCTGCTCCAGAAACCTCTTCTAAGTCTTTTGATAATTCTGATATAAGTTTTAAACTACCAAAATTCTGACAACTAACTAAAGACAGAAAACTAAAAATTACAGTTATTACTTTCATCAACAATACAATTTATTTTAATATTAAAACCCTTCAGTTTTTTTATTCTGAAGGGTTTATTATTTATTTTTTTATAATTCGATTTTCTTCCAACAAGAAAGATTAAAATGGAGTTTACCAGCCACCAGAAGCACCACCACCTCCAAAGCTACCTCCTCCGAAACCTCCACCAAAGCCGCCTCCGCCGCCAAAGCTTCCGCCTCCAGATGAGCTCCCAAATCCTCCGCCAAAACTTCCACTTCCTCTACCTGCGTTACTTAAAATAATGGTTTCTAAAATAGCACCAGCAACAGATCCACTTCTAAAACCTCTACCACCACTTCCGTTATTTTTATTTCCTCTAGAAATTAAAATGAAAATAATAATTACTATAATGATAAAAATGATAACTCCAGGATCAAACCCTTCTGCTTCTTTTTGTCTTGTACCTTGAAACTCTCCGTTTAAAGTTTTAAAAATATAATCAGATCCTTTGTCTAAACCGCTATAATAATCTCCTCTTTTAAACTCTGGTATAATAACTCTCTCAATAATTCTTTTAGCCTGAAAATCGGTTAAAAGGTGCTCTGTACCTTTACTTGCCTGAATTGCTATTTTTCTATCATTTAATGCCAATAACACTAAAACACCATTGTCTTTTTCGGCATCACCTATTCCCCATTTTTCTCCCCAATTAGCCGCTAAATAATTTATATTCTCACCTTCGGTTGATGCAATGATTGCCACTACAATTTGGGTAGAAGTTGTATCTGAATAGCGAACTAATTTACTTTCTAAACTATTTTTTTGACTTGGAGTTAATAAACTCGTATAATCATAAACACTAGTCTGAAATTTTGGAATTTCTGGTATTTTAAAACCTTGAGAAAAAAGACCTAATGTGCATAAAAATGCAAGTAAAGTAAGTGTCTTTTTACCGAGAACTAAAAACTGAAAACTGAAAACTTTTTTTAAATTCATCCTTTAGAAATCTCATTAGAAAGTTCATCTTCATCATCAATTTGCCAAGGAAAATGTGCTTGTAGCTCTTTTCCTGCTTTTAAGATTCCGTCTACAATTCCTTGTTTAAAGTCACCTTGCTTAAAATGATTTTGCATTATGTTTTTAGTGGTATCCCAAAAGTCTTTTGGAACTACTTTATTAATACCCTTATCACCATAAATAACAAATTTCTTGTCTTTTACAGCAACATAGATCAACACTGCATTATCATCTTTGGTGTTGTTCATTTTTAGCAGATGAAAAACTTCTAACGCTCGTTCATTATGATTCTTCTCTGTGGTAGCCTCAATATGCACTCGTATTTCGCCAGAAGTTTCTTTCTCTGCAATTCTAATAGCAGAAATAATTTCTTGTTCTTCTTCTGGAGACAGAAACGCTTCTACTTTAGACATATTACTGTTTTTTATTATTAAAATTAAAGTCTACATCTGGTGCATTTTCAGATCCAGCGTTTGCTTTATAACGGTCCATTTCATCAAAATTGAACATTCCTGCCAAAACAGAGTTCGGAAACACTTTAATGTGTTTGTTATAATTGTTTACACCTTCATTAAAACGATCTCTTGCAACATTAATTCTATTTTCAGTTCCTTCTAATTGACTTTGCAGTTCTAAAAAGTTTGCATTTGCTTTTAAATCAGGATAACGCTCTACAGACACTAATAATTTAGAAAGTGCTCCACTCATTCCCGCTTGTGCTTGTTGAAATTGCGCCATTTTTTCTGGTGTTAAATCTCCTGCATTTATATTTACAGAAGTTGCTTTAGCTCTTGCATTAATTACATCTGTTAAGGTTTCTTTTTCAAAATCTGCAGCTCCTTGTACCGTTTTTACCAAATTACCAATTAAATCATTTCTACGTTGGTAAGAGCTCTCTACATTAGACCAAGTTGTTTTTGCATCTTCTTGTAAAACAACAGCTTCGTTATTAAAGTTTTTACCCCAATTATAAAGTCCGAAAACAATAACTAAGATTACTATTACTGGAATTAACCATTTTTTCATAATTTCTAAATTTTAATTTTTGATTGATTTTTTGTACAACAAAACTACCTAATATTCTTGAGACTGTGAACAATATTAAGGACTATCCTACTAAGTTAGACATGCAAACAAACGAAATGTTACAATTGATTTTTAATTTTGATCAATTCTGCTTTCACACCTTCTAATCTAGTAATAATTTCGTGGTTATGCACTATTCCTTCTGGGTCTTTCTTAAGTTTTTGTTTAGCCCCCTCTAATGTAAATCCTCGTTCTTTTACAAGATTAAATATTAACTTAAAGTTTTTTATATCGTCTTGTGTAAACAAGCGATTTCCTTTCGCATTTTTTTTGGGTTTAATGATATCAAATTCTTTTTCCCAAAAACGAACTAGTGAAGTATTTACGTCAAACGCTTTGGCAACTTCACCTATTTTATAATATCTTTTTTCTGGTAAGTCTACATGCATTTTTTTTTGTGTAATTTTTAACTGTGTATACGTGTAATTGTTAAGTTGTGCATTCATTTTAAACATTTAAACGATTCTAAAATTACACAATTTTTAATCGTAAGACTGCCCTTCTTCTTCTGCAGCTTCTTGCATTGCTGCAAATTCTTCTGGCGTTAAATCTCCATAGTAAAAATTAATAGGATTTAAAGCAACGTCATTTTTATGAACTTCATAATGTAAATGCGAAGACACAGAACGACCAGTATTACCTACATAGCCAATTAAATCTCCACGTTTTACTTTATCTCCTCTTCTAGCTTTGATTTTACTCATGTGGGCATAAATAGTCTTATAACCATACCCATGATCTATATAAACGACATTACCAAAAGTAGCACTTCTTTCTGCTCTAATTACCTCTCCATTACCTGATGCAAAAATAGGAGTACCTATTGGTGCTGTAAAATCCATTCCTTTATGGAATTTTCTAATTTTTAATATTGGATGATATCTCCATTTATAACCAGATGCCATTCTTGTTAAATCTGCTAATTTAACTGGTAAAATTGCTGGTATGGAAGCCAACATTTTTTCCTTTTCTTTTGCTAAAGAAACAATTTCATCTAAAGATTTAGACTGTACTACCAATTGTTTAGAAAGTACATCTATGTCTTTGGTTACTTTTGTAATCATTGTAGAGTTATCAAACCCATCTAAATATTTATATCTATTTACCCCTCCAAAACCAGCTTTTCTTTGCTCATCTGATATAGGGTTTGCTTCAAAATAGGTTCTATAAATATTATTATCTCTTTCTTGTAATTGTGCTAAAACAGAAGAGCTTTCTTGCAATCTTTTAGAAAGCAACTCGTAATGCAATTTTAAATTTTCTAGTTCTCTTTTTTGAGCGCGCTCTCTTGGCGACATTATAAACTGGCTGAATACTATAAAACCAATAAATGCAGATAAAAACAAAGCTAAAATACCAAAAACTGTTTTCTTATAGTAATCGCCCTTTTTTACAGCAATTTTCCTATAAGAAAGTGTGTCTGCATCGTAATAATATTTTACTTTTGCCATAATACTAAATAGACTATTTTTGTACTTTTATATTGAGTTTTATTTTTAATAACTCACAAATTTACAAAATGTTTTACAATTGCTTTTTTTTTGCAATTATTTTAAAAATAAATTAACATAATCCAACTTGTTGGAAACTTCTTTTTTTATGAAATCTCAAGATATTCGCGCTACTTTTTTAAACTTTTTCCAAGAAAAAGCACACTTAATTGTTCCTTCTGCACCAATGGTAACTAAGGACGATCCAACTTTAATGTTTGTAAATGCTGGAATGGCTCCATTTAAAGAATATTTTCTAGGAAATGGAACTCCAAAAAGTAATAGAATTACAGATTCTCAAAAATGTTTGCGTGTTTCTGGTAAACACAACGATTTAGAAGAGGTTGGTTATGACACCTATCATCATACTTTATTCGAAATGCTAGGTAACTGGTCTTTTGGAGATTATTTTAGAGAAGAAGCAATTGCTTGGGCTTGGGAGTTATTAACCGAAGTGTACAAAATAGATAAAGACATCTTATATGTTACCGTTTTTGAAGGTTCTGATGATGATGACAATCTAAAAATGGATACAGATGCTTACGATATCTGGAAAAAATTGATTCCTGAAGACAGAATTTTAAAAGGAAATAAGAAAGATAACTTTTGGGAAATGGGAGAACAAGGACCTTGCGGACCGTGTTCTGAAATTCATGTAGATATTAGATCTGCAGAAGAAAAAGCAAAAGTACCTGGTAGCTCTTTAATTAATGAAGATCACCCACATGTGGTAGAAATTTGGAATTTAGTTTTTATGCAATTCAACAGAAAAGCAAACGGAACTTTAGAAGAATTACCAAACAAACATATTGATACCGGAATGGGATTTGAACGTTTGTGTATGGTTTTACAAAACGTACAATCTAATTACGACACGGATGTTTTTAAACCTATTATTCGTGAAATAAGCACAATTACAAATACAAAATATGGCACTAACGAGCAACAAGACATTGCAACTCGTGTAATTTCTGATCATGTTAGAGCCGTTGCTTTTTCTATTGCAGATGGGCAATTACCTAGTAATACAGGTGCTGGTTACGTAATTAGAAGAATTTTAAGACGTGCTGTGCGTTATGGATTTACCTTCTTAGACAAAAAAGAGCCGTTTATCTATAGATTGGTAGCTGTTTTAAGTGAAAAAATGGGAGAAGCTTTCCCTGAATTAAAATCACAAAAACAACTTATAGAAAATGTTATTAAGGAAGAAGAAACTTCTTTTTTAAGAACTTTAGACCAAGGTTTAGTTTTATTAGATGGCATTATAGCATCTTCTAATACTAAAGAAATTTCTGGTGAAAAAGTTTTTGAATTATATGATACTTTTGGCTTCCCTGTAGATTTAACTGCTTTAATTCTTTCTGAAAAAGGATATACTTTAGACGAAAAAGGATTTAAAGAACATTTACAAAAACAAAAAAATAGATCTAGAGCAGCAAGTGAAACTTCTACAGAAGATTGGACTGTTTTATTAGATGATGCTATTGAAGAATTTATTGGGTATGATTCTTTACAAGCAAACGTAAAACTAACAAGATACAGAAAAGTTACGTCTAAAAAAGACGGAGAAATGTTTCAACTTGTTTTTAATTTAACTCCTTTTTATCCTGAAGGAGGAGGACAAGTTGGTGATAAAGGGTATTTAAAAGATACACATGGAGATGTTGTATATATTTTAGATACCAAAAAAGAAAATAATGTAATAATTCATCTTACAAAAAACTTACCAAAGCACTTAAACGAAAGCTTTAAAGCGGTTGTAGATGAAAAACAACGTCATAGAACAGAATGTAACCATACTGCAACACACTTGTTACACCAAGCTTTAAGAGAAATTTTAGGTGTTCATGTGGAACAAAAAGGTTCTGCTGTACATTCTAAATATTTACGTTTCGATTTTTCTCATTTTTCAAAATTAACTGTTGAACAATTACGTGATGTAGAAAATTTTGTAAACTCAAGAATTTCTGGTAAACTTCCGTTAATAGAAAAAAGAAACATACCAATGCAAGAAGCAATTGACGATGGTGCAATGGCTTTATTTGGTGAAAAATATGGAGATACTGTTAGAGCAATAAAATTTGGTGAATCTATAGAATTGTGTGGTGGAACGCATGTAAAGAACACCAGTGATATTTGGCATTTTAAAATTAAATCTGAAGGTGCTGTAGCTTCAGGAATTAGAAGAATAGAAGCGATTACAAATGATGCTGTTAAAGACTTTTATTTTGAAAATAATAGAGATTTATTCGAAATAAAAGACTTACTAAACAACACCAAAGAACCTGTAAAAGCTGTACAAAAACTACAAGAAGAAAATGCAGCTTTACAAAAACAAATTGAGCAATTATTAAAAGATAAAGCTCAGAATTTATCTGGTGAGTTAAAAAATCAAATACAAGAAATTAATGGCGTTCAGTTTTTAGCTACTAAAGTAGATTTAGACCAAACCGGAATTAAAAATCTAGCTTTTTCTTTAGGTAAAGAACATAAAAACGCCTTCTTATTTTTTGCTTCTTCTGCATCAAAAGACAAAGCAATGTTAACGTGTTATATTTCTAAAGAATTAGCAAACGAACGTGGTTACGATGCAGGAAAAGTAGTTAGAGAATTAGGTAAACTAATACACGGTGGTGGTGGTGGACAAAATTTCTTTGCAACTGCTGGAGGAAAAAACCCAGGAGGAATACCTAAAGCTTTAGAGAAAGCAAAAGAGTATTTAGTGTAAGTTTTAAACCACATTATTTCAACTAAAAACACTGACTAAAAAAGGTTCAAAAAAAAATATTTTTCTTTGAACCTTTTTATTTTATATTTATCAAATGCAATTCCAGACTAAAATTCCGCTAAAAAAGCAAACAAGAAACTTTATAGATTATAATTCTAAAATACTATTATTAGGTTCTTGCTTTTCGGAAAACATTGGAAATAAATTATCTTATTATAAGTTTCAAACATATCAAAATCCATTCGGAATTCTTTTTCACCCCAAAGCAATTGAAAATAGCATTACAAATGCTATTAATGAAAAAGTATATACCGAAGAAGATTTAATTTTTCAAAACGAACGTTGGCATTGTTTTAATGCACATTCTAGTTTAAGTGCTCCTGATAAAAATGAACTTTTAAACAATCTAAATTCTGCAATTTTATCAACAAATAAAAACTTAAAAGAAGCCTCTCATCTTATCATTACTTTAGGAACTTCTTGGGTGTATCGATTTATAGAAACAGATACTATAGTTGCCAATTGCCATAAGGTTCCACAAAAAAAATTCTTAAAAGAATTACTAACTGTAGATGAAATTTCTGAAAGCTTAGAAGCCATTATTGTACTTTTAAAATCCATCAATAAAAACATACACATCCTTTTTACAGTTTCTCCTGTAAGACATCTAAAAGATGGATTTATAGAAAACACACAAAGTAAAGCACATTTAATTACCGCAATTCATACGGTTATAAGCAGCAGAGAAAACACATATTATTTCCCGAGTTATGAAATTATGATGGATGAATTAAGAGATTATCGTTTTTATGCAGAAGACATGATTCACCCTAATAAAACTGCAATTAATTATATTTGGGAACGTTTTAATGAAACTTGGTTTTCTGAAGGTTCAAAATTAACAATGCAAGAGATAGAAACGATACAAAAAGGCATTTTACACAGACCTTTTAATAAAAACTCAGCACAACATCAGCAATTTTTACAAAATTTAGCACTAAAAAAGAAAACGATTCAATCTAAATTCCCTTTTATAAGTTTCTAACAATACGGCATTTGCCGTATTGTTAGCATTTAATATTTTAAAGAAATTCGCAATCTAACTTTAAAATATTTAAAATGAAAACAAAAATTATAATTGGTGCTTTTTTATGCTTTATATTTCTAACTAAAACTAAAGCACAAGATTTAGGGGATTTTAATCCAACAAATGGAAAATACGGACTAAAGAAATTAAAGAAAAATTCAAAGAGAATTTATATTGCAAATTTTAATGTGAATCTACAAGTTTATAAAGACGCACAAGAAACCAAAGCCGGAGACAAAAACTACAGAAAAGGAATCGTTAAAGGAAGAGCAAAAGCAGTTGCAGCAGTTGGCTTAAATGGACTAGATGAAAAAATGGTTCAGAAAAAAGTAAATCAACTTTATAATGAATATTTAGAAGAACTTCAAAAAAATGGATTTGAAATAATTACTGTTGATGAAGCTGGAAAAACCGAAGCCTACGAAGGTTGGCAAAAAGCAACAGGACCTTCTTTAATGGAATCTAAAATACCTGGAGTAATACAGGTAATTCCTGATAACTATAGTTTTTATTACAAAGACCAAAGTAAAGTATCTAAAAAATTTGGTATCAACGCTAATATTTCTTCAGCAATCTCAAAAGATTTAAATGATGCTCTGGTAAGTGACGTACAACTTTATTTTTTATTTACAGAAGACGGTGCTAAAGATTGGATTAGTGGAAATGCTGCTAAAGTAAAAATTAAAGTAAACTACAGACTTATTAATTATACAACAATTACAAATATAAAAGAACACAAAAGCTTGCTCTCTATCGGGCAAAAAACTTCCGACCAAGTAAATACAAGTTCTATTTACACGCAAGGAAGAAATAAGATAGGAGGAAGTGCTATGAGTACTTACACAGGAAGTCTAAAAAAAGATGTAGAAATTAATGGTGTTATAGAAAAACAAAAAATTGTTGCCTATCAAAAACAAGATGAAGACAGAATTACTTCGTTCAAAAATTTTGCGCTTTCTGAAGATAGAATAAGTAAAAATGTTAACTTAATAGAAGTAGATAGTAATAAATTTACTGAAGGTTTTTATAATGCTGGAAAAAAATTTATTTTTTATCATTTAGGTGAATTATTAGAAAACTATTAAAGGATGAAAAAAATATACTACTGACTAATTCTCTTTTTAGGAAACTTTCATTTTCACTAAACCATTAACAAGTAAGGGTTTAGAGAACTAGTAGATAAGCTTGAGTTTAATAAATTCATTAAAAGCAATAAATACAACAAATGACGTATTGTAATCTACTCTAATACTTTCTAGTTTAACACAAGTAACAAACTTAAAAAACATGAAAAAATTTAAAAAACTTGGCTTACTATTATTTTTGTCATTGATCATTTCGTGTGGAGGAAGTAATGATGACATCCCAACCAGTGGAGAAGCTTTTTAACAGCAAAAGTTGATGGAGTAGATTTTGCTTCAATGGAAGTATCAGTTGCCGCTACCGTAACTTCCAATCTATTAATAGTCCAAGGCTCTAATGCTAAAGGAGATTATCTTAATCTAACCATTACTCATTATAATGAAATTGGAACTTACAAGACAGGAAATAGTATATCTAATATAAATAAAACCATGTATAGTTTTTTTGGACTTCTACTTTTAACATAGGAGATGGAACAATTGAAGTAAAAGAAGAAACAGCAACGCATATTAAAGGAACTTTTTCTTTTGTGGCGGAAAATGACAACTCCGGAAGTAAAACAATAACTGAAGGAAAATTTAGCGCACCATTACAATAACAAAAATGCTATGAAAAAGATAAAAATACGGCTATTGCCGTACTTTTATCTTTAAAAGAAATATCAAAATTTTAATGCTATAAAAATTAACTTCTTGTTCTTTACCAATAAATGCAAATAATTAAAACATAAAAAATATAGATGTTCACAGCCTTTCATTTAAATCCTTTACTTATAGGTATAATTTTTATACTAATGAATATTTTAATTATATCTGTAATTTTTACATTTCAAAAAACAAAAGAGGTAGAAGAAGAAAAAATTTCACTAATTAACCTTGAATTAGCATCGGAAAAAAAAATTGCTAACCAATTAAAAGGTATCCCTAAAAAAGTAGAAAGGTTAAACTACAGTACACAAAATAAGTTATTAAGAATTAAAGTTTCAGTTTTTAATCTTAACTTTACTTTTGATGAGCTCTTTAAAACATAAATAGAATGAGACATTTTAAAAAGTTATACTTTTTAACATTTGTTTTTGCAATTTGTCTTCTTAATACAAAAAATAGCTATAGTCAATCAAAAATAATTGACAGCTTAAAAACAATAGCAAAGAAGCAAAAAAAGAAAATTAAAGTTCAGACATATATTGAAATAGCAGAACACTTTACAGGCATAAACTTGGATTCTGCTAAATCTTATTCAGTAAAAGCACATAATCTATCTACTAAAATTGGAGATAAAGTCTTAACCATTATTACAACTCATCAATTAGGAAATTTTGCTAGAGAAAATTCTGAATACTCAAAAGCCTTAAAACATTTTGAAGAATCCTTAAAAATGAGCATCAAATTAAATGACTCAACACTAATTGCAAACTCATACTCAGGTATCGGTATCGTAAACAGTAGATTAGGCGATTTTAGAGGTGCTATTAAAAATTTTTATGAATCTATTCCCATTTATGAAAGACTAAAAGATACCACAAATATTGCAAGAGGTTACTTAAATCTTGCTGTAGACTTAAGAAAGGTAAAAGAGTTTGACAACTGTATTCTTTTTAATCTAAAAGCTCTAAAAATATTTGAAAAACAAAACGATTTACTAAATGTAGCTGCTATAAATAACAATTTAGCAGGTGTTTATAATGACAATAAAAATTATGAAAAAGCAATTAAAAAAGCAGAAGAAGCAAAAAAATATTTTTTTGAAAACAATTATATTAGATACACAGCTTACCCCATTACAAACATTGCCATTTCTTATGATAGCTTAAACAAACCACAAAAAGCTGAAACTAATTATCTAAAAGCAATAGAATTACATACAAAAAACAGAGAACCTTACGAATTAGCTTTTCTTCATAATGCATACAGTAATCTTAATTACAAGCAAAAAAAATACATTAAAGCAATTAATATTGGTAAAAAAGCACTAGAACATGCAAAAGAAATAAATGCTTTAGAATTTATTTCTTCTTCTAGTAAAACTTTAGCGAAAAGTTATGCTAAAATTAAAGACTTCCAAGAATCTAATAAATTCTTAATGCTGCATTTAAATTCTAAAGACAGTCTTTTCCAAAAAGAAAAAACAAAAGATATTGCTGAACTTCAATTACAATATGAAACATCCAAAAAAGAAATAGAAATTATACAACAAAAAGAACAATTACTAAAGCAAGAATTAATCATAAAAAACAGAGAATTATACACAATTATTTTAGGAGCTGCATTGTTAATTTTAGCCATTTTGTCTTTAGGATATTATCATCGATATCAATTTAAAAAGAAACAACTTCAAAAAGAAATAGATTTAAAAGACGCACTGTCAACTATAAAAATGCAAAACAGATTGCAAGAACAACGTCTAAGAATTTCTAGAGATTTACATGATAATATTGGCTCTCAACTTACTTTTATTATTTCATCTGTAGATAATTTAAAATACACTACTAAAGACGCAAACACTAAACTAAAAGAAAAATTAGTTGGTATTAGTACTTTTACATCAGAAACTATTCATCAATTAAGAGATACCATTTGGGCAATGAATAAAAATGAAATTACTAGCGATGATGTACACACTAGAATCTTATCTTTTGTTGAAAAAGCAAAAACCTCTACTGAAAACATTGAGTTTATTGTACATTATAATATTTATAAAAACACAATCTTTTCTTCACTTGAAGGCATGAATATTTTTAGAGTAATTCAAGAAGCAATTAATAATGCTTTAAAGTATGCTGAAGCATCAAAAATTGAAATTAAACTTTATAAAAAAAGGGGGAAGCTTATAGTTTCTATAATAGACAACGGAATAGGTTTCGATATAAAAAATGTAAATTTAGGAAACGGATTATCTAACATGGAAAAAAGAATGAGTGAAATTGAAGGGAAGGTTAACATAAATTCAGAAATAAAAAAAGGAACAGAAATTTTGGTTGAAGTTACTTTAAAGAATACGTCATACGACGTATGAAAATATACTTTAGAACTTATTAACTTAGTAGAAAATTGAAATGAACTTAAAAATTTGCATTGCAGAAGACAATTACTTTTTAGTAAAAGCTATCAAAGAAAAACTATCTTTTTTTGAAGATATTATTATAAAATTCCATGCTAATAACGGCGCAGAATTAATTGGTAAATTAGAAGAAAACCACAATATAGATGTTATTTTAATGGACATCCAAATGCCAGAAATGAATGGTATTAAAGCTACGGAAATAATAAAAAACAAATATCCTCATATTAAAATAATTATGCTAACCGTTTTAGATGATGATGATTGTATTTTTAATGCCATTAAAGCAGGTGCAAACGGATATTTATTAAAAGAAATTGACCCAGAAAAACTTTATAAAAGCATTATTGAAGTTACTGAAGGTGGCGCACCCATGACACCAAGTATTGCTTTAAAAACTTTAAAGTTGTTAAGAAACCCAAACGTTTTAAATTCTAAAACCCAACAAACTAAAGAAATAAAATTATCTAAAAGAGAAACAGAAATTTTAATACAATTAAGTAAAGGCTTAAACTACAATAATATTTCGGACAATCTAATTATATCTCCTTCTACAGTAAGGAAACATATAGAAAACATCTATAAAAAACTACACGTACATAGTAAACTAGAAGCTGTATTAAAAGCACAAAAACAAAATCTTATCTAAAATAAAGTAAATATTTTTGTATCTTTCTTGAGATAATTTTATCTCCTTAAATATGATTAAAAAAGTATTAATTGGTATCGGCTCAGGGCTTTTAATAGGCGTGTTTGTAACATCAATATTTATTGCCGATGAAATTAATATCATTGATTTAATTCTAACAAAAATCACTGCAACATCAATAATAACAGGTTTTTTTACGGGTATTTACGCACATCTATCTAAATCTAAACTAAAAGTTTTTCTTGTTGCAATATTTATAGGAATCATTATATTCTATCTAAAATACCTTTTTACAGGCCATAATTTTGATCCACTAACCATGGGAGCATTTGTTGGTGCAATCTTAGGCGGAATCTTTGCTTTTATAAGAAAAGCAACCCATTCAATAAACAGGTACAATAGGTTACAAAGGCACAAACAAAAAGGGTTTAAGAAATAAAAATTCAATTTTAAACAAAAAAATAGAATCCTAACTCGTAAGTTAAAATTCTATTTATTTAAAATATATCTAGAAAAAATTATCGAATTAATACGATAATTTATTTCTAAGAAACGTGCTCGTCTACGTTTTGCCAAGGACCTCCGTTAATAACATCGATACCATGATTGGTTAAAAACTGAGTTGCTTGTCCGCTTCTTGCTCCACTTCTACAAACTGCAATTACAGGTTTATTCCAAGCTTTAATTTTTTCAACTTCTAAAGGAATTACCGTTAAAACGATATGCTCTGCTCCTTCTGTATGCCCTTCATCCCACTCTTCTTTTGTTCTAACATCTAGAATTACAGCTCCTTTTTCTAAGTACTCTTTAATTTCTGCACTCATATCTTTTCTTTTAAACATGTCAAATAGACCCATGTTATTTTTTATTTTATTATTAAACTTGACACAAAATTAATCCATTTTCAATTAGCCTTGTGTAGCTTTTGTTACATTTTAAGGCTTCTAATCTTTCTAAAATGGTCTCTTTAATAGAATAATTATGCTGCAAAGCTAATTCATATAGTTCTAAAGACAATAACCAATCTCCTTGAAATTTACTTTTTAACTGATTAAAGATTTCTGTTATGTTTTTATTTGTTGAAGAATTTGACTCTCGTAATTCCTTAACCTTAGTATACAAACCATATAATTCTAGCTCTTTTTTTGTATAAGAAATCTTATGCGTTTTAGTTTTAGATACTTTTCCTAAACCTAAAAAAGAATCTACATCTGCAGGACCTGCATAGGAAGAAACTACTTCTTTACCAACTGCCATATCATAAATTCCCCATTCTGGTTGAAACAAAACTTCCTCTTTATAAGTAACCGTGCAATCATCAAAAGAAATAATTAAAATTTTACCTCTTAAATCCCTAGTCCCGGTAATCGCTTTTCCTTTTACAATAACGCCACTCTCAAATTCTAAAGTCATAAATTCACCTTCGTAAATTCCGTATGCTTTTAAATCTCTCGGACTCATATCTTCAATAGGCAAATTAATTCCTTTTAATTTACCTACAGGACTTCCAAAACCACCTGCGTGACTTGTAATTCCGTGTCCAATTAACTCTTTATCTCTATTTGCTAAAGCGGTTGCTCCTGTTGTTTGAAAATAAGCAACTTTATTATTTTTATACTGAATAACATTTGTAAAAACACCAGAAATCTGAATACCCGTTGTTAGTTCTATTGTCCCTAAGTTTTCTGAATCTATTAATTTTTGAATACTTTTTAATCCACCTGTTCTTATTGCCATTGTATTGGCAAACTCATCTAAAACCAAACTTAAATAAGCAAAATCTGGTGTTACAAATAATTGTGGTTGTGGTTTTGTAATATCAAAATTAACGCTTGCGGCATCAATAGAATAGGCTACTTTTTTTACCTCGTCTTTCATACACCAAGCACTTTCTCCAATAGATGAAAGCAAACCTGCACCGTATATTTTTGGATTATTTAAAGCGCCAATTAACCCATATTCTACCGTCCACCAATGTAAATTTCTAATTTGGGCCATTTCAGACAATTCGCCCATGTTATTTTGAAGAAATTCTACATTCTCTTGAGCAGCTTCTACTTCTTTTTCTGTTGAATTGGGATTTTCTTTTAAAATTGATAAAAGCCTGATTGCTTCATACATTTCATAATCTTTAGCAGAAGAAATTGCTTTGCTACCTATTTCTCCAAATCTTCTTAAATATTCTGCATATTCAGGATTAGAAATAATAGGTGCATGACCTGCTGCTTCATGAATAATATCTGGTGCTGGCGTATATTCTATATGGTTAATAGTTCGCATATCTGAAGCAATGACCAAAACATTATAGGCCTGAAATTCCATAAAAGCATTTGGCGGAATAAAGCCATCTACAGAAACTGCAGCCCAACCAATTTCTTTTAAAATTCTATTCATCCCTTCCATATAAGGAATGTTATCTACAGAAATACCCGTTTTTTCTAATCCAGTTATATAAGATTTATGCGCTACTTTACTCAAGTAATCTACATTCATTCTCATTACATAGCGCCAAACAGCTTGGTTTTGTGCCGTATATTCTTCATACGGCTGTTGTACCACAAACTTGTGTAAATGTTTGGGTAATTTTTTAGTGACTTCGTTTAATTCGAAATGGAGGCTCATTAAAAAAATATTGAATTATTCTTACAATAATACGCTTTAAAATAATGATTATTTATTCTAAGACTCAAAAAAAACTTTTTACACACACTAATCGTAAAGTAAGAATCTTTTTTAAGTGTAACATTTTACACTTATTTACTACTTATAATTAAATACTAAATTATTAATTATGGCAGGAGGAGGATTTATAGCACATATGATTGCAAGTCTAAATACTAATAAACGATCTCATATTTCTACTTTTGATAAAATCAAAAGCCATAAAAAAAGCGAAAAGAGTGAACTTCATTTTGATAAAAAAGCAAGCCCATCTCAATTAAAAAAAATCAAAGAAGAAATTATCAAAGAAAATGAAATTGCTTTTAAAAGAAAAGTAGCTATCCTAATGCTATTAATTATTGTTATTTTAATCGCTTTAAATCATATAGGATATTCTTTATAACAAAAAAAAACAGACTACCTTAAAAGATAGTCTGTTTGCTTTAGATTAATTAATTCAAATAATAAT
The DNA here is from genome assembly GCF_038023995.1 of Polaribacter atrinae. Taxonomy (NCBI): domain Bacteria; kingdom Pseudomonadati; phylum Bacteroidota; class Flavobacteriia; order Flavobacteriales; family Flavobacteriaceae; genus Polaribacter; species Polaribacter atrinae. The sequence continues at coordinate 1,892,691 of NZ_CP150660.1, forward strand.
ACTAAAGTGATTCTTTTATAACTTTAACGGCATCAAAAGCTTTAGATCTTTTTGCCATGTCTAAGGCAGTCATATTTTCTTTGGTAGATTTTACTCTTAATTTAGCGCCATTATCAATTAAAAGCTTTACAATTTCAGCTTTATTATACCTTGCAGCATACATTAAGGGTGTTAAACTACTAGATTTTTTGTTTATATTTTCTCCTCTTTCCATTAAAGCTTTTACAGCTTCATAATTTCCCATTCTTATCAACTTAAAAAAAGCACTAACATTATAATGCGTTTTAACCGTTACTGTTTTCTTAGGATTCAAAGTTTCTGGAGTCGTTGCATTTATAGATCCAAAGGTAAAAAGACAAAGTAATAATGGTAATATTAATTTTTTCATGACGGTAGGTTTTAAGTTAATTTTATAAATGTTTGTTCTATCTAATAGACTTAGATTTATTTAAATTGTTTCAATAAAAGCTTTCTATTAACAAGGTTTTAACAAAACACCTTTATTTTGATAAGAAAAAAACTGATCCACAATTAAATAAATCCACCTTCTGATCAACAGTCTTTTTACAAAGTTCATCTACGTTATCGGTTTCGTAAAAAATTGATAAAATCAATAGAAACGATAAAATATTTCTTAATTTTACTGTTCAATTTTAAGACAATGAACAAGAAAGTTATCCTAATGATTTTAGATGGTTGGGGAATTACACAAGACCCTAAAGTATCTGCTATTTACAATGCAAAAACACCTTTTATTAATGGTTTATATGGCAAATACCCAAATGCTCAGTTAAGGACAGATGGAGAACATGTTGGTTTGCCAGAAGGACAAATGGGAAATTCTGAAGTTGGACACATGAATTTAGGTGCTGGTAGAATTGTTTATCAAAACTTAGCTCGTATTAACAAAGCGGTAAGAGAAAAAACCTTAGGTAAAGAAAAAGTATTATTAGATACTTTTAAATATGCCAAAGACAATAAAAAGGATGTTCATTTATTAGGATTACTTTCTAATGGAGGAATACATGCACACATAGATCACCTAAAAGGATTGTTAGATGTTGCTAAAGAAAATGAAATAGGCAATGTGTATTTACACGCATTTACAGACGGTAGAGATTGTGACCCAAAATCTGGAACTTATTTTATTAACGACATTCAAGAATACATGAAAGAAAGTACAGGAGAATTAGCTTCTGTAACCGGACGTTATTATGCAATGGATAGAGATAATAGATGGGAACGTGTAAAGGAAGCGTATGATGGTCTTGTAAATGGTGTAGGTACTAAAACTACAGATGCTATTGCAGTGATGAATAAAAATTATGAAGACGGAATTACAGATGAGTTTCATAAATCTATCATAGTAACTAATGAAGATGGTTCTCCTAAAACACAAATTAAAGAAGGTGATGTTGTTTTATTCTTTAATTACAGAACAGATAGAGGAAGAGAATTAACAAACGCGTTATCTCAAAATGATTTTCCAGAATTTGGAATGAAAAAATTAGACCTTTATTATACAACCATTACCTTGTATGATGAAAGCTTTAAAGGGATAAACGTTATTTATAATACCGACAACATAAAAAACACTTTAGGTGAAGTTTTATCTAAAGCAGGTAAAAAACAAATTAGAATTGCAGAGACAGAAAAATATCCTCACGTAACATTTTTCTTTTCTGGAGGGCAAGAAGAACCGTTTGAAGGAGAATCTAGAATTTTAAGAAACTCACCAAAAGTAGCTACTTACGATTTAAAACCAGAAATGTCTGCGTACGAATTAAAAGACGCTTTGTGTGAAGATTTGAAAAAAGGAGAAGCAGATTTTGTTTGTTTAAACTTTGCAAACGGAGATATGGTTGGGCATACAGGAATGATGGATGCTGCTATTAAAGCATGTGAAGCTGTAGATATTTGTGCTAAAGAAGTTATAGAAACTGGTTTAGATAACGGATATTCTATTTTACTAATTGCAGATCACGGTAACTGTGAAACCATGATGAATCCTGATGGATCTCCTCATACCGCACATACTACAAACCCAGTTCCTTTTATCTTAATTGACAAAGAAATAAAATCGATAAATAGTGGTGTTTTAGGTGATATTGCTCCTACAATTTTAGATTTAATGGGCGTAGAACAACCTAAAGAAATGACACAACATTCTTTATTATAATTAAATAAAACAAAATATGAAAAAAGTCTTTTTATTGGCTTGTATAATGGCTTTTGCAGCTTGCAACGTCCAACAAAAAGTAACTGAAACAGAAAAAATATCTGCATATAAAAACAAAAATAGGGATTTAATTGGAGTGGCTAACAAGGAGTCATTTCAACAAATCCCTTATAGTACCTGGTTCAATAAAAAGTATGACACCTATACACCAGACTCATTAACAATTACTTCTCTTAAAAAAGAATTAAAGGGAATTGAAATTAAAGGTTTTATGGGTACTTGGTGTGGAGATAGCAAAAGAGAAACTCCACATTTTTACAAAATTTTAGAACAAACAGATTTTAATCTAAATAATTTAGAGCTTATTACTGTTAACATCAGTAAAAAAACTCCAGATAATTTACAAGAAGGTTTCAATATAAAAAGAGTACCAACTTTTATCTTTTATAGAGATGGAAAAGAAATTGGTAGATATGTAGAGTATGCGCGAGAATCTTTAGAGAAAGACATACTAAAAATTGTTTCTGGAAAGGAATATAAACATTCTTACGACAATTAATGATACCAACAAACCCACTAATTATTGCTGTAGATTTTGATGGTACCATTGTAGAAGATGCGTATCCTAAAATTGGTGAAGAAATAATTTTTGCTTTTGATACCTTAAAAAGATTACAATCTCAAGGTCATCGATTAATTCTTTGGACCTACAGACACGGAAAAAGATTAGATGAAGCAGTTGCTTTCTGCAAAGAAAATAATGTTGAATTTTATGCCGTAAACAAGAATTTCCCAGAAGAGGAATACGATGAAAAACACAGTCGTAAAATACATGCAGATTTATTTATAGACGACAGAAATGTTGGAGGCTTTTTAGGTTGGACAGAAATACACAAAGCCATTTTTAACTACGAGCCACCTAAAAAAAAGAAAAAAGGCTTTTTCTCTTTTTTCAAATAGACAAACCGTTATTTATTCTACCTAAATTATAGTAACTTTGCCATTCAATTTTTTTAACATGATTAAGATAAAAACAAGAGAAGAAATAGAATTGATGAGAGAGAGCGCCCTAATCGTTTCTAAAACATTAGGTATGCTTGCAAAAGAAGTAAAACCTGGTGTTTCTACTTTGTATTTAGATAAACTTGCCGAAGATTTTATTAGATCTGAAGGCGCTGTACCTGGTTTCTTAGGTTTATATGATTTTCCAAACTCACTTTGCATGAGTCCTAATAACCAAGTTGTACATGGTATTCCAAATAAAAACCCACTAGTAGAAGGCGATATTATTTCTATAGACTGTGGGGCATATAAAAATGGTTTTCACGGAGATCATGCCTATACATTTGCAGTTGGCGAAATTGCAGAAGAAACAAAAAAACTATTAGATGTAACAAGAGCTAGTTTATATGTTGGTATTCGTGAATTTAAAGCAGGTAATAGAGTTGGTGATGTAGGCTATGCAATTCAGAAATTTACAGAAGACCATGGTTACGGAGTTGTAAGAGAATTGGTAGGTCATGGTTTGGGTAGAGAAATGCACGAAGACCCAGAAATGCCAAACTACGGTAAAAGAGGAAGAGGAAAGAAATTTGTAGAAGGAATGGTGGTTGCCATAGAACCAATGACAAATTTAGGAACTCACAAAATTAGACAACACGCAGATGGTTGGACAATTACTACTTTAGATAACAAGCCTTCTGCTCATTTTGAACACGATATAGCTATTGTAAACGGTAAACCAGAATTACTTTCTACGTTTAAATATGTACATGACGCATTGGGTATTGTTACCGATGAAGAGGATGAATTTAGACAGTAAAAAAGACACTAATTTCACTAATTGTCACTAAAAAATAAACTTTAATTTCACCAATAATAATTGAAATCAGAACTACTACATAAACAAGAATCATATAATATTATTGGTTCTTGTATGGAAGTTCATAAAGAATTGGGGAAAGGTTTTAGTGAAATTATTTATGGTGATGCTTTAGAAATTGAATTTAAAAGACGAGGAATTTTATATCAAAGGGAAGTGAAATTTCAAATATTATATAAAGGAGAAAAACTGTCTCATTATTATTTTGCTGATTTTGTTATTGATAATAAAATAATACTTGAAATTAAAGCTATTGAATGTTTAACAAACAGCCATATAAAACAAACCCTAAATTATTTAGCTGCATCAAAAATAAAACTTGGCTTATTAGTTAATTTTGGTGAAGATAGTTTAACCTATAAAAGAGTAATTTTATAATTCTCATTTTGTGTAATCCGTGTAATTCGTGTCTATTTTTAAATCCATTCTTAACACCATCCCAAGACCTTGGTTAATAAAAGCTAGTTACCTAGTAAGGCCAATCATTGCTTTTTCTTTAAAAGGCGATAAATTTACAGATCCAATAGATGGTAAAAGTTTTCGTAAATTTTTACCATACGGATATGGTAAACAGCGAGAAAATGCACTTTCTCCTTCTACCCTATCTTTAGAGAGACATCGTTTAATGTGGTTATTTCTTAAAGATGAAACTTCTTTTTTTACATCAACAAAAAAACTAAAGACTTTACATATTGCTCCGGAACAATGTTTTTTAGATATTTTTAGAAAACAGAAAAACTTAGCATACACAACATCAGATTTAGAATCTCCTATTGCAGATGTTAAAGCAGATATTTGCGACTTGCCTTTTGATGACAACTCTTTTGATGTTATTTTCTGTAACCACGTATTAGAACACATTACAGACGACACAAAAGCAATGCAAGAGCTGTTTAGAGTAATGAAAAAAGGCGGATTTGGTATTTTTCAAATTCCGCAAGAATTATCAAGAGAAAAAACTTTTGAAGATAATACTATCACAGACCAAAAAGAACGTGCTAAGATCTTTGGGCAATATGATCACGTACGAGTTTACGGTAGAGATTATTTTGATAAATTACGTTCTATCGGTTTTAAGGTTGATGAAATTGATTACACACAAAAAATCGCTCCAGAAAAACTAGAACGATTTTGTTTAATGAAGGACGAAATTCTTCCTGTATGTTATAAAGATTAGTTCTTTTTATATTTTATTAAAAACTCACTTAATTTTTCTAATTCCTGATCACCAAGTACAATTACATTATTTCTTGTAATTTGGTATTTACCCATCGCTAATTTAACCACTTTAGAGACACCTAAATATTTTTTATAGGCATCTTTAGCAACACTTACTTCTGCTCCTTCTTGATTTATCCAAATAACCTTCCCTTTATTAATTGCCTGAAAGTTATCCTTATAATAAGCTCCTATATACTCAAATCCAGCATCTGCACTTATTATTTTTTTAGTCGTAGCACTTAAAAAAGAATGTACTTTGTAACTATTCTCAAAATACAATGAATATATTCCTCCTCCTAAATGACCTCCAAATTGATACCATTCTTTATTTATTTTAACCTCACCATCTTTGTTATATCTATCAATTACATCTTCCTTTTTTAAGGATTTTAATAACTCTAATTTATTGGTAATTTTAATTCGTTTTTTAACATTTAAGTCGTAAACCATTGGCTCAAAAGAATTATCTGGATACATAACCAATCGTCCGTTTCCTCTTGGTAACATTAGCTGACCATAATGTGTAGCTAAAGAATTAAACTTGTTAACACTTGGTAAAACAAATCCCTTTTTGTTATTTGTATTAAAACAATAAATTTTATTGGGTTGCTCTTTTTTATTTTTCAATAAAATAAAACCTTCAGAAGATATTGCATCTTTATAATCGGTCGCTTCTACTATAATTCTACCTCTATCGTCTATAACTCCAAAATTACCATCCTTTTTATAAAGTGCTAATTTATTGGTATTAAAACCATAAATACTATCTACTCTTATTGATAAGGATTCAGACTTTTTACTCCATAGACTTTTTAGTGAATCTATTTTTTTATATTCTTTTTCTTTTCTGATGCGATCTTCTTCCTCTTTCTTTAACTTCGTTTCTAACTCTTCTATAGTTTCCTGAATTAAAATAAGATTCTCTAAGTTTTTGATATATTCTTCGGTAGTATTATCTTGTTCTAAAACAAAGTATTTTCTGCTATAAGTTTCTGATTTTTTTAGAAATTCTATTTTCTCTTTATCATCAGTTTGGAGTTGATAGTTTTCATAATAAATTAAGGAAGCTAAAGTTACTATGTTTTTGTCTGAAATTGAATCGACAAACTTTAATCCTTTTTCAAATTGATCTAATGCTTCTTTGTAATTAGCATTGGTTTCTGCCGCTTCTTTTGCTCTCTTTAAATACACATTAGCAATATCTGCATTAGACTGAGCATTTGTGAGTGTAAAAGAGATGAAGCAAAAAAATGTTAGAAGCAATTTTATCATAGGAATACCAATTATTCTGAGTTATATATCTACAATGCAATATAATAAAAACACAGCGTAAAAGGTGAACTAGTTATAGGCATTTGTCTTATATTCTTCTAAATTTCCGTTTTCATTAATGAATAATAGAATAGCATCAATATTTTTATGAGCAGCTAAAAACTCTTTCGCTTTATCTAATCCCATAGCCATAAAAGCTGTTGCATACGCATCTGTATCGGCACAATCTAAACCAGCTATTACAGAAGCACTTAACAAATTACTTTCTATTGCATATCCTGTTTTAGGGTTTACGGTATGTACATACTTCTGCCCGTCTTCTGTAACTCTAAACTTTCTATAATTACCAGAAGTAGCCATGGATTTATTAGACAAGTCTATTTTTCTATACCCTTTTGCATTATCCTTTTTTATAGGATTTACTAATTTTATAACCCAAGGATGGTTTCCTTTTTTTACACCTTTCGTACGAATTTCTCCACCAATCTCAATTAAGTAATTCGCTATATTTTTACTATCTAAAAAACGGGCTACCACATCAATTCCAAACCCTTTTGCAATAGAATTAAAATCTAAATAAATTTGAGCATCTTGTTTTTTAATTTTACCATCAGCAATAATTACTTTATCTAAACCAACATACTGCATTTGTTGGGTTACTTGCTCGTCTGTTAAATTGATTCTTTCATTCTTAGGACCAAAACCCCAAGCGTTTACTAAATTTCCCACAGTTGGGTCGAAAAAACCATTGGTTTCTGTATAAATTCTTTTTGATTTCTTAAAAACTTCTAAAAACAAATCATCTACAACAACCGTAGAATCTCCTCTATTAATTCTAGAAATATCTGAACTAGGAATATAGGTTGATAATGATTTATTCATTAAAAAAAACAGACTGTCAAGTCCGGTTTGATAGTTCTCTGCCCCCTCTAAATAGACAATCTTATAAGTGGTACCAAAAACACGTCCTTCTAAGGTAAAATCCTTTGCTTTTTCTACTTTAGAACAAGAAATAAAAGCCAATAAAACCGCTATAACTATTACTTTATTTTTAAGAATCATAAAATTTAAAATCTTTTACAAACATAGAACATAAAGTTTTCATAAAATATCATTTATAGCACTTTTTGTAGTTACAATTTCATAAATTTGTTAACTTAATTAAATATCATTTCCAATGAAAAAAATATCAATCTTATTATTGACTGCAATCATAGTTAGTTCTTGTGTTTCTAAAAAGAAGTTTGTTTCTTTACAAGACGAACATGATCAAACGACAACAGAATTAGTAGATGTAAAGGCAACTTTGCAAAAGTGTTTAATTGAAAGCGAAAAAGATGTTGCTACACTTACAGAACAAATTAACTCTTTAAAAGAAGATAAAAAAGGTGCTTTAAAACAAGTTGAAAATTTAACTGTTTTAACACAATCTTCTTCAGATAATATTAAAAGCGTTATTACACAGTTAAGTGAAAAAGATAAATTTATAAACGGTATTAGAGCTGCAATGACTCAAAAAGATTCATTAAACCTTGCAATTAAATACCACTTAACTAAAAACTTAACTGACGGGATTCAAGATGAAGACATACAGGTTAATGTAGAAAAAACAGTAGTATTTATTTCTATTTCAGACAAGTTATTATTTAAAAGTGGTAGCTATAACGTAACAGACAAAGCATACACTGTTTTAGAAAAAATATCTAAAGTAATTAAAGACCAACCAGAAATGGAAGTTATGATTGAAGGTCATACAGATTCTACACCAATAAAGAGAACTGTTATTCAAGACAACTGGGATTTATCCGCTTTAAGAGCAACTTCTATAACAAGAATTTTACAATATAAATTTGGAGTAAAACCAGGAAGATTAATTGCAGCTGGTAGAAGCCAATATGTTCCTTTAGTAGACAATAATACTGCTGCTAATAAAGCAATAAACAGAAGAACAAAAATTATCATTATGCCTAAATTAGATCAATTCTTTGATTTGTTAGAGCAAGATGCTAATAAATAATCTTTATTGAATAAAAATTTAAAAACCATCTGAAATTCAGATGGTTTTTTGTTTAGAAAAATAGTCATACTTTAAAAATTAAAAAATGGAAAATTTAAAAAACAAAAAAGCAATTATTACAGGTGGCGGAAGAGGTTTAGGAAAAGCAACCGCAATAGCCTTTGCAAAAGAAGGAATTGATGTTGCCATAACTGGTAGAACTGAAGCCGTTTTAAAAGAAACAGTTGCAGAATTAGAAGCATTTGGCATTAAAGCGATTTACGAAATTTTTGATGTTGGTGTTTACGAAGAAGTTAAAACAGGAATCAAGAACATTGTAGACTCTTTAGGTTCTGTTGATATTTTGGTAAACAATGCAGGAATTGCTGCTTTTGGTACTTTAAACGATATGGAAGTTAGCAAATGGACTCAAATTATACAAACCAATGTTATGGGTATGTATCATGTAACAAAAGAAGTTTTACCTTATTTAATTGATAAAAATGAAGGTGATATTTTTAATGTTGCATCTACTGCAGGATTAAACGGAAATGCAACAACATCTGCATATTCTGCTTCTAAATTTGCTGTTATCGGTATGTCGGAATCTTTAATGAAAGAAGTACGTAAAAACAACATTAGAGTTTGTACGTTAACACCAAGTACTATTGCATCTGATATGTCTGTAGAATTAGGTATTGCAAACAAAGATTCTGAAGATTCTGTTTTACAACCAGAAGATTTTGCTGAGTTAATTGTTGCTGGATTAAAATTACCAAGAAGAGCCATGCTTAAAGGGGCTTCTTTATGGTCTACAAACCCATAATTAGACTTCTAATTATAGGAAACGTATTACAAATCTTTAAACAGCAAAAAACCACCTCTAATGAGGTGGTTTTTTATGTAAAATCAAATTTGAATTTGTTATAAAAATACGGTAACTTCGTTTAACTTCTTATTTAAACAATAAAATGGCTATAAATAAACTTCCACTACTAATTGCTCTTTGTTTCATTTTTTGCAATACTTACTCTCAAGAAATAATTGAAAAAAAAATATCAACGCATGTTAACGAGGTCACGGTATTTCTAGAGGGAGCTCAAATTACAAGAAAAAAGACGGTTGAAATAAAGCAAGGTAAAACTATTTTAAAATTCAATAATTTATCTCCTTTCATAGACGCTAAAAGTATTCAAGTAAAAGCTGAAGGAAACATCACTGTTTTAGGCGTTAATCATCAACAAAACTTTATAGAAAAACTAGATAAACAAAAGGAATTAGTTGATTTAGAAACCAAACTTAAAGAAGTTGACGATAAAATAATATTAGAACGCACTTATCTGCAAATCTTATCAGAAGAGTTAGCTTTTCTTAAAGAAAACAGAAATATAGGAGGTAAAAATCAAGAGGTAAGTGTTGCTAATTTAAAAGATGCATCCCTGTTTTTTGGTGCTAAACTAAAAGAACTTAAAATTAAAGAAATTGAAAGAAACAATACATTAAAAAATCTAAATACAGAAAGTAGAGATTTAACCAATCAAATAAATACAATATCAGGAAAAAAGGAATTTCCCAATGGAGAAATTTTAGTAAAAGTAGCAGCTAAAAATAACGCTACAGCAAATTTTGAATTATCGTATGTTGTTGAGAATGCAGGTTGGTTTCCTACTTATGATATAAGAGCAAAAAATGTTAACGAGCCAGTAGAACTAATTTACAAGGCAAGCATTAAGCAAGATACCAAGGTAAGTTGGGACAATGTAAAATTAAACTTATCATCTGCAAACCCAAATGTATCAGGTGTTGCACCAGAACTTAAAACCTATTTTTTAAATTACAACACGCGTCCACCAGTTTATAATAGAGCTAGTAATGAAGTTAGTGGACTTGTATTAGATCAAGATAATAATCCGCTACCAGGCGCTACGGTGTTAATAAAAGGAACCACAATAGGAACTTCTACAGATTTTGATGGCAAATACTCAATAACAATTCCTAATAATGAAAGCTCTTTGGTGTTTTCTTATTTAGGATATATCAGTCAGACCAAACCAATTCAAAGTGAAGTACTAAATATTATGCTTGAAGAAGATTCAACCTCACTAGATGAAGTAGTTGTAATTGGATACGGAACTACTCGTAAAAGAAAATCTGTAACAGAAGCTCTTCAAGGCACGGTAAGTGGAATTAATATTCGAGGCGCAAATAGTATACCTATTCCAACAGTTCAAACAGAAAACCAAACTACAGTAGATTTTGAAATAAAAACACCTTATACTATAAAATCAGATAACAAAAGTTATTCTGTAGATATTGACACCTATAATTTACCCGCATTCTATCAGTATTACTCTGTACCTAAAATTGATAAAGATGCATTCTTAATTGCTAACATTTCTAATTGGGAGCAGTACAATTTACTAGAAGGTGAAGCAAACATCTTTTTTGAAGGTACCTATATTGGTAAAACGTTGTTAGATGTTAGGTATGCTACCGATACTTTGCAAATATCTCTTGGTAGAGATAAAAATGTAAGTGTAAAAAGAGAAAAAGTAAATGAGTTTATCTCTAAGAACTTTATTGGAAGTAAAAAAGAAGAGTCTAGAGGATGGAATATTGATGTAAAAAATAATAAATCACAACAAATTAGTATGGTGATATATGATCAGATTCCGGTTTCTACCAATGAAGATATAAAAATTGAAGTTTCAGAAATTTCAGGAGCAAAAAGAAACAATCAATCAGGTGAAATAAAATGGGAATTTACAATTGCACCAAATGAAACTAAGAATTTTATTTTAAGGTACTTAGTTAAATACCCAAAAAATAAAACGATAATATTAGAGTAGAAACATACAATTTAACTGTTGTACAAATCCAAAAAAATAAATACTGAAGATTTTGATAAGTAAATGTAGCTGGTTTTAAAAACAACTAGATATCAATAAATTAGATCTGATTTAAAAAGTTATATATTACTCTCAATAATTTAATGTAACAAATCTAATTTAGAATCTATAATACTAAATATAGATTGTTTACGTAAAAACTATCTTATCATTAACGCATTCAATCTTAAAAACATCTTTAGATTTTATCGATCTTACAAGTGTAGCCATAAGTTCTTGTTGATGTGTATTAGAGATATTAGACTTACCCTGTGATCCTATTTTTGGGTGAACATGGCTTAAATATATTTTACCTTTTATTTCGAATAAATAATAATAAACTCTAAGAGCTTTCTTACCACCTATCCTTTTTTTCAATAATGGAATTGGAGGATTAACACCATTAATTATTGTTGCAGACAACGGGTTATTCTCAAGAAAAAATTTAATTATAAGTTTTTCGTAACTTTTATATTTTTTATCTTTTAATAAAGATTGTAATTCTACTTTAAAATCTTGAGTACAAAAAACATCCATTAAACCAGGTCATTAAGTTCCTTGTAAAGATTTTTCATTTCATCAGTATCTTTATGCTTAAAAAACGAATATGAAACATCATTAATAGTTTCTTCTAAATCTTCGACAACACCTAGGTTTTCTTGAATTACATTTGGAATCTTATCTCCAAAAGTTTCTTGCAACATATAGTAGTTCATTTTTAGAGTTTTTAAACTAGCACTACTAAGTTTAATAACGATATTAATAATTAAAAAATCGTTTTCTTTTATTTCACCTACCCAAGTTAACTTTTCTAATGATTCCGTTAGATTTTGGATACTCTTATTTATTTCCACAACAGAATCACTCAAGAAACTAACCTTGTCTAAGAAAGTGTTAATCTCCTCTGAACTAGTAGGTATCTTAATGTTATCGTTAGCACGAACTACATTATCAACACATTCTTGTACGGTTAAATTCATAATAACATGATGTTTTTAATACACAAAGATACGAAAAAATAATACCCAAAAGTTAATTTAACACATCTAGCGTAGTCGTTATATTTGGTCAATTCACTAATTGCAATTAATTTTTCTAATAACAGATAAAACTGCAGCTGACAACCTCAAACCACCCCTACTACAAGATCTTGATAAAATCATCAAAAGCTTCATAGTATGGTTGGTCTTTAAAAACAGGACTTTCAACACTTTCTGCGTTGGCAATTCCTACGCCAGCAAACCAAACTTTGGCGTTCTGTTTTTTGGCGTGATTTTTAAAAGTCTCCATCCAAATGGTATCATACTCATTCGGATTTTGAATATTATTGGATGCTTTTACCAATACAAAAATAGTAGGTTCTCCTTTTTTAAATAACACAAACTGGGGATGCCTTTTTAACTGACTGTTTATAGCCTGAAACTCATACCCCATTTTTGTAAGCTTCTTACCAACAATGTTCATTGCCAAATTATGCAATTCTTGTGCTGTTAAAATTTGCATTATTTTTTCTTTTTCTTGTTATGTTTGTTGTAATTTTTATCTCCTCTAGTTTTTGGTTTCTTATATTTTGCAGCAATTTCTCGCCTATAAGAACCACCTTGATTGGTTTTACTGTTTTTTTCACTCTTTTCATGAAATGCAGCTCCAGGAACATATTCTAAAGAAGTTCTATTTTTAGAAATCCCTTGATCTTCTTTCGGACGTTCATCTTCTGTTAATAACTTAGAAATTTCAACTTCTTCTGGTAAATCTAAAACCGGAATCTCATAATCCATTAAAGCCTCTATGCTTGCTTTTGTTTCTTGCTCTTTTGGTGTAGAAAAAAGTAACGTTTTTCCCGCTCGTTCTGCACGACCCGTTCTACCAATTCTGTGCATATAGTTTTCTGGAAACTCTGGCGTGTCAAAATTAATAACATGAGAAACATTATCAAAATCTAAACCACGCGCCATAACATCCGTAGCTAATAAAATTCTGTTTTTACCTTCATCAAACTGTTTTATAGAACGAATTCTATAATTCTGAGTTTTATTAGAGTGAATCACACACATTTCATCATTAAACTCTTCTTGCAAATGTTTAAATAACAAATCTGCAGTTCTTTTAAAACCAACAAAAATTAATACTTTATTATAGGTTTCTTTGTCTGCTAAAAGCTCATGTAACAAATTAACTTTGGTAAAAAAGTTAGGAACGTTATAAGAAGCTTGTTCAATATTATCTAACGGCGTTCCACTTACGGCCACAGATATTTTTTCTGGATTTTTAAAGAAATCGTAAATTAAGTCATCTACATCTTCTGTCATTGTTGCAGAAAACAATACGTTTTGTCTTCTTTCTGGTATCACATCAAAAATGTTCATCAACTGAAAACGGAAACCTAAGTCTAACATTACATCAACTTCATCAATAACCAATTTCTGAATTGATTTTAACTTTAAGGCATTACTCAATGCCAAATCATACAAACGACCAGGAGTTGCTACAATAATATCTTGACCTTGTAAAATAGCTTGTTTTTGGGTATTGATGTTTGCACCACCATACACACCTAAAACACGTGTATTAATATATTTAGATAATTGTCCTATCTGTTCTACTACCTGTAAAACCAACTCACGCGTTGGCACTAAAATCAATACTCTTGGGTGTTTTTGCGTAGAATATTTTAATTCTTGCAAAATAGGCATCATGTACGCAAAAGTTTTTCCTGTACCTGTTTGCGCAATTCCCACAACATCTTTCCCTGATCTTACAACAGAAAATGCTTGTTCTTGTATTGGTGTTGGGTTCACATAACCCAAATCATCAATAGCATATTGTAACTGATTAGAGATTCCTAAATCTTGAAAAGTCATTCTTAATATTTTTCTGCAAAGGTACGTTTTATAAAACGCTAAACAATAGCCCTTTTCACTAAGAATAATTTGTAGTTTTGCAACTGAAATTTTACCTTAAATGATTACAGATACACACACCCATTTATATTCTAGCCAGTTTAAAGAAGACCAACCTGCCATGATGCAACGAGCTAAAGACGCTGGTGTTACTCGGTTTTTTATTCCTGCTATAGATTCTACCTACACAGACGTTATGCTACAATTAGAAAAAGACTATCCAAAAGATGTTTTTTTAATGATGGGCTTACATCCTACTTCTGTAGGCGAAAACTATTTAGAAGAGTTGGCGCACGTTAAAGAATGGCTAGATAAAAAGAAGTTTTATGCCATAGGAGAGATTGGTATGGACTTATATTGGGATAAAACATTCTTAACACAACAGCAAGACGCTTTTAGAACGCAAATTCAGTGGGCAAAAGAGAAAAAAATGCCAATTAATATTCACTGTAGAAATGCTTTTGATGAAGTTTTTGAAGTTTTAGAATCTGAAAAAAGCGATGATTTAAGAGGAATATTTCACTGTTTTACAGGAACTTTAGAACAAGCAAAACAAGCTATTTCTTACAATATGAAATTAGGTATTGGTGGTGTTGCTACTTTTAAAAATGGTAAGATTGATAAATTTTTAAATGAAATTGATTTAAAACACATTGTTTTAGAAACAGACGCTCCATACTTAGCACCAACTCCTTACAGAGGTAAAAGAAATGAAAGTGCATATTTAACCAACGTTGTTGATAAATTGGTAGATATTTATGGGCTTTCTTTTGATGAAATTGCCGCAATTACCACTCAGAATTCTAAAGATGTTTTTGGAATTTAATGGTATTTGATACAATTACAACAGAAGAAAAATTCTTCAATTTCGAGCATCCTAAAACGTATACTTATTTAGGACTAACAATTGGAATGTTTGCTTTTGTAATTATTTCAATCAACAAAGTATATTTAGAATTCGATTTTATAGAAACTATTTTTTACCCAGTAGCTGTTATTTCTTTTATAACCTTTATTGCTTCTGTATTTTTTACAATGTTTTCTAAAGAAGATATTTTGATAAATTATACAGGCTACCTAAAAATAACTTCGGATGAATTTATTATTGATAAAGAAAAAATAAATTTTACGGATGTTATTTCTATTAAACTATCTGTTGATGATTATGAAGGGAGAGCAAAAAACACACATTCTAGCATTAGACCAATGTATAGCATAGGTGTTAACAATTTTGTAGAGATCGCTACGGATGATAAAAAAATAGAAAAACAAATTCAAATTTGTAGCTTAAGAGAAACGCATTTAATTTCTGACTTTTTATCTGCACAAATTGTAAAAAACAAGTTTACAAAAGCAAATCCGAAACAGTTAATTGCTATTTTTACTGATAAGTTTAAGAAAACAACAGCAGCAAGAAATTATATTGCAGAACAAATTAAGAACAAAAAGATAAAAACTGTTGAAGGTTTATTACTGATGAATTATTCCTCTGACGAAGAGGTAAAAGAACTAAGAAAAAAATACAACTTTAATTGAGTTTACAAACCACATATTACAAAACACCATTGGGAACCGCAAAAATTGTGGGTGATGAAAACGGAATTCAATCTGTTTCTGTTTTGGATGAAGACTTCTCTACTGCGCTCGAAGTGACAAATTCTGATATTCCTAAATGTTTGCAAGATTGTGTAACTCAATTAAATGACTATTTTGAAGGTAAAAGGGATCATTTCGACTTAAAATTAAATCCTCAAGGAACAGAATTTCAAAAGAAAGTATGGCAAGAATTATTAAATATTCCTTTTAATAAAACAAGAACTTATTTAGAACAAAGCAAAGCTTTGGGTGATGTAAAAGCCATAAGAGCAGTTGCCTCTGCAAATGGTAAAAACCCAATTTGGATAATTATTCCGTGTCATAGAGTTATTGGTTCTGATGGTTCTTTAACAGGATATGCAGGCGGAATTTGGCGTAAAAAATGGCTATTGGCGCACGAAAACCCAGTAAAACAACAATCTCTTTTCTAATTTTATTATTCAAACATTAAAAAACATATTTTTACGTTTAAATCGTATAGTTTTTTATGATTCAAAGAATTCTCTTCTTCTTTTTACTTTTTATTGGATTCTCTATCCAATCTCAAACGATATCTAAAGATTTTAGAGTTCAAAAATATTTAATTGAAAAAGACACCATTCAATTAGACTCTGTGGCTTTAAATCCGCAGAATTTTAAAGTCTTAAATGCTTTTTCAAAAGAAATTCCATTTTCTGAATACACAATCGATTTTAGTAATGCCATTTTAATTATCAACTCAAAAAAATATTCAGAAATTACGGTTGAATATTTTAGGCTCCCAGATTTTATCACTAAAATCTACACACCTTTTGATGAAAAATTTATCCAACCAAACGGCACAAATACTGGTAAATTATACAGTTTAACCACCAACAAAAAAGCGTCAGAAATAAAACTATTTGATGGTTTGCAAACCAAAGGTTTTATAACGAGAGGAATTACCTCTGGAAACAACCAAAATGCGGTTACAAACTCTGCTTTAGATTTAGAAATATCTGGTAAACTCTCTAAAGACGTAACTTTAAGAGCCAATATTTTTGACACGAATATTCCCATTCAAGAAAATGGATATTCACAAAACATCACCGATTTCGATCGTATTTTTATTGAAATGTTTACTGATAATTGGCGTGTAAGAGCTGGTGATATTTCACTTGAAAATACTACAAGTTACTTCTTGCCTTTTACCAAACAAGTTTCTGGTTTATTGGTAGAAGCCAAAATTAACGACCAACTTAAAGTAGCTGCATCTGGTGCAGTTGTTCGAGGGCAATTTAGTTCTTACAACACAATAGGTGTAGAAGGCAATCAAGGTCCGTATAAAATTTTAGGGACTAATAATGAAACTGCCATTTTAATTATTGAAGGAAGTGAAAAAGTTTTTATCAACGGAATTCTAATTAAACGAGGAGAAGAAAACGATTATACCATAGATTATAATCTTGGTGAAATAGAATTCAATACCACCTACCCGATTACCAATGATATGAGAATTCAAATTGATTTTCAATATTCAGAAAGAAATTATACGCGGTTTATAACCTATAATGAGGCTTCTTATGAAGGTGAAAAATTCAGCATTGCTGGTTATTTTTATTCCGAAAATGATGCTAAAAACCAACCAATTCAACAAGATTTAACTACAGAACAAAGGCAAATTTTAGAAAATGCTGGTAGCAACACCAATTTAATGGTTGCAGAAAGTGCGTATGAAGATGCTTTTAATGAAAATAAAATTCTGTACAAAAAGGTTTTAAACGGTAGTGAAGAAATTTTTGAATACTCTAACAATGCTACCGATGAATTATATACTGTAACTTTTTCTAATGTGGGTAGCAATTTAGGAGATTATATATTAGACGAAACCACTGCAATTGGAAATATCTTTTTGTTTGTTGGTACAAATCAAGGAAATTATAATCCGATTATTCGTTTAACTCCACCAACAAAATCTCAGTTATTTATTGTTCAATCTGCATATAATCCTTCTAAAAAAACCATTATTGATACAGAAGTTGCACTAAGTAATAATGATGCAAACCTGTTTTCTACTTTAGATGATGCAGAGAATAAAGCTTTGGCTACAAAAATAAATTGGCAACAAATTTTAATTGATAAAGAATGGCAATTACAAAGCACTATTAGTCATGAGTTTGTGCAAAATAACTTTAAAACAGCACAACGTTGGGAGTCTGTTGAGTTTAACAGAGATTGGAACATTCTATCCAATGATGCTACCAAAAGTTATTTTCAATCTGAATTTAGCCTGCAAAATAAAAAAACAGATTTTATCTTATATCGATACAACAACTTAACCTATAAAGACATTTTTTCTGGGAACAAACATGAGTTACAGTCTAAAATGAAATTAAAAAACACTTCATTTTATGTAAATGGTAGCTTTTTAAAAAACACCTCAACTACAGAAGATAACTCATTTTTTACTGCAAAAGCAAAAGTAGAGCACGACTTAAACAAAAAATGGTTGGGCGTGTTTATCAACTTAGAAACCAACAGCAGAAAAGATCTTACCTCACAAGAATTTATCAATACAAGTCATAAATTTAAAGAATATGAAGCTTATTTTGGAGTTGGAGATTCGACCAATGTGTTTGCTAAAATGGGGTTTAATTATAGAAATAACGACAGTATCAAATCGAACAATTTTACAGAAATCAACAATAGAAAAACATTTTACATCAACAGTAAAATTATACAAAATGAACAAACTGATTTAAGTGTTTTTGCCAATTACAGACTTACTGAAAACAAGTTTACAGACAATGAAAAATCATTAAACTCTAAGGTTGTTTTTAATCAAGAATTGTTTAATAACTTTATTAATTTAGGAACCGTTTATGAAACCTCATCTGGTAACGTTGCGAGACAGGAATATATTTATATAAAAACAGAACCTGGTTTGGGGTATTATACCTGGATTGATTATAACAGCGATGGTATAAAAGATTTTGATGAATTTGAAATTGCAGAATTTCAAGATCAAGCAGAATATTTGCGCTTACCAAAACCAAACTTACAATTTATTGCCACTCAACGTGCAAAATTCACACAATCTATAACTATAAGTCCAAAAGTTTGGACTGTTAAAAACGGATTTAAAAAAATACTCTCAAAATTATATAATCAGAGTTTTTTAAGTGTAGAAAATGAACAACAAAGAATCGGAAATTCATTTAATTTTAATCCTTTCGATTTTGATGAAAGCAAACTAATAGGTCTCAGTTTTAACATAAGAAACAGTTTGTATTTTAACAGAAATCTTCAAAAATATAGCACAACATATACCTATGGAAAAAACAGAAATAAACAACAATATTTTATAGGAAACCAAGAAAATAATATTGAATTGCATCAAGTAGATTTCGCCCATAAGTTTGCCGCTTTTTGGTTGTTAGAGTTGATGGGGAAAACCTCTACAAATGATTTAGAAACAGAAAATTTTAACAGTAGAAACTATACCATTGATGCCAATGAGTTTCAACCAAAAATTAGTTTTTTATACAATGACAACAATCGTTTAACTGCTTTTTATCACTTTAAAAAGAAAGAAAATCAACTAGCAGATTTTGAACAATTGAAACAACAAAAATTCGGAATTGAATATTTCTACATCAACAGTAAAAAGAATCAAATTTCTGCCAATGCAAATCTATTTTTAAATGATTTTACTGGAGATACCAACACACCTGTGGCCTACCAAATGTTAGAAGGATTGCAAGACGGAAAAAATTATACTTGGAATCTTTTATTCAATAGAAAGTTAAATGCATTTTTAAATCTAAATTTATCTTATTTAGGTAGAAAAAGTGAAAACACAAAAACCATTCACACCGGGAGTGTGCAGTTAAGAGCTATTTTTTAGAATCTCTAGTGGTTTTTTTAATACGTTTGTAATATCAACCAAAACAATTAATTATGAAAAAAATTACACTTTTACTTTTATTATTTATTACCACAATTTCTATTGCTCAAGAAAAAGAAGAGCAATACCCACAAGACATTGATAAAAAACAAGAAGTAAAACTAAATGCTCTTGGAATTCTAGCTTTTGAATGGTTAGATGTTTCTTATTAATATTTAATTAACGAAGAATCTTCTTTTGGTGTTGGGGCGTTAATTAACCTAAACAATGATAGAGACTTAGATGAATATAGAAAATTTTCTTTAACTCCTTTTTATAGAAGATACTTCTCTAACAAATTTGCTAGAGGTTTTTTTGTGGAAGGTTTTGGAATGTTACACTCTTATGAAAACAATAATTACGACTATTATGATTATTATGATATGTATGGCAATTATATAAACTCTAATAATGGTGATACCAAAACTGAATTTGCTGTTGGTATTTCTGTTGGAGGAAAATTTATTTCTAAAAAAGGATTTACTACAGAAATATATTTAGGTGTAGGCCGCAATTTAGGCGGAGATAACGACTCTTTAGAAGCTGTAGGTAGAGGAGGAATATCTTTAGGATATAGATTCTAAAATCAATCTTATTTATTAGCTTTGCAGCATATTAAAACAATCTATACAAAAAAACAAAAAACATGAAAAAATTAATTTTAGCTTTCGGACTTTTAGTTAGTTCTTTAAGCTACGCACAACAAGAAATTAAATTAGACATTGGTGATGCATTGGTTATAAAAAGTTTAGAGTTTTCTTATGAAAACTACATCTCTGAAAGTTCTTCTTTTGGTATTTCGGCTTTATTTAATTTAGCTAAACAAGATGCTAGTTTTAGATACAATGAAAACACCATGATTACACCATATTATCGTAATTACTTTTCTACAAATGAGCAATGGAACTTTTTTGGTGAAGCTTTTTTAGGAATCAATTCTGGAAAAGAAGAGTCTGATGAAGAAAATAACCCTGGCGTTTACGATAACAAATATACAGATGGTGCATTAGGTGTTGCTGTTGGTACAAAGTATATTACTGAAAGTGGTTTAACTATAGATGTACATGCTGGTATAGGAAGAAACTTATTTGGATCTGACTCACCTACTTTAGTACCTAGATTAGGTGTAAATATTGGTTGGAGATTCTAATACATTTCTTACTTTATAAAACAAAAAAACGCACTCTAAGGTGCGTTTTTTTTTGTTACCTGTACAACTACACTTCTCCTAATAACATCCTTTTAAACTTCTGTATGCATCCATATGAATATGCCCAAAAGCACTATTTATAAATGATTAGAAGATCGCTTTTGTTTACATTGTACCAAATGAAATAAAAAAATCTCTTGAAGCATTGCTTCAAGAGATTTTAAGAAATATATAATTAAGTAATTTGTAATTACCTAAGTTTATTATAAACCTGCATTAATCCAAGTCCAAGAAGTAACATCTACCTGAGTACCTTCATTATAAGCAGCTGTAGTAGTTGCAGCAGCACCTTCAATTATAACGTTCGCTAAAGAACCATCATCTTTCATATCTATGTTAGTATCATAACCTTCTAAATATAAGTTATTAATAGTACCACCAGAGTTAAGTTTGAACTGTAAAGCTGTTCCACCAACAGTAGAGATAGCAGTAATATTAGTAAATGTAGGATTTGCGTTAGCTTTATCACCTTCAAAAACAGTAGAAAAACCAGCAACAGAATGAGAAATATAAGCGTTTGTTACAGAACCAGACCAAGACTCTGTCCAATCTATAGAATCATCACTATTGTTTTCTAAGTATAAGTTAGATACAGAAACAGTACCACCAAAGAACTCAACACCATCATCATCTCCGTTAATTACAGAAACGTTTTCTACAGTAGTTCCAGATCCTACAGCGTAGAAAGAAACTCCATTGTATTGAGATTCAGAATTAATTTGAGCACCAGTACCTTTAATTACTAAATATTTAATAGAACCAGAGCTATCTGCATCATCAGATCCACCATAAATGAAACCACCTATTTCTGCTTCTGCACCTGCACCTGCACTAGTTGTAGCCTTACCACATAAAGTAAGACCTCCCCAATCTCCAGGTTCACCTGAAGCAGAAGACATAACTACTGGATTTGCTGCAGTACCTTGTATGTCTATTTCACCACCTTGTAAAACTGCGATATAAACTCCTGTTCCACCATCTCTTGCAGTAATTTTAGTTCCTGCTGGTATTGTTAATTTACCTCCGTCTTGTACAATGTAAGAAGAACTTAATGTATAAGCGATAGAAGCATCTAATGTTACATCACCAGTAACAGCTCCTTGTAATAAGTTAGATTCAAAAGAAACATCTGTATCTACCCAAGGGAAATCTGCTGCAGTAACTGTTGAAATTGCAGAAGTATTTAAAGCATAGAAATATCCGTCTGCTGCTTGATCTTCTGTTAATGCAACTGGAGTATAACCTTGTGAAAAAGTAACGTTAGAAACATCACCACCATCTTTCATGTCTAAATCTACATCATAACCAACTAAAGAAAGTCCTGTAATTGTACCTCCAGAAGTAGCTTTAAATTGTAAAGCAGTACCACCAACAGTCGATATTGCAGTAATATTATCAAAAGTAGGATTTCCGTTTGCTTTATCTCCTTCAAAAACAGTAGAAAAACCAGCTTCTGTATTAGAAATATAAGCATTTGAAATGTTACCAGACCATTCTTCTGTCCAGTCGATAGCATCATCTTGTACGTTTTCTACGTATAAATTAGTCACTGAGACAGCACCACCAAAAAACTCAACACCATCATCTGCACCATTAAGCACAGCAACGTTACTTACAGAAGTACCAGAACCTACAGAGTAAAAAGAAATTCCGTTATATTGAGATTCAGAGTTAATTTGAGCACCTGTACCAGTTATTTGTAAATAAGAAATAGCCCCAGAACTATCTGCATCATTAGATCCACCATAGATAAAACCACCTACTTCAGCTTCTGCATTTACACCTGCACTAGTAGTAGCGTAACCACAAATAGTTAAACCACCCCATCCGTTAGCTTCTCCTGAAGCTGTAGAAATTACAACTGGGCTAGATTGTGTACCGTTAATATTAATTGTTCCACCTTGTAAAACTGCAATATAAACATCTGTACCACCTTCTAAAGCTTCAATTTTAGTACCAGCTGGTATTGTAAAAGTATATCCTTCAGGTACAATAAAAGAAGAAGTTAATTTATAAGTAATACTGGCATCTAAAGTAACATCAGAATCTAATCTTCCTTTTAAAATCCCTACTTCTAAATTTTCTTGAACATCAGAATTAAGTAATGCTGGTTCGTCACTAGTACAACTTGCAAAAGTCATAGCAAATGCTAATGCTACAACACTTAAGTTATTAAAAATTGATCTTTTCATTTTTGTTTGTATTGTTTATTGTTTATTTTCATGCAAAGAAACTACTGAACCATTTAAATAACCTTAACTAAATATTAATAATATGTTAGATAAATACAGCTTTGTTAACTAATTGTTACCTCGTTTTAACAGCTAATAACAAATAGTTTTTAAAAAAGAAAAACCTAGAAGTAAACTTCTAGGTTTTTTAAAATTATTTTAAAAAAATTCTTTAATTAGAAAGCATATTTTACACCTAAAGTTAATTGAACTCCTTGTTTATAGTTAGAAACTGTTTCATTAGTTTCTATTTCTGTATTTACATTTCTTACGAACTGAGTTTGTTTGATCTCTGGGTTTAATAAGTTTCTACCAACCAACTTAACACTTAATCTATCTGTTAATTCTTTACTTAAAACTAAATCAAGAGAAACAAAACCTTTTTCTATAATTTCGTCATTATAAAGTGTAGCGCTATTGACAAAATCTTCTGGAGATCCCAAAGCAAAAACTTTATCTGAAGAATAATTACCTGTTAAAGTTGCAACAAATTCTTTTTCTTTATTACTACTATAACTTAAACTACCATTTGCAATAAGGTCTGAAGCTCCTTGTAAGTTTGATTCTGTTTTTCCTTTATATTGAAAAACATCATCTAAATCTTGGCTAAACCACATTTTAGTTAAGTTTGCATTAAAACCTAAAACAGTATCATCATCTTCATTTTTAATAAAACTTGTTCTAGCCTCTAACTCTAATCCTTTTACTGTTGCTTTCTCTCCTGTATTATAGAAAATAAAGTTACCAGAAGAACCTCTTGACTGTGCCAAGTTAATTGGGTTCTTTATATTTTTATAAAATCCTGTTACAGAGAAAACTTCTCCTCTACTAGGAAAAAACTCCCATTTTAAATCAACATTTACAACATCAGATTTTTCTAAATCTGGATTACCTTTAGAAACACGACCAGTTGGTGAAACATACTCAAAAGGAGATAATTCTTTAAATTCTGGTAAAGTTTGTGTAAGACTTGTTGCAAAACGTATATATTGGTTTTCTGCAACTTCATATTTTAAATTAAGACTTGGAAACAAGTTTTCGTAAGTTTTACTAGTATTACCTATTCTACCTACATAGTTCGCTACATCCCAAGAAACATTAATTTCATCTCTCTCGAAACGCAAACCTAAGTTTCCCGAAAACTTTTCATTTAAAGTAAAATTGAAATCTGCAAAAGCAGCTAAAACATTTAATTCTCCAGAGAAAAGATCTACTTCTCCTATTCTAAGGTTTAAACCATTATCAAAATTAGATTGCACAAAAGTTGAAGATAATTCATCTACAGAAGGTGCTTTATAATTTCTTGCTAAAACTCCTATTGCTTGTGATTTAAAATCTCTTTCTTTCCTTCTATAATTTACACCATAATTAAGAGCAAAAGGCTTATCTCCTTCTTCATTAAGGTTACCAAATTTCCAGTTATTTTTAACATAAGCATTGTACTCTACATCTTCAATTTTTTGAGTAGATTTTCTTTGCTGATAATCTCCTACGTGTGCAAATTGAATTTCTGATGAACTTGCCACATCTAAAATATTAACTTCGTTTCTAATTCTATTTGGTTCTTCTGCTAAAACAAAGTTATAACCACCAGCCCAAGTTAAAGTATTATTCTCGTTTAAATCATGCTTTCCTATTAACTGATTAATAACCATTGTGGTTTGTTTAAAGTTTTGATCTCTAACAAAAGCTCCATCTTCTTGTGGATCTTGATCATACACAAAACCTAAACCATTTCTTCCTTGTTCATATAAATTATTAGAACTCTTGTTCACAAATAAAGTATTAAACTTTAAACTGTTAGCATCATTCAACTTCAATTTAAGATTAACATAACCAGATGTGTTTGTTTTTGTTGTAAAACTTTCTACATCAGAAAACACGTTGTCCTCACGGTTTTGTCTAAAACTTTGAAACTCTCCTGAATAATAATCATAAGATTTAGAATGTGTAGCACTTACATAAAAAGACAAATCTTTACCAAAAATTTCAAATTTTTGAGCTGCAGATAAAGAGCCACTATAATTTATGGGTTGCGCAGATATCGTTTCTGTATCCCAACCTTGTCTAGATATTAAATCCTGTAAAGCATATTGCTTTTTATGAAACCCTAAGCTTACATCATTATTTGTTATTGTAGTTCTAAAATCTCCATCGTAATCTAATACATTTGTATTTGTTCCTCCGTTTACACCTATAGAATATCCTTTTTTAGAATAATCTTTAGTTACTACATCTACATTACCAGAAGCCTGATCTGCATAACCAGAAGTTGTATATGTTTTACTAATACCTACGTTTTGAATAACATCTGTAGAAAAAAGATTTAAGTTGATGTTTTTCTTTTCAACATCATCCGAAGGTACAGGTAAACCATTCATAGTAGTCGATAAATATCGATCCCCTAATCCTCTAATAAAAATATCTCCAGTTCCTTGACTTTTTGTAACTCCAGAAATTTTGGTTGTTGCTGTTGCCGCATCCGAAACTCCAATTTTAGATAAAGTTTGTGCTCCAATACTCTCTTTAATTACTGTCGCTTTTTTCTGTTCTAATAACAGTGCAGAAACAGACTCTCTAGACGCAGCAGACATAATTACCACCTCCTCTAAAGAAACACCCTCTTCTGCAGATAATATTTGATTTACCGTTAAAGTTTCTCCAGCAACAATAGTAATTGGTTTCTCAATTGTTTTGTATCCTAAAAAACTAAAAACAACAGTATGGGTTCCTGCTGGTACGTTTAAAGTATAATTTCCATCAAAATCGGTTGTAGTTCCAATTACAGTACCTTTAATAAGTACATTTGCAAACGGCAATGGTTCGTTGTTTGTTTCCCCATCAGACAATACACCTTTTAATGTACCTGTACTTTGCGCTAATAGTAATTGGCTAAAAGCTAAAAAAGTAATAAATAAAAATTTTTTCATTTTTTTCGTATAATTTACTGCTGCAAAAGTCTACCGCATTTGTAAACACTATGTTAGTTTTAAATTATGCTTGCGTCACAAAAACATTAACTAAACGTTAAGTAGAGAGAATTAGTTAACCTTTATTTAATTTTTAGAAAACATTAATTTTAATTTTTGCTTAGATATTTGAACCATTCTTTAGAGATAAAGATTCACATAAATTATATTAGTTTTTGTCGACTACAATTTATGAGCTACTGCCTTTTTATAAGGCAGTTTTTTTATTTTGTTAATACTGTATTAACATTAATTTAACATAATTAGCGGTTCTTTGCAGTGACAAAAACTAATAATCATGCAATTCGCTACACTACGTAAAGTAGTAGTTACCATTATTTTGTATACTTCTTTAAGTATGCAGGCACAAGAAACGAACGCCCCTAAATTTGGTAAAGGTCTTTTTAACCTAGTTGGTAAAGACAGTACTTTTACAATGAAAGTTGGGTTAAGGTTTCAAACTCTAGCCACCTCACAGTGGGATGTAAGCAATGGTCTTTCTAATCAAGAATCTTCTATGTTAATTAGAAGATCTCGTTTAAAGTTTGATGGTTTTGCTTATTCTCCAAAACTAAAATACAAAGTAGAATTAGGGCTATCAAATAGAGATCAATCTGGAGCATCAGAATATACAAGCAATGCTCCTAGATATATATTAGATGCAGTTTTAAAATGGAATTTCTCTGGAAACTTTGTTTTATGGTTTGGGCAAACAAAATTACCAGGTAATAGAGAACGTGTAATATCTTCTGCCAATCTACAAATGGTAGATCGTTCTTTGTTAAACAGTAATTTTCAAATAGACAGAGACATCGGTATTCAACTAAGGCATCACTTTAATCTTACAGATACTTTTATTGTTAAAGAAATTTTTTCTATTGCCCAAGGTGAAGGAAGAAATATTACTACGGGTAATATAGGTGGTTATCAATATACTACAAAAGTAGAGTTATTTCCCTTTGGAGATTTTGCTAGTAAAGGAGATTATGCAGGAAGTGATTTAAAATTTGAAAAAAAACCAAAGTTATCTTTAGCTATTGGATATGATTTTAACAATGATGCCTCTAAAACAAAAAGTAATCAAGGTTCTTATATGTTAAATGATACTGGGTTTTATGCTACAAACATTTCTACACTCTTTTTAGATGCGATGTATAAGCATAATGGATTTTCATTTATGGCAGAATATGCCAACAGAGATGCAAAAGATCCGTTCGCTAAAAATTCTGATGGAACTTTAACAGGAGATAAAGTAGAAGTTGGTAACGGATTAAATTTACAGTCTGGTTATATGCTTTCTAAAACCATAGAAGTTTCTGGTAGATATACAAATATCACTTTAGATAAAGATGTGATGGGTAAAGGAGCAGAAAATCAATACACTTTAGGTGTTTCTAAATACATCTCAGAACACAAACTAAAAGTACAAACAGACTTAAGCTATACAGACATTGGTTTTAATACAAATCAACTGTTATTTAGACTACAAGTAGATATCCATTTTTAGTTAAAATGATAACATAAACCTAACATAGACTTTCTTTTATGTCTATAAATTTGCACAACAAAAATTAAATAAAGAAAATGGGAGATCCATATATTTTAATGTTAGTAGCTCTAGCTGTTTTAGCTATAGTAGATTTAGTTATAGGCGTTAGTAATGACGCTGTTAACTTCTTAAATTCAGCCATAGGCTCAAAAGCAATATCCGTAAGAAATATTATGATAATTGCTAGTTTAGGGGTGTTTTTTGGAGCCGTTACCTCTAGTGGAATGATGGAAGTTGCACGTAAAGGAATTTTTAATCCTGACATGTTTATGTTCCAAGATATTATGTTCATTTTTATGGCCGTAATGATTACAGATATTTTATTGCTAGATATCTTTAATACACTCGGAATGCCTACTTCTACCACCGTTTCTATTGTATTTGAACTTTTAGGAGCTGCCGTTTGTATTTCTTTAATAAAGATATCGGCTAATGATTCTCAATCTATTTCAGATATTTGGAATTACATCAACCATGAAAAAGCTTTTGAAATTATCAATGGAATATTATTATCCGTTGTTGTAGCATTCTCTGTAGGAGCAATTGTACAATTTGTATCTAGGTTAATTTATACGTTCAACTTTAATAAAAGAGCAACTTATATTAGTGCTTTGTTTGGTGGATTTGCAATTACTGCAATTACCTACTTTATCATTATAAAAGGAATGAAAGGAACTCCTTGGTATGATGATATTGCACATTTAATTGAAGGAAACACTTTAGCTATTATTTTAGGAAGCTTTGTTATCTGGGCTATAATTTCTCAAGTATTAATTCAATTTTTTAAAGTAAATATTTTAAAACTGATTATTGGAGTTGGTACATTTTCTTTAGCAATGGCCTTTTCTGGAAATGATTTAGTAAACTTTGTTGGTGTACCAATTGCTGCATGGAACTCTTACCAATCTTGGAGTATCTCTGGTGTTGATGCCAATGCATTCTCTATGGGAATATTAGCAAAAAAAGTACCTTCTAACATTTGGTTATTATTAATAGCAGGTGCTATTATGGTGGTTACTTTATGGACTTCTAGTAAAGCACAAAATGTAATAAAAACAGGTATCGATTTATCTCGTCAGGGAGAAGGGCATGAAAAATTTCAGCCAAATCCTTTATCTAGAATTGTGGTAAGATTTGCAATGGGTCTTAACTTTGGACTTGGTAAAATCTTCCCTAAAAAGGCATTGAATTATGTAGATTCTAAATTTCAAAAGCCAGTAATAGAATTGCCAAAAGATAAAACGTATGAGTTACCTGCTTTCGATTTAGTAAGAGCTTCTGTTAACTTAATTGTTGCTGGTATCTTAATCTCTGTTGCAACTTCTATGAAATTGCCACTGTCTACTACCTATGTAACATTTATGGTTGCTATGGGTACTTCTTTAGCAGATAGAGCTTGGGGACGTGAAAGTGCAGTTTACAGAGTTGCCGGAGTAATAAATGTTGTTGGTGGTTGGTTCTTAACTGCAATTACGGCATTTTTAGCTTCTGCTTTAGTAGCGTACTTAATTAGTTGGGATATGGTTATGATTCCTATTCTATTAGCACTTGTTGCTTTCTTAATTGGAAGAAACAGCTTAATTCATAGAAGAAAATCTAAAGAAGTAAAAAAACAAGTATATATAGAAAGAGCAGAATTAATTACAATTAATGGTGTAATTGAAGAAAGTGCAGATCATATTTCTGAAGTAATAAACCGTGTAAATAAATTATATACCAATGTTGTAAATGATTTAGCAAACCACGATTTAAATAAATTACGTAAAACAGATAAACACGTTGCCAAACTTAATGATGAAATAGATGGATTAAAAGATGGCGTTTTCTATTTTATTAAATCTTTAGACGAAACTTCTGTAGAAGCAAGTAGGTTTTACATTATGGTTTTAGGATATTTACAAGACATAGCACAATCTATTAGTTATATTTCTAGAGCTAGCTATAAACATGTAAACAACAATCATAAAAATTTAAAGAAAGGTCAAATAAAAGATTTAAAAACGATTGATGTTGCCTTATCTGCTTTATTAACTAAAGAAGCAGCTATTTTCGAAAATAGAGAATTAGACAATTTAAACAGCCTATTAATAGAAAAGAATGAGTTGTTACAAAGCGTAAGATCTTCTATTGAAAAACAAGTTGCAAGAATTAGAACAGATGAAACGAGTCCTAAAAACACAACTTTATACTTTAGTGTATTGTTAGAAACAAAAGATTTAATTAAAGCTTTAATGAGCTTGTTAGAAACTTATGAAGAGTTTCACTTAAGCACAAAACAAGTAAAATTATAATCTATTTATAAGTAATAAAAAAAACCATGAAGCACTCTTCATGGTTTTTTTTTGTTCTATAAACCTTTAAAAGGTTATCCATACACAAGGATACAACAGCTACAAATAACAAATCATCTTATGTTATTGTTCTATTATAATTTTCCCTTTTCTTAAAGTTTTTAAACCTAAAGGAATTTTATCTTGTTTCTGTTATGGCAGTTTAAATTGAATGGCTATTTTCCGATTTTAGTGATAAATAATTCAAATTTTTGTTTCAATTGTATTATGGAATCTTCTAACTCAATCTTACTCTTAATTAAATCATTGTTTTTCCCTTTGTACTCTAAAGCTAAATAAAACAATGATTACAACTTCCGCATAATAGTACTCCTACAAATCCTTAACCCAGACTATCCTACTTTAAAAAAGTAGCTTGAAATAAAAGCGAATTAAAGAAGAAACGTAACGAATATTAGGTATTTCTTTTAAAACCAAAACCCTAAATTAAATAACCAGTATTGTTCTTTAGTCTCTGGAGACCAACTATATTTTATTTCTAAAGGACCAATAAGAGAATTATAACTATACCCAACAGCGTAACCAGATTTAACATCAGTAAAAAGGTCTATGTTTTTAAAAATATTCTCATCTAAACGTCCGTAATTGGCTATAAAGGTTGCATAATGTTTACTAGCAAAAGCATATCTTAAATTAAGCTCGGTCTTTACATAAGTATTATCTGAAAGTTCCCCAAATTCATAGCCGTAGAAAGGCACAAAAGTGTTAATATAATTTTGGTTGTATCCTCCCAAATAAAAATCAAAAACATCAGAATCCACATCGTTTAATGTAAAACCAGCTTCACTTGTTACCTGTAGCGTAAGTTTATCTAAAAAAGTAGTAGCAAAACCTAAAGTTCCTTTTGTTTGGGCAAATTGCGAGAAATCATCATTATGATCTGATGAAACCATGTACCACTTAAAGTTTAAGTCTGCAAAATATCCTTTTGTAGGAAAATAATTTTTATCATAAGTATCTAACTTTAAATAGCCAAAAGAATTAAAATAGTTACTATTATCAAAAACAGTAGCTTCATTAGTTTCAGAAGCAATTGTTTCTGTAGTTGCCTTTACATATTTATACTCTACACCTAAACCTAGAGCAAATCTTCTATTAAAAGTTGTTTGCAAAAAAAATTGATTGGTAATATCTGTATATTTTAAATTAATACTGCTAACAGAAGGAAACTGAGATATAATGGAATTAAATTTAGAGTTTGTTCTAAAATGATTGTACCTAGATCTAAAACCATAACTAACATAAAATCCATTATCTACAAAATAATCTAAGTTATACCTTAAATTATCTCCTAAAACAAGGTTCAAAGAAAGCATATCATTATTTAATAGAAAGTGTTTCTTATTATAATTTGCCAAAAGACCAGACTTATATAAATAATCATAATGAATACCTAATTTTAGATTAGCACTCCCACTTGATTCGTTTAAATTCAGTTTTAGGTTATACGTATCATCTTCCTTTTTTGTTAAATTATACGTTATTCGTTCGTAATTTTTTGTAGCAGATAAGAAGTGAATTCTTTTTGTAATTTCCTTTCTTGTTAAACTATCTCCTTTTTTTATCTTTATTTTACCTAAAACAAAAGCTCTTGTATAGATGTTACATCCAGACAAATTAATATCTGTAATCGAAAACTTTTCTTTATCAAAATTTAACTTTTTATGTTCTCTTTTATGTACTTGCTTTTCTGCTAATTCTTTAAAAACATTGCTAAATTTCTTTCCTTCTTTAATTCCTATTTCTAAAATATTTTGTTTGTCATCAAAACTAACCACATTATAATCATTAACAACAGGATGAATATAAACGTCTAATTTTTCTTTTTCCATGTCTGTAGTTTTATACATCTGATAACTAACTATCTGATTTAAAAGAGCTACAATAGAATTTAGATTCTCTTTTTCATATAAACTTCCTTCTACATCTACGCCTATTACAACATCAACTCCTTTAGACTTCATGACACTAATAGGGAAATTATTAGCTATTCCGCCATCTACCAATAATTTATCATCTACAACAACCGGGTTTAATAACGTAGGGAAAGAACCACTAGCTCTTAAAGCCATGGGTAAAGAGCCCTTTTCTAATAAAACGGCATTCCCATTTTCTACATCCGTAGCAATGCAAAAGAAAGGAATCGGTAGCTTCTTAAAATCTGAAATACCTTCTACAGAAGATAATAATTCTATTAAAAAATTTAATACATTCTGACCTTTAGAAACCGCTACTGGGAAACCTATTGCTCCTTTGTTAACTGGTAAAGTAATAAATGTTTTTTCACCAAACTCTTTCTCAAAAAAAGGTTTAGAATTTCTTGGCAACTGATCTTGTAAAAGTGTCATAAAATCGGTTTCTAAAACAATCTGCTCTATCTGGTCACCAGAATATCCTATTGAATATAAACCTCCAATAATTGCCCCCATACTGGTACCACCTATATAGTCTATTTGTAAACCAGCTTTGTCAATTTCTTTTAAAACCCCAATATGAGCAAAACCTTTTGCGCCTCCTCCACTTAGAACCAAACCTACTTTTGGTTGTTTTCCTTGACTATTTACAGCTATAGAAAGTAACACTAAAAATACTAATATTTGTTTTTTCATTTTTTCTTCGGTTGAAAATATTCATATACTTTTATAGCTCTTGCGTTTCCTATAACTTCTTTTAGTTCTTCTAAAGAAGCTTCTTTAACACGTTTTGCCGACTTAAATTTACGTAATAAAGTTGTAATAGTTTGCGCACCAACATCTGGTATTTGCTCTAGTTCAGATTTTATAGCACTTTTACTTCGTTTATTTCTATGAAACGTAATTCCGAATCTATGTGCCTCATTTCTTAGGTACTGCGTAATCTTTAACGTTTCAGATTTTTTATCTAAATATAAAGGTATTGGATCTCCTGGATAATAAATTTCTTCTAAACGTTTTGCAATACCTATAATGGCTATTTTGCCCCTTAAACCTAAACTTTCTAACGCTTTTAAACCAGATGATAATTGTCCTTTTCCACCATCCACAATAATTAATTGTGGCAAAGGTTGTTCTTCTTCTAACAAACGCTTGTACCTTCTGTAAACAACCTCTTCCATAGATGCAAAATCGTCTGGTCCATCAACGGTTTTAATATTGTAATGCCTGTAATCTTTTTTACTTGGTTTTCCGTCTTTAAAAACTACACAAGCAGCAACAGGATTTGTACCCTGAATGTTAGAGTTATCGAAACACTCTATATGACGTGGTTCTACATGCAAACGCAAATCCTTTTTCATTTGCGCCATAATTCTCTTTACATGCCTATCTGGATCTACAATTTGTACTTGCTTAAATTGTTCTTGTCTATAGTATTTTGCATTTCTTTCAGACAGTTCTACAATGCGCTTTTTATCGCCTAATTTAGGAATGGTTACTTTTACATTCTCTCCTAAATTCACTTTAAAAGGTACATAAATTTCTGGTGACTGAGAATCGAATCGCTGTCTAATTTCAACAATAAACAACTCTAATAATTCTTTATCAGATTCGTCTAATTTTTTCTTGATTTCTGTTGTATGAGACTGGATGATTGATCCATTAGAAATTTTTAAGAAATTAGCATATCCATGTGTTTCATCAGAAATAATAGAAAAAACATCTACATTATTTATAGACGGATTTATAATGGTACTTTTAGATTGATAATTGCCTAACAGATGTAATTTCTCTTTAATTTTTTGAGCCTCCTCAAACTCCATTTTCTCAGCAAAGTCCAACATCATTTTCTGAAACTTCTCTAAGCTTTCTTTAAAATTTCCTTTTATAATATTTCTAATTTCTGCTATAGAATTATTATAATGACTTTCTGTTTCTAAGCCTTCACAAGCACCTTTACAGTTTTTTAAATGATATTCTAAACAAACTTTATACTTTCCTTCATTTACATTCTGATGACTTAAATCGTACTTACACGTTCTTAGTGGATACAATTCTTTAATTAAGTCTAATAAAATACGAACCGTTTTTATAGAAGTATAAGGACCAAAATATTCAGAGCCATCTTTAATCACCCTACGCGTCATAAAAACTCTCGGAAAACGTTCTTTTTTAATGCAAAGCCAAGGATAAGACTTGTCATCCTTTAGTAAAACATTGTAACGTGGTTTGTATTTTTTAATCAGATTATTCTCTAATAATAAAGCATCTGTTTCTGTATTTACAACAATATGCTTTATACGAACAATCTTTTTAACTAAAACTCTAGTCTTGCCATTTTCGTGATTCTTATTAAAATAAGAAGCGACTCTTTTTTTTAAATTTTTAGCTTTACCTACATAAATAATAACATCTTCTTTATCAAAGTACTGATAAACTCCGGGTTCATTTGGTAAAGTTTTAATTTGTAGTTCTAAAGGTGTAGGCATAGAACGAAATTACACATTTTTAAACATCCAAAATATAAAAACAAGTGAAAAAATAGTTGTAAAAACAAGCTGAAAATTATTTTTAAAATCTAAAAGAGCATTTTAATAGGCACATTTTACGTATTTTTCTACATTTAAACAGAACCAAACCAATTCACTAACTACTTACACTTTTTAATCATGGCAAAAAAAAATACAATTTCTTTACAAACAGCTAAAAGATGGACCAAAAGATGGCGCAAAATGGAAGGTTCTTATAATGCACACCAAGATTGCAGAGCTTTTAACATTCCTATAGAAGATTTAAAAGGAGTAATTGCAGAAGGAGCGGTAACTGTAAGAGCGTACATAGGTGTACATAAACATAAAATTGAAGGAGAAACCGTTTTTGAAGAAAAATTAATTATTGTTGGTGTTAACGCAGAAGGTAAAGACATGATTTCTTCTAAAGATGGAGAGGTTTTAGACCCTGAGAGTGATTTTATTTATGACTTTACAACTCCTTGCCCAGACAAATGTGATTCTGAAAGCCCTTTAAATTAAGCAGCTTACTATGACTTTTGATGATTTTATTACAATTACTGGTTATTTATTTTTAGTTATAAATACCCTAGTATTTATTATTAGCTATAATAAAAAACACAAAGCACTAAAATACTTTATTATGTATTTATTGCTTTGTCTTTTTATTCAGTTTTCATCTAACATTTTAAATTCATTAAACAATCATAACCTCTTTTTAAGTCATTATTTTTTTGTGGGACAATTTGTTTTTTTAAGTCTATTCTTTTCATCTCTCGATGATTTTAAAAAATATAAGAGCGTAAATATTATTTTAACGTTTATAATAGCAGCCTCATTTTTTATATACCTCTATCGTTTCCCCGAAAATTTAGATAGGTGGAGTATTTTAGAAATTGCAATTACATCTATAGCATTGTTAGTATATAGTTTTACTTTTTTTCTAAAAAAAATAGAAAATGATAAAGACAGAAAATACATTTATTTTAACTCTGGTTTTTTTGTGTATACATTATGTAGCACACTCATCTTTACATTAGGAAATATAGGATCTAAAGAATTAAAATTTTATGTTTGGCAGTTCAATTCTATCTTGTATATTGTTTTTCAGATGATGATTTTTGTTGAGTGGTATAAGAACTTTAGAAAACCAAATCGCAAAGAACCTACTCTAGATAACTTTATTACAAAGTAAAAAAACGATAATTATAAAGGTAAAATTATTTTTATGTAACTTCGTTTTCTTTGATTTAAAAACCCCAAATGGAAAAACTCTTTATTCAAGAAAACCAAGTGATACTTATCGCCTTAACAGGGGTTATATTACTTCTTTTTATGGGAGTTACACTCTTACTATTTTTCTTTACCTCAAGAAAAAAAATAGTAGATAAAGAGCTAGAAAAAAAGAAATTAGAAGTATCACATCAAAAAGAAATTATACAATCTATCATTATAACTCAAGAAGAAGAGCGCAAACGTATTGCACAAGATTTACATGATGATATTAGCTCTAAACTTAATGTAATTAACCTAAATGCAAACCTTTTAAAAGACGGAGATTTGTCTCCAGAAGAATACATAGTAGTTAATAATGACATTTTAGAAGCAACTGATAAAACTTTAGAAAGTGCTCGTAAAATTGCACATAATTTACTACCACCAATTTTAGAAGAATTTGGGTTTAAAGACGCCGTAGAAGAACTTGCAGACTCTTTTAATAATAGTAGAAAAATTAATATATCATACAACATAAAATACAACAAGAAACATTTAAACCCACAAAACGAATTACACCTTTTTAGAATTAATCAAGAATTAATCAATAATTCTGTAAGACATGGTAAAGCAAAAAATAGCACTATAAATATATCTCATAAAGACGATAAACTTATTTTTAGTTATACAGATAATGGCATTGGTTTTAATTCTGCTAAAAACGAGAATAAAAAAGGACTTGGTATGAAAAATATAGAAAGTAGGGTTTCTTTATTGAATGGTCGATATAGTGTTGGAAGTGAAGTAGGAAAAGGATTCAATATTTTAATTGTAATATAACCCCCGATAATGAAAAAAATAAATATCATAATTGCCGATGATGAAGAACTTTTTAGAAAAGGTATCCGATTTTTATTAGAAAGAGAGAGTAACCTTAACATTACTTACGAAGCAGCAAACGGTAAAGAATTAATCAACTTTTTATCCTATACAGAACAATCTCCAGACATTATTTTAATGGATTTAAAAATGCCAGAAATAAATGGTGTAGAAGCTACTAAAATAATTCATAAAACACACCCAGACATTAAAATAATTGCATTAACTAGTTTTGATGGAAAATCTTTTATAACCAACATGATAGATGTTGGCGCATCTTCTTACCTACTAAAAAACACCAGTCCTAAAATGGTAATTCATACCATAAATGAAGTATATAATAAAGGATTTTATTATGATGAAAAAGTTTTAAAAATTATTCATGAAAACATTAATTCATCTAGTGGAAAACGTATCAAAATCGATTTAGACAAAAAGCTACTTTCTAAAAGAGAAATTGATGTTCTAGAGTTAATTTGCGATCAATGTACCACTGCAGAAATTGCAGAAAAACTCTTTATAAGCCCAAGAACAGTAGAAGGTCATAGAAATAATTTATTACTTAAAACACATTCTAAAAATGTTGCAGGATTGGTTATTTATGGTATTCAAAAAAAATTAATAGAAATTACACCAGATTTTAATATATAAAACTATTTTCTAAAAAACAGGTATTTATAAATTAGATAATCTATCTTTAAGAATAGTTGTTTTATCACAAGTTGGCAACAATATACCAATCACTCTCTGAAAATGGATTTTAAGAAAAAATTTAGTGAAATAGATATATTACCTAAAATGAATATAAACGCACCAACATTTGACTTACAAAGTTCGGAAGAAAAAACACAAATTGAAATTAGAGATTTAATGAATACGCAATTAAAAACTGCTGAATTACAATCTAAAACTTCTGACGTACAATATAAGGTTTCATTATTCCTAACCATTGCTGCAATTATTATAAGTTTAATACCATTAGCAAAAGATTTTATATTTGAAAAACCGAACTATAACGAATCCATAATTCGAATATCTGAAACGCAATCACAACAATCTGAAACCATATCAAATATGCACACTTATTTACTTGACCTTCAGAATAAAGTGCAAAGTTTAGAGAAAGAAAATGAATTACTGATTGAAAAGTTGAAAAAATAAATACTGTAGCCAACACCGTGTAGTAAAAATTGCTAAATTAGTGCTTTATCAAAGTTAGTTGCATTTTTGTAAATTCCTATTTTCCTGCGGAAAATAGCCGTTCACTTTAAACGCAACTTTGCCATAAACAACAACGTAGTGCTACCAATATGCTATACAACATGCTTGGTAAGCAAGTTGTCAAAACTCTTTTTACATCAAACGGAACTAAGGGTCTTGCTTTATCTGTATTAACAAAAGGTGTTTATCTGGTAAAAACTGAAAAAGGAAAGATGAACAAAAAAATAATTTTAGAATAATCCTATTAATTTTTTAAACAAAACATCATGAAAAAAGATATAGAAAAAATTAGCCGTAAAGAAGCAATTAAAAAAATAGGTAATTACGGTAAATATGCAGCTTTAACGGCTCTAGGAACCTACATGATCTTAAACCCACAAAAAGCACAAGCTTCTAGTCTTGAAAAACCTGGAAATAATTTTTAAGTTTAATCTTTAAAATTATTGAATATACCTGAATTCGTATTGTCTATAACCTCCCAATTATAAACGGCAGAAAGTTGATATATTTTAGACAGTTCTTCAAACAATCTTGTTTTTGATTTTTCCTTTAAATCAGTAACCTCAATAGTTTCTTTAATTTTTTCGATGCTTTTTTTGTTGATTTTATTCAACTCGTTTTTAGAAAAAGGATTAAACTGACTTTGTTGTAAATCGAAATATTTTATATCAGGAGAAATTACAACCTCTTCTTTCGGTATTTTATTGATGTAAATTTTCTTGCCTATAGAGTCTATTTGAATTTCTAATTTAGATAAATCATAACCAACCTCTACAGTTGCATTTACGGTTACAATGGCTTTTTTATCGAAAGAAAGATAATCGTAAAAATATTTTTTAGAATCAGAATAGTTGTAAACTTCAGAAAACGTTCCTTTAGAAACAACCAATTTACTCATGTTTTTAATTGAGGCTACAACTACTTGTATTTCTTCTTGTTTATGATTCTTCTCTTTTTTATCATACCAAAACTTGGCGATAAAAAAACCAAAAAGAAAAACAGCAAGGTATTTTAGAAAGCTATTCATATTCTTAAACTTTCTTTAAAGATATAAAAGATTATTCTTTTACAATAACTGGTTCATCTTTAGGAAAAGCTTGTTTGCTAAAGATAAATAATAAGGCAACCCCAACACTTATAAAAGCATCTGCAGGATTAAATATATATTGAAAGAAAGTAAACATTTCTCCACCAATAAAAGGAATCCAATCTGGTAAAACACCTTCCCATAAAGGAAAATAAAACATATCTACTACCCTACCATGAAATAATTCGCCATAAGGTTTGTCTGTAAATAGTGTTGCTACTTTATGGTTAGATCCATCAAAAATAACTCCGTAGAAAACAGAATCTATGATATTACCAACTGCACCAGAAAAAATTAAAGCAATCGCTATAATTACAGCATTGTGTACTTTCTTTTTAATGTTTTGTATTAACCAATAGATAATTCCGGATACAGCAACCAATCTAAACAATGTTAAAAAAAGTTTACCACCTTTACCACCAAACTCAAAACCCATTGCCATCCCATTGTTTTCTGTAAAATGGATTCTAAACCAATCGAAAACAACCACTTCTTCACCTAAAATAAAGTGTGTTTTTACATAAATTTTAATTACTTGATCTAAAATAATTGCGATAAGAATTATTAGAATAGCAAGACTCTTTTTTGACATTTGTATTGGATTTATACTCACAAAAATAACAATAATATTGGGTTTATTCGGCTGTTAAGAAAATATTAGCTTTTACCGAATTTACACGAACCTTTTTATAAAATTTTTCTATTCTTTTCTGATATGTTTTTTCAAACAAAATATCATTAATTTTTATTTTACCTTCTTTAGAAACAACATCAACATTTGCATTATTTACAACAGCGGATAGGTTTCCTGCGTACATCTTTACTTCTAAATTAGCGAAAATTGTACCTAATTTTAAAATTCCTTTTTCAATAAAAATATTTAAATCGCCTTTATAACTTTTAGCCTCAATATTTATTTCATCACCAAAAACAGTAATCTGTTTATTCCTTGGCACTTTAAGAACTACACTTGCTCTTTGCAATCTTTCTGTAATAAATTTTCTAAACATCTTACTTTCTGGCATACTGTCTGGTATTTCAAACTGAATCTTTAGCGTGTTAAATTCTTCTTTGTAAAGAATATGCTGTTTGGTTATATTTTCTGCAAATAAATAGACTTCTACAAAATTAGACTCAGAATTTTCTATCACAAAACTATCTAACCCATGTGTAGAAATTTCTAATGCTTTTAATGGAGTTTCAAACTTTTTCATCACTTTCTTTTGCGATAAAATGGGTGTAGAAATTAATAAAAGGAAAAAAACTATTTTCAATTGCATTTTAATAGACATTATATTAAAATTATAAAACAAAAAAAGCTTCCCTAAAGAAGCTTTTTAATTATGATCTAAAAAATATTATTGTTTGCGCTTAGCCTCAATACTTAAAGTTGCATGAGGTACTATTCTTAAACGTTCTTTCTGTATTAATTTACCCGTTACTCTACAAACACCATACGTCTTATTCTCTATACGTAACAAAGCATTTTTTAAGTCTCTAATAAACTTTTCTTGTCTTATAGCTAACTGAACATTGGCTTCTTTGTTCATCACCTCAGAGCCTTCATCAAAAGATTTAAATGAATGTGAAGTATCATTTGTACCGTTATCAGAATCATTTTTATAAGCCGCTTTTAACAACGCTAAATCTTCTTGTGCTCTAGTTATTTTTTTATCTATAATTGCTTTAAACTCTTGTAGGTCTTCCGCTGAATATTTTAGTTTTACGTCTGACATAAATCTTACATTTTTTCGATTAATATTCTACTTTTTATGGTATCAAATTCAATTTCTGTACCATTATTTAATTCATCTACAAAAACCAATTCCTTGGTTAATGTTTCACTCATTATGTAGTCTTTATTATCCGTGATAGATTTTTGTAAGTTCTCGAAATTTAAAACCGTTAATTTTATTCTATCTGTTACTTCTAAACCTGTGTCTTTACGTGCATTTTGGATTCTATTTACCAATTCTCTGGCAACTCCTTCTTTACGCAAATCTTCTGTTATTGTAACATCTAAAGCAACTGTTAACGACCCTTCATTTGCAACTAACCACCCTTCTATATCTTTAGATGATATCTCTACGTCTGAGAGTTCTAAAGTAATATTTTTTCCGTTAATTTCGAGAAGAATGTTTTTATCTTTCTCTATTTTGTTAATATCTTCTTGGTTAAACTTCTGCACTTCTGCAGCTATAAAACGCATGTCTTTACCAAACTTTGGGCCTAAAGTTTTAAAATTAGGCTTAATTTGTTTGATTAAGATATCTGAAGCATCATCTAAAATTTGGATCTCCTTAATATTTACTTCATTCTGAATTAAGTTTGCAACCGCTAAAATTTCTTCTTTTTGCTGCTCACTATCAACAGGAATCATGATTTTTTGTAATGGTTGACGTACTTTAATCTTTTCTTTTGCTCTAAGTGATAAAACTAAAGATGATATAATTTGTGCATTTTCCATTTTACGCTCTAAGCTTTTATCTACAAAACTTGCATCGTATATAGGAAAATCAGATAAATGAATACTTTCTGATGTTTCTTTACCCGTTACAGAGTTTAAATCTTGATACAATTTATCCATAAAGAATGGCGCAATTGGCGATGCTAATTTTGCAATCGTGTTCATACACGTATACAACGTTTGATATGCAGAAATTTTATCTGTTTGATAATCTCCTTTCCAAAAACGTCTTCTACTTAAACGTACATACCAGTTACTTAAATAATCTTGTGTAAAATCACTTATTGCTCTAGCAGCTCTTGTAGGCTCGTATTCTTCGTAGAATTTATCAACCTTAGCAATTAAAGTATGTAATTCTGATAAAACCCAACGGTCTATTTCTGGTCTTTTTTCTAAAGGAACATCTGCTTCTTCATAAGAAAAACCATCCAAATTTGTATATAAAGTAAAGAAAGAATAGGTATTATATAAAGTTCCGAAGAATTTACGTTTTACCTCTTCAATTCCGTCTAAATCGAATTTTAAATTGTCCCAAGGGTTTGCATTTGCAATCATGTACCAGCGTGTTGCATCTGCACCATACGTTGATAATGTTGTAAAAGGATCTGTTGCATTTCCTAGACGTTTAGACATTTTATGTCCGTTTTTATCTAAAACTAAACCATTAGAAACAACGTTTTTATACGCTACAGAATCAAAAACCATGGTTGCAATTGCGTGTAAAGTATAAAACCAACCACGTGTTTGATCTACTCCTTCTGCAATAAAATCTGCAGGGAAAGATTCGTTTCCATCAATTTTTTGTTTGTTCTCGAACGGATAATGCCATTGTGCATACGGCATAGAACCAGAATCGAACCAAACATCAATTAAATCGCTTTCACGCTTCATTGGTTGTCCACTTGCTGAAACTAATACAATTTCATCAACAATATTTTTATGTAAATCTATTTTCGCATAGTTTTCTTCTGAGTTGTTATCAACTTCAAAATCTTCGAAAATATCTTTTGCTAAAACACCAGCAGCTACAGCCTTTGCCATTTCTTCTTTTAATTCTTTAACAGAACCAATACAAATTTCTTCTTTACCATCTTCTGACCTCCAGATTGGTAATGGAATTCCCCAATAACGAGAACGAGATAAATTCCAATCATTTGCGTTTGCCAACCAGTTTCCAAAACGACCTGTACCTGTAGATTCAGGTTTCCAGTTAATGGTTTTGTTTAAACTGTGCATTCTATCTTTAACATCGGTTACTTTAATAAACCAAGAATCTAATGGATAATATAAGATTGGTTTATCTGTACGCCAACAGTTTGGATAACTGTGCTTGTATTTTTCTACTTTAAAAGCTTTATTTTCTGTTTTTAACTTAATAGCTAATTCAACATCAATAGATCTTTCTGGTGCTTCACCATCATTATAATATTCATTCTTTACATATTTACCTGCAAACTCACCCATTTCTGGCCTAAATTTTCCTTGTAAATTTACTAAAGGAACTAAATTATCATTTTCATCT
The DNA here is from genome assembly GCF_038023995.1 of Polaribacter atrinae. Classification (NCBI taxonomy): domain Bacteria; kingdom Pseudomonadati; phylum Bacteroidota; class Flavobacteriia; order Flavobacteriales; family Flavobacteriaceae; genus Polaribacter; species Polaribacter atrinae. Next base: position 1,935,653 of record NZ_CP150660.1, read on the forward strand.
TTTACCAACATTGGTGGTATTGGTGGCACTGCTTGTTTTGCAACCAATGCATCATCTGCCCCAAAAGTTGGTGCTGTATGTACAATTCCTGTTCCGTCTTCTGTGGTAACAAAATCTCCAGCAATTACTCTAAAAGCATCTTCTGGATTATCGTTTGGACGACAGTAATCTAAAACAGGTTCGTATTTAATATCAACTAAATCTTTACCAACAAACTCTTTTATAACGTGATAAGGTATTTTTTTATCACCAGCATTATAACTACTTAATTCTGCTGAAGTTTCTACTTCAACATTATTTTTACCTGCAAATTGTTTTCCAACTAATTTTTTAGCTAAAATTACTTTGATAGACTCAAATGTATATTGATTAAACGTTTCTACTAAAACATATTCAATTTTAGGTCCAACCGTTAATGCTGTATTACTTGGCAATGTCCAAGGTGTTGTAGTCCAAGCAATAAAATAAACAGTTCCTTCATTTTGTAAAAAGTCTGGTAATGTATTTTCTACTGCTTTAAATTGCGCAACAATAGTGGTGTCTGTTACATCTTGATATGTACCAGGTTGATTCAACTCATGAGAGCTTAAACCTGTACCCGCTTTTGGCGAATATGGCTGAATTGTATATCCTTTGTAAATTAATTCTTTGTTATAAATCTGTTTTAGCAACCACCAAACAGATTCCATATATTTAGGCTCATAAGTAATATATGGATCTTCCATATCTACCCAATACCCCATTTTATTGGTTAAATCATGCCAAACATCTGTATATTTCATTACGGCTTTTCTACAAGCTGCATTATAATCTTCTACAGAAATGGTTTTTCCAATATCTTCTTTGGTAATTCCTAATTCTTTTTCTACACCCAATTCAATTGGTAAACCATGTGTATCCCAACCAGCTTTACGCTTTACTTGGTATCCTTTCATGGTTTTATAACGTGGAAAAATATCTTTAATAGCTCTTGCTAAAACATGGTGAACTCCTGGAAGTCCATTTGCAGAAGGAGGTCCTTCAAAAAATACAAAAGGTTTTGCATTTTCTCTAGAAGATACACTCTTTTCGAAGATGTTATTTTCTTGCCAATAGTTAAGAATTTCTTCTGCTACTTTTGGTAAGTCAAGTCCTTTATACTCAGGAAATTTCGCTTTCATTTTCTGTCTTTTCTAATAAGAATGCGAAATTAAGGATTTTCTTCTAATTTTAGTCAGTTGAAAGTAGCAAAGTTTAAGGTAAAAAAACACCGAAACTACAAAGTGGCAAAATTAAAACCTTAGTTGGGTTTAACTTTGCCACTTTAAAACTTATAATGTTGTTAAACTATTTTACAAACCTCTCTCATTTTTAATTTTTTCATAGGCTGCTTGTATGCTCTGAAATTTTTCGTTTGCACCTTTTAAATGCTCTTCTCCTAAACCTTGTAATTTATCTGGATGGTATTTTTTTACCATTCTTCTATAACCACTTTTAACCTCTGCATCTGTAGCTGTTTTTTCTATTTCTAGAATTTTATAAGCATTTTCTGAAGAATCATAAAACATGGCTTTTATAGACTCAAAATCGTTTTGGTTGATATACAAATAACCAGCCATCTTTCTAATTTCTTCTACTTCTGACTCTGCTACATTTCCGTCTGCTTTTGCAATACCGAATAAAAAGTGTAACAATTGTAAACGAGATGCATGAGACATATTTTGTCTAATCTGTATACAAACTTGGCGTGCAGAAACTTCCTTTTTTATAATTCCGCTAAAAAGTTTAAAAGCATTATTCGCTCTTTCTTTACCATACATCCCTACAAATTGAGAACGTACAAAATCTAGTTCGCGTTGGTCTACTTTTCCGTCAGATTTTATAACGATGGAAGCTAAAACCAATAAACTCATTTCAAAATCTCCAGATTGTGTATCTGCAGCACTACTTCTACCTTTAGATTGTCTAGTTCTTTCGTAATCTATCTGTTCTTGTGTTAAGTCTTTTTCTGAAAAACCATCTACAAAACTACCTACTGCAAAACCAATGGCCGCACCTATTGGACCCCCAAAAGTAAATCCTAATCCTGCTCCTATCCATTTTGTAAAACTTCCCATTTTCTATTTTTTAAATAAGTGGCAAAGTTACAAAGTTTCAAAGAAACAATCATTTATAGTTATAAAAATTGGATTGTTAAGCTTTTAGAAAAATTACCCCTGCAACTTTGTTACTTATTTTTACTTTGCAACTTACTTGCATGAAGGATTGAAGTATTTGTTTGAGCTCTTTTTTGTTTTTCACAAAAAAAGCGAGTGCGGAAAGCCTGACGATTCTTTAGATAAAGTGAAGTGTAAACGAAACTTTGTTTAAAGAATGGGCATGCCCATAATAAACCAACCACAATAAACGAATGTGTTTTTAATCATTTTTAAAGGATATCAATTTTATTGATATTCCTATTGATACAACAATTTTTATAAAGTTGAATTTTCTTTAACTTATACCTATATTTGCATTTTAAAATTAGAAATTATGTATCCAGAAGAATTAGTAAAACCAATGCGCGATGAGTTAATTAACGCAGGTTTTGAAGCATTATATACAAGTGAAGACGTTGAAAAAGCAATGTCTAAAGAAGGAACAACTTTGGTAATGGTAAACTCTGTTTGTGGTTGTGCTGCAGGTACGGCAAGACCAGGTGCTATTGCGTCTTTAGGGGCAGATAAAACACCAACAAACTTAACTACTGTTTTTGCAGGTGTAGAAAAAGAATCTACCCAAAGAGCACGTGAGTTTATGATTCCTTTTCCTCCATCTTCTCCAGCAATTGCGTTGTTTAAAGATGGTAACTTGGTACACATGTTAGAACGTCACCACATTGAGGGTAGATCTGCGCAAATGATTGCACAGAATTTAGCACAGGCTTACGAAGAGTTTTGCTAGGCTTCTAAAAATATATTATATAAAAAAATCCACTTAATAATATAAGTGGATTTTTTTTTCAAGAACATTTCCTATTATGGCATCAGAATTTTCTACATACACCAAAGAAGAACTTATAAAGAAACTTAAAAAACAAAAGAATTTCTTTATTATTAAAATGTTCGTAATTCTTTTAATGGTGGTTTTTGCTGTTTTTTCTACCATCGAAAACGGCATTTCTTTTCATACTTTTTTACCTTTATTTTTTATTCCAATGTCAATTTTTATGTATTTTGATATTAGAAACATCAAGAAAGAACTCGCATTAAGAAAATAACATGAATACAGAAAGCATCATTAAAAACACGATTAATTTTGTAAAAGAAACTTTAAAAAATGCAGAAGGTGGACACGATTGGTTTCATATAGAGCGCGTCTATAAAAATGCTATTTTAATTTCTAAGGATGAACAAGTAGATGCTTTTGTGGTGAGCTTAGGTGCTTTATTACACGATATTGCAGATCCTAAATTTTATGATGGCAATGAAACTGTTGGCCCTAAAATAGCTACGGCATTTTTAGAAGAACAAAACGTATCTACAGAAGTTATAGAACATGTTATTAATATTATTAAACATATTTCTTATAAGAATTCTTTAGAAACCAGTGGTGAAAAATTTACATCTAAAGAATTAGAGGTTGTACAAGATGCAGACAGATTAGACGCTATTGGCGCTATAGGTATTGCACGTTGTTTTAATTACGGTGGTTTTAAAAACCGGACTTTATACGACCCAGAAATTCTGCCAAATTTAAAGATGACTAAAGAAGAGTATAAAAATTCTTCTGCACCAACTATTAATCATTTTTACGAAAAACTATTGCTATTAAAAGATAAAATGAATACTTCTTCTGGACAGCGAATTGCTGCAGATAGACATTTATATATGGAAGTCTTTTTAAAGCAATTTAACGATGAATGGAACGGCGTTAAGTAATCTTACAACGCTTAATTCTGAATTAAACTCATCATTTCACTTCTATATTTTGAAGCTGATTTACCTGTAAATTCTTTAAACAGTTTATTAAAGTGAGAAAAGTTGTTAAAACCACACTCAAAACAAATATCTGTAATACTTGTTTGACTTTCTGATAATAACTTAGTTGCATGCACAACTCTATATTCATTTACTAATTTAGTGAACGTTCTACCTGTTGTTTTCTTAAAAAACCTACAAAATGCAGGAACCGTCATACTTACAAGTCCAGAAATTTCATCTAAACTAATATGTTGGTTAAAATTCTCATTTATATGTTTAAAAATAACATCAATTTTACTGCTGTCTTGTGGTTGCGTCTCAAAAGCATAACCATCTGCATTTAACAAGGTATAATCGTCTGATTTAGAAAGTGTGTGTAGAATCTCTAACAAAACCAAAACTTGTTTAAAACCTTGTTTCTCAGATAATTTCTCAATTTTAGGACCTAATTTTTGTTTTGTTTTTACTCCAAACAGAATTCCTTTTTTAGCTTTTTCAAATAAAATACTAATTGGTTTCATTTCTGGAACTTCAAAAAACTCATTTCCTAAAAAGTCTGGTTTAAATTGTACCAATGTTTCAGAACCATTTGTAGTTAACCTATCTGTAAACCCGTTATGTGGCAAGTTAGAACCTATTAATAACAACTGACTATTATTAAAATAAGACAAATGATTACCAATGTGTCTTTTTCCCTTTCCTTTATTAACATAAACTAATTCGATTTCTGGATGAAAATGCCAAAATGCTTTTATTTGTTTTAAAAACTCGGTGTGTTTTTTTACAAGTATAGAACTTCCAAAATCTGGACTAATTTTCTCTAAAGTGGGCTTAACATTCATAAACAGGGGTATTTGAATGGCAAATTTACAACACTAAACTGTAAAAAGCTGTATAAAATTAACAAAATTATACACCATATTAACTTTAATTTCTTTTAACATAAAAATAACAGATAATTTAACACACAAACCTACCAATTTTGATGTTTTTAAAACAAAATTTCCACCATAAATTTGCAGTGTTATTAATCATATAAAATGACAAATAAAATGAAGAAAATTATATTGGTTGCCTTAATGTTCGGAACAATAATTAGTTACGCAAACGAAAACATAGACATTAAAGACGCAAAGAAAACTGTTAAAGTTGAATTTAGCAATGTAAAAAAAGGTCAGACTTTAAATATTAAAGACCATACTGGCTTAGTAGTTTATAATGACAAAATTGAAAATTCTGGAGATTATTCTAAAACATTTGATTTTTCTGCTTTAGAAGACGGAGTGTATTCTTTTGAGTTGATTAAAGATTTCGAAATTGTTATTAAACAATTTTACGTTGAGAATGGATTGGTTACTTTTTTAGACGATAATAATGAGAAAGTATTTAAACCTATCATAAGAAATGAAGGTCAATTATTATTTATATCTAAAATTAGTTTTAATAATGAACCTTTAAAAGTTACTCTTTATTATAACGATAAAGCGGTATTATCGGAAACGGTATCTGGTGATCAAATTTTAAAGAGAGTATATAAATTATCAGAAAAAGAAATTGGTAATTATAAAGTGATTGTTAATTCTGATGACAGAACGTATATCAAAGAATTTAAAATATAAAGATTTAGTTAATTGTTTCGTCAAATTACTGCTATAATTTGATGGTAAAAGCGAGTCCATTTGGACTCGCTTTTTATTTGAAAATACTTTTCATAGAATATAATATTACCATAAATGTATTCTATTTTAACTTAACAGTTAATTAACATTAATTAACAATGATAAAATAACATACAAATATAGCAATTATGATGTTTTTAGAACTTAACTACCATCGTACCTTTGTAGCGTTACTAACCTTTAAATAAGAAGATCATGAAAACAATAATTAAAACAATTTTAGTAGTAACATTAATGTTTGGAACATTAATTAGTTATGCAAACGACAACACGAAATCTAATAATTCAGTAGCTGTTAAAAAAGTTAAGGTTGAATTCAAAGATGTAAAGAAAGGAAATGCTTTAACTATTAAAAATGAAAACGGAATAACAATATATAAACAAGTACTACAAACTTCTGGAAACTATACTAAGAATTTCGATTTAACAAATTTAGAAAATGGTTCATATACCACTGAATTAGAAAAAGATTTTGAAATCATTGTTAAGAAACTTGAGGTAAAAGATGGTTTTGTTACTTTCTATAAAAATGAAAACGAAATAATTTTTAAGCCAGTAATTAGAACAGAAGGAAATTTAATTTTGATTTCTAAAATTGAATTTGATAACCAACCTTTAAATGTAACTTTATACTACAATAATAACATTATCTTTTCTGATAAAGTAGAAGGAGAAAAAGTTTTAAATAGAGTTTATAAATTATCTAAAACTGAAGAAGGAGCATACAAAGTTGTTATTAGTGCTGACCACAGAACTTACACAAAAGATTTTACAATATAAAAATTTAGTTAATTGTTAAGTTAAATTACAGCTATAATTTGATGATAAAAGCGAGTCCAAATGGACTCGCTTTTTTTTTGGAAATTTTTTTTTTTAAGAAAATAAAATTACCATAAATATATTCTATCTTAACTTAACAATTAATTAACACAAACCAATACTGGTAAAATAACACACAATCATGCCAATTATGATGTTTTTAGAACTTAACTTCCATCATACCTTTGCAGTGTTACTAACCTTTAAATAAGAAGATCATGAAAACAATAATTAAAACAATTTTAGTAGTAACATTAATGTTTGGAACATTAATTAGTTACGCAAACGACAACACAAAACCTACTAATACAGTAGCTGTTAAAAGAGTTAAAGTTGAGTACAAAGCCGTAAAGAAAGGCAATGCTTTAACTATAAAAAATGAATATGGAATAACAATATATAAACAAGTATTACAAAATTCTGGAAACTATGCTAAAACTTTCGATTTAACGAATTTAGAAGATGGTTTATACACAACAGAACTAGAAAAAGACTTCGAAATTATTGTTAAGAAACTTGAGGTAAAAGATGGTTTTGTTACTTTTTATAAGAATGAAAATGAAACAATCTTTAAACCAGTAATTAGAACAGAAGGTAATTTAGTTTTAATTTCTAAAATTGAATTTGATAACATTCCTTTAAACGTAACTCTATACTACAACAATAACATTATCTTTTCTGATAAAGTAAATGGAGAAAAAGTATTAAATAGAGTTTACAAATTGTCTGAAACTGAAAAAGGAGCCTATAAAGTGGTTGTTAATTCTGATAACAGAACTTACATAAAAGACTTTACAATATAAAAATTTAGTTAATTTTTTCGTTAAATTACAGCTATAATTTGATGATAAAAGCGAGTCCATTTGGACTCGCTTTTTTATTTTAATCGATTATTTATCAAAAAATAAGAAACCTTGACTACACTTTTAATTATATTCCAAAAAATGAAATTATTTTAACAAAAAATTTATTATAGAAATCCATACAGATTAATAGAAATATCCATTATTTTGGCAAAAATTATATTCTTGTCTCTTATCACCTATTTCAACGAAATTGATTAATTTCGGTATATCCCATGAAAGATTATAGTAAAACTGAAATACGGCATTTTAAAAATTTTCAACTTGGTAACGAGAAGGCCTTTGAGTATTTTTTTAATAAATACCATAGTCATATTTTCGGCTTTTGCATCCAATTTATTTACGACAAATCACAATCTTCAAGTATCACACAAGAAGCCTTTTTAAACTTGTGGCTTAATAGAGCAAAGATTGAGAAAGTAAATGGAATAGAATCTTTTTTGTACACCTTCGCTAAATCTAAGTGCCTTAATGCAATTAGACATCTTAAAGTAAAAGAACGTTTTAAAAGCAAAACTTTAAACGAAAAACAGCGTGCATTAGATCTTGATGTTTTAAATGCAATTAATTTTGACAACCTAACCTTAATGGAGTTGGAAAAATTGATTACTGATTCTATTAAAGATTTACCAGAGAAAACAAGAATTATTTTCTTAAAGAAACGATTTGAAAGCAAAAAAAACAAAGAAATTGCGGACGAATTAAATATTACTATAAAAACAGTAGAAGCTCATATGACCAAAGCTTTAAAAATTTTAAGAGTAAAATTATCCGATTATCTTCCAATTTTATTAGTTAGCATCATTCTTTCTAACCAACAATAACTATTATTTATTTTATAATTTTTTTGTAATTCATACTGTAAATTACAAAAAAACAGAATACTTTTGCCTTATTTTTAATTAGTCTAAATAATAACAATAATAAATCATAGGGTTATTTAAAAATGAAGTGTACTAACTTATATGCAACAAAAAACACCAAACACCAATATTAATTCAGCATTATATTAAAATGGTTTCGAAATTAATAACAAAATACCTAAACAACGAAGCTTCCGAAAAAGAAGTAGCCCTAATTTTTAAATGGATAGAAGCATCAAGTAGTAACAAAAAAGAATTTATTGCCTTAAAAAAAACATGGGCATTAACTTCTGTTTCAGAGCACACACCTAAAAAAGATTGGCAAGAAGTTCAAAAGAAAATTAGAAAAACAAAACCTTTGCAATATAAAAATTGGCTAAAATACGCTGCTGCAATCATCGTTTTTATAAGCATAGGAAAATTTTATTGGGATTCAAGCAATGTTAACAACAAGCAAATAGAAGAAAATAGTATTGTTTTGCTAACTGAAGACAAAGATAATAGCATTAAAATAAAATATGATCAGGAAAATATTTTAAGTTCTTCTGGCAAAGTTATCGCAGAACACAACAAAGACGAAATAATATATAAAAAAGCATCCACTACAAGCCCTACAATTTATCATACCCTAAATATTCCATTAGGAAAAACTTTTAAAGTAAAGCTATCAGACCGAACTACAGTTCACTTAAATTCTGGCACCACTTTTAAATACCCAAAACAATTTAGTACAGATGGAAATAGACTTGTTTATCTACAAGGTGAAGCGTTTTTTGAAGTTGAAAAAGATGCCAATAGACCATTTATAGTAAACATAGATGATGTAGACGTAAAAGTATTAGGAACAAAATTTAATGTAAGTGCTTATTCTAATACTACAAATTATAGCTGTGTTTTAGTTGAAGGTTCTGTAGATGTCTCTAATGCAAACTACAACTCATTATTAATACCTAATGAAAAAGCTAGTTGGAATTCTTTAAGTCAACAATTTAAAATAGAAAAGGTAGACACCAATTTATATACTTCATGGATTCATGGAGAATACATTTTAGAGGCCTCACATTTTAGCGAAATATCTAAAAAACTTGAGCGTGCATTTAATGTAAAAATAATTAATAATAACAAACTATTAGAGTCTCAAGAATTTAGCGGAACCATCAACTTTAAAACTTCAACAATAGAAAACATTTTAGACTTACTAAAATTCGATACCTATTTTGAGTACACTATTAAAGACAACCAAATAATAATTAGTAGCAATTAATATGAAGCATATTTTTACTCCCCATATAAAAAAACTAATTCTCTCCTTAGGAATTATACTATTTTATCAAAATGCCTTTGCGCAAACAAAACCAATTTCTATCAACATAAAAGAACAACCACTAAGTACTGTTCTAAAAACAATCGAAGATCAAACTTCTTATCGAGTTATTTATAATATCGCTAAAATAAACGTAAAACAAAAAGTTAGTTTAGTAGCAACAGACAACAGTTTAAAAGAAATTTTGTCGAAACTATTAAAAGAGACCACACTAACTTATGTAATTAAAGATAAGCAGATTTTACTTATTGAAAAACAAACTAAACCTCAAAAAGTAACAAGAATCATAAAAGGTATTGTGTATACAGCAGAAGACAATTTACCACTTCCAGGAGCTAGCATTTTAATTAAAGGTTCTAGAATTGGAGCAATCACAAATATGGATGGTCAATTTACTTATTTATTAAAGGGAAATGATATTGCCAACATTGTCTTAGAAGTTTCTTACTTAGGTATGAAAACAAAAACCGTAGTGGTAGCAGACCAATCTCAATTTACTTTTTATTTAGAAGAATCTAGAAATGCTTTAGAAGAGGTAATAATTACATCTTCATACGGAACAAAAAAACTACGAGAGGAAGTTGTTGGAAGTATAGAAACCTTAAATTCTAAAGACATTGCCATAGAACAGGCCTCTGAAAGTATTGATAAAATGGTAGACGGACAAATAGCAGGTGTTTATATAGAAAACACATCTGGTATTGGCGGCCCAGTAAGCATTAACATTAGAGGTCAAGGTAGTTTAACTCCTCTAAATGGTGCTATATACGGTACTTCTACACAACCACTTATTATTATTGATGGTGTTATTATGGCCGAAGAAATGGCGATAGACAATAACTTTTTTGACGCTAACGGAAGTTCTTCCGAAGATTTATCGAATCCTTTATCTCAAATTTCTCCAGAAAATATAGAAAGTTTTACCGTCTTAAAAGATGCCGCTGCAGTTAGTATTTATGGAGCGGATGCTGCCAATGGTGTTATTTTAATTACTACCAAGCAAGGAAAAAAAGGACCTGCAAAATTTGGTTTCTCATCACAATTAGGAGTTTCCTCTGCGATTAATCAAATTAAATACTTAAGTGGATCTCAATACAACGAACTGCGAAATGAGTATTTAAAAAATACAACATTAAGCTACACTCCTATAGCTTACAATGGTGTAGATACCGATTGGTTTAATTTACTAAATGGTACAGGAATTTATAATAAATACAATTTTAGCGTTTCTGGAGCTTCAGAATCCTTTTCATACCGCACAAGTTTATCTTTTAAAAAAATAGACGAACCTCAAAAAGGAAACACCAACAAACAACTAAATGCGAATATAAATTTAGGATATAAACATAAGAAATTCGACCTAAATTTAACACTAAGTCCTAGCTTCGTATCTAAAAAAGCGCCAAATATTTATTATAGCTATGCATTTGCGCCAAACCTATCTCCTTATAACGAGGACGGTTCTTATGCCAATGTTGGGGTTACAGGCTTAGGAAATCCATTAGCAGCCATTGACCAAAACAAAAACATTGCAAACACTTATAGTATTTTAGGAAGTCTACAAGCTAGCTATCATATCACAGAAGACTTAAATATTTCCTCTTTATTTGGTCTTTCTTACAGTGATAAAGAACAAGATCGTTATTTCTCGGGAGAAAATGAAAGTGGTCAAGTTAATGGTAGTTTTACACTAAATGGTACGTCGTATCCAATCTACGGCCGTCGTTTAATAAATAATAGGCACACCAATAAGTGGAACTGGCAAACACGCGCACTTTACAATAAACAAATAGACGAAAACAATACTTTCGACGGTATCTTTGGTATTGAACTTACAAAAGAAAATGTAGACTTTAATTATGCTTCCGGACGAGGATTTGTAAACCCAAACATTATAAACGAGGTTACCGATGCCCTTCAGGATGACAACCCATCCACAACCGAGAATGAATCTACAGGAAATCAAACTTACAGCTCAGATATTAGTAACAACTCTAAAGTATCTCTCTTTTCGCAACTTAATTACAATTACAAAAAACGCTATTTTATTCTAGCAAATTTTAGACGTGACCAAAGTTCTGTTTTTGGAGACGACACCAATGTGGCCTACACAGGAGGTGCCGGTGTAAGCTGGATTTTATCTAATGAAAATTTTTTAGAAACTAATAATTGGATCGATTTATTAAAACTAAAACTAAGTTACGGAACTACAGGAAACTCTAGAATAGGTTCTTATCGCTCTAAAGGCTTATATACCATTGCTGATAATGGTTATAATAACTTAGATATTGCTTATCCGTCTGCTGCTCCTAATGGTGAATTGAGTTGGGAAAAGAATAAAAAATTTAATGCGGGTTTAAACTTCAACTTTTTAAACACGGTAAGTTTAACACTTGAATATTATTACGACGATATTCAAGATCTTATTACAAGCAGAAACATCCCTACCGAGACCGGCTATAGTTCCATCCAAATTAACGCTGCGAGCATGTACAACAAAGGGCTAGAACTATCAACAAATTTTAAATGGTTTCAAAAAGAAAATTTTAAATGGACCACCTCGTTTAACATTTCTACATTACAAAGTAAAGTTACAGAACTAAAAGGTTTAGGAAGTAAGTTTTCAACTTCAGAAATTGCATTGGCACAAAAAGTAGGCTACAGTACTTCTACTATTTGGGGTATTAAATGGGCAGGTATCGATCCTGCTACGGGGCGTGACTTACTTAAAAAAGACGGAGAAATATACGATGCCGTAACTTATAATAGTTTGTTTACAAGTGCAGATTGGGTACCTATTGGAGATTATCAACCCGATGCCTACGGTGGTTTCAATAACACCTTCACCTTCAACAATAATATAAGCTTATCCATTCGAGGAAGCTTTCAAATAGGCGGTGATTATTTAGCAGAAGATGAGCTTATTGCTAAATACAACATCACATCAAATAGAAATCTATCTGTAAATGCGTACGATTATTGGAGAACTCCAGGAGATGTTGCTCTTAACCCAATTGTAACCAGCAATAACCCAACCATTTCTAACTATGATAAATACTTGTACGACGCTACGTCTTTAAGAATAAGTAACGTGAATTTAAACTATAGCTTTCCTAAAAATAGTCTAAGTTTTTTAGATGGCTTATCTGTATATACAGATGTTTCTAATGTCCTTTACTGGTACAAAGAAAAAAGTTTAAATGGCAGAAATGGTATTAGTGAATTTAGATTTACCTACCCACAAGCGAGAACAATTTCAATAGGAATAAATGCAAAATTTTAAGGTGATGATGACACAGAAAAAACAACTAAAACAACTTTCTAAATACTTCCTAGCAGTATTAATTGCAATCTTTTACAACTGCAGTGGTTTTTTAGAACAAGAACCAGGATCTCAAACCTCTATTACCGAATTACTTGACAGTACAGATGGAGTAATAACTGCCCTAAATGGTGCTTATCATGATTTAGAATCCAACGTGAGAGGCGAGCGCTATGCCACTTACGCCGATATGCAAGCTGGCAATATCACCTTTACACCAACAGAAACGGGTAATAATACGGGGCAAATTACAGTGCCTTTTAATATAGAAAACGTTTACAACTTTACAGATTTAGCAGATGACAGTAATTTAGACGGGTTTTATGATGACTGCTACGATATTATAAACCAAACAAATCTTATTCTAGAATATGTGGATGCACTAACAGATTCTAATGATAATATAAAAAATCAAATAAAGGCAGAGGCTTTAACCATTAGAGCCTATACACATTTTCTATTATCTCAAGTATACGCTCAAAACTATGGTTTTACCTCAGATGCTAGTCATTTAGGCATTGTTTATAACAAAACCTCTTTAACCAATGGCATCACCTACCCATCTAGAGCAACCTTAGCAGAAACCTATACTTTAATTATTGAAGATTTAACTGCTGCTATAAACAACTACTCCAACACTTTACTTTTAGATGGACCAACGTATTCTTATTTCAATAAAGTAAGTACTCAAGCTTTACTTGCCAGAGTCTACATATCTAAAAACGATTGGCAAAATGCTTACGATTTGGCAAATGAAGTGATTCTGAATTCAGGAAAAACACTAACACCTTCGGAAGACTATATTGCAGAATGGGAAAAACCAGATGTACCTATTTCTGAAGTATTATTAGAGTTTTCTATTCCGCGCGACAGTGGCGGTACAATAGGAGGCTCACTATCCAGCTCCTATGGTTATACCTCAACAACAGATTACGCAGATTATGTAGCTTCAGAAGATTTACGAAACCTTTTTGAACCTAATGATCTACGTGGACAGCTTTTTCTTGAAGCCAATTTACCAACCTTAATTAATGGAGAATTAGAAGACCGCCAATATTATTTTACTAAAAAATTTCAAGATAACCCAGGCTTTGTAGCTATCAGATTAAGTGAAATGTATTTAATAAGAGCCGAAGCCTCATTAGGACTTGAAAATCTAGAAGCTTGTAAAGACGACATTAATATATTACGAAACCGAGCAAATGCCACGCTACTTACAGAGACGACAGATTTACAAGGTATTCTTCTACAAGAACGCCGAAAAGAAATGTGCTTTGAAACTCAATACTTATTCGACTTAGCAAGATTTCAACAAAATATAATACGAGGTACAGACTGCGTATCGCAAACTTGTAACTTAAATTATCCTTCAGGAAAATATATACTTCCAATACCAAACAGTAACATTGAACTTAACTCTAATTTACAGCAAAATGACACATATTAAAACCATATTAGCCATAGCAACTGTTTTTGCGATACTGTTTTCATGCTCTAAAAATGATGACAATACAATTAATGACGTTCCTAGTTTTGTTCGGTTTAATTTTTTAACCAACAGCAATAATGAACCACTCAAATACCCGCAAGTAAGTAGCGCCATTATACCAAGTATTAATTATATAAACACAAGCATTAACACCTTAAAAGTGCCTGTAACCTTAACATCTTACACATTAGAAAATGAGGTAACCGTAAATTACAGCGTTACATCTTCCTCTAATGAAGATCTATTTACCATAAGTCCAGTAAACCAAGTTTCGTTTAAAAACAATCAATTAACCGATACTATTTATATTAACTTTAATAAACGATGGTTGGGTGCGGAAAGTATTGTTCTAAACCTAGAGTCGGTATCAGATCCTTCGATAAATATAGGGAACTTAAATTCAAATGAAACTAATTCGGAATTCACTGTTAATTTAGAACCTGTTACAACCACTTATACATTTATAGAAAACAGAATTGAAATTACCGGTGAAGCAGGTGAAGAAATTGACTTTACTGTTAATTTTCCTAACGGATATCTTCCTTCGGAAATAGAAGATTTAGATATTTTTAAATTTTTAAATGGTTTTAATTATAGTATTGAGCCCTTAGACATAGGAGAAAACAGTGCCACAATAAAGTACAGAGTTACCTTAAATGAATCTATAGAAAATGATGATGTGTTATACCAAACCATTATTACGCTTATCGATAACGAAAATTACACAACCAAAGGAAACAGTTCACTTCAAATTGTAAAACCTATTAAATCTGAACGTGATGTTACTATTAATACAGCTGCTAGCTTCTACAATTTATCAGATGTTTTTCACCGTACATATATAGAACATTGGAACGATTTTAATGAAGATGGAGAATGTGCTTGGCAATCTACTTTTGCCTTCACCTACCCTATAGTTGTAGCATCTACAAACCCGAATGCCGTACTTTATAGTGATAATGGCACTGCCGATCCGCTAGATGATATTTACCATCATGCCTTTCAAATAGGTTTCGATAGCCCAATTTCAACTACAACAGTAAACGCCTTCAACTTAAAAAGATACTTTAGTAACGAGAGTACAAGTAGAGCAAACTCTCCTGGTTTTAACGTAACTCCAGCCATAGAATTTTTTCCTAAAAACGGAACAAGTACAACTAATGGCTCCATTTTAATAATCCCCCAATTGTTAACAATCTCTGGTACAAATGGCAATAGCTATGCTTTTGCCATTTCTGGAGAAGGCACTTACCAAGAAGTTAGCCCTGGTATTTTTGAACTTAAATTTAAATTAAACCTGACCAACGAGGCCGTTTTTGGAGGCACCATTACTTCTGAATATCGCTTATATAATACAGCCGATTATACGGATCCTGAAGATTTAACTACTAACAATTGCATTACTGAATACACACTATAATAACCATGAGAAACAACCTTATTTTAACCCTATTTATTTGCATTATTATATGTTCTTGTAAAACAGAACATAAAGAAGAGTACACCAATATTGCTAACCTAAAAGCTATTTATTCCAATGGAGACAATACTAAATGGCCTACTCCAGATTTAGATAGTACCGTAGACAAAAAAGCTTTTAAAGATATTGGAGCTTTACCAAAGTTACAACATCCAGAATACAACCCTTTTAGTAAAGAGAAATCTAAACTCGGAAAAACACTCTTTTTCGATCCAAGATTATCCGTTAGCGGACAAATAGCCTGTGCTTCTTGCCATAATCCAGAATTAGCTTGGACCGATAATTCTACCCGTTCTTTTGGTCACGATCGCCAGACAGGAGCAAGAAACTCTATGACTATTTTAAATGCTGGTTTTGCACACAGTTTGTTTTGGGATGGTCGTGCTTCTAGCTTAGAAGATCAGGCTAGATTTCCTATTGGAGACCCTTTAGAGATGAATGAAAAACTGAATATCGCAGTAGATAAAATAGCAAAAATAGAAGGATACAAACCCTTATTTAAAGCCGCTTTTGGTAATGACACCATTTCATTAAAACGTATTCAGTATGCCATAGCAACCTTTGAACGCACCGTAAACAGCTACAAAACAAAATTCGATAAGTTTGTAGAAGGAGATTCTACCAAACTTAACAATCAAGAAGTTTTAGGCTTACACTTATTCCGCACAAAAGCAAGATGTATCAATTGCCATAACACCCCTTATTTTTCAGACAACCAATTTCACAACGACGGACAAACCTTGTTTGGCACCAAAGATGAAGATTTTGGACGTTATAATGTAACTAAAAATATGGCAGATATTGGTAAAATAAGAACACCTACTTTAAGAGAAATTGCCAGAACTGGTCCTTGGATGCATAACGGACATTTCCCAAGCTTATTGGATGTTGTTCAATTTTACAACCTTGGCAATCCTGCAGTTGTTCAAAAAAAATACTTAGGTAAAGGGCGCGACTCTTTAATACCAACAAACTCACCTATCTTAAAAAAATTAAATCTAGAAAAAAATGAAATTGAAGCCTTAATTGCCTTTATGGAAACCTTGTCTTCTAGCAGAGGTAGAACTTTAATACCTAACCTTCCTAAGTAATATTAATCAATTTTAAAAATCAATTTTAAACACTCACAATTATGAAAAAACAATTACTCTTATTTACCGCTCTTATTAGCGCAATTGCGTTAAACGCACAAATTACACTTGTAAAAGAAATTAATGACAACGGAACTTCTAGCTCTAGTCCTGCAAATCTTACTGTTTTAGATGGAAAAATATTTTTTTCTGCAGATGATTCTAACGGTTCTAACACTCCTAGTGGAGAAGATTTAGGAAAAGAAATTTGGGTTACCGACGGAACAACATCGGGTACTACATTTGTAAAAGATATTAAACTAGGTTCTTCTAGTTCAAATCCATTTGCTTTTTTTACTTTTAATAATAAATTTTATTTTAATGCCAATGATGGAAGTGCAGAGCTTTGGACATCAGACGGAACAGAAGCTGGTACAACAAAAGTAGATATTATGCCAACTATTACAGGAGAAGCACCTCAACGTTTTACAGAACTAAACGGAATGGCTTATTTTACTGTTGGAGGACAACCAGGTAGTACAAGTGCAGAAACAGCAAATAAATTAGTGCAATGGGATGGCGTAAATGATGCTGTACAAGTTGCAGATTTAGGAGATGGTTTCGAATCTGTTTTTGCTGAAATGATTGCTTATAAAGATGCGCTTTATATCTATATGAATTACAATACACAAGATGCTACTTATGGTAACGAACTTTATAAATACTCGCCAACGGCAGAAACTTTTACGCTTGTAAAAGATATAGATGCAGGAACTGGAGATTCTAGTATTAGTAATTTTACAATAGTTAATGATATTTTATATTTTGAAGCAGACAATGCTCTTTGGCTAACAGACGGTACAGAAACTGGTACCATACCTGTAGCAGCTGCTACAGACTTAGCAGGAATAGCAGATCTATTTGCATGGAATGATCAATTATTTTTTGCAGGTGATGATGGTACTAATGATGATCAACTTTATGTTTTAAATCCAACAACAAATACCATAAGTAACATTAGTAATATTTCTGGTAAAAACCATGATCCCTCTGATTATGCTGTTTATAATGGTTACTTATATTACAGCGGTGAAGATGCTACAAGTACCAACAAATATTTATTTAGAACTAACGGAACTACTATAGAACAATTAGACAATACTATTAAAGATATTGATGAAATTACTGTATTAAACGATATCTTATATTTTGAAGGTGATAATGGAACCTCGGGTAATGAACTTTACAGCTTAAATCCTGCCACGTTAGCTACAGAGAGTGTAACTGCAGAAATAATTAAAGTATTCCCTAACCCAGCATCAGAATATATTATGGTTCCACAAAGTCTTTTAAAATCATCATACGTAATTTATGATATTTCTGGTAAAAGTGTAGATGCAGGTACTATTTCTTCTGAAAAAATAGATTTAGATTTAAACAGTGGTTTATACATATTACAAGTACAAACAAACTTAAACACCATCTCTAAAAAAATAATGGTAAAATAAATCAATTTACAATTAACTAAAAAGCCTCATAATTTTAGAATTATGAGGCTTTTTTATTACAATTTTACATGTTTATTTTTAGCAACTAATCTCTAAAAATTAGGTTTTCTTTTATCTAAAAAAGCAGCAGTACCTTCTGTAAAATCTTCTGTACCAAAACACTCTCCAAACTCTTCTATTTCAACATTAAAACCATTAATACCTTCTTCAAAACCAGCATTAACAGCTCTAATTGCGGCAGAAATTGCATCCGAAGAATTTCTTATAACCTTACTTGCAATTTTTTCTGCCAAAGGTAATAACTCCTCTTGTGTAGTCACATAATTTACCAAACCATATTCTTTGGCCTCTTCGGCAGAAATCATACCTGCGGTCATAATCATTTCCATTGCCTTCCCTTTACCTACTAATTGCGGTAAACGTTGTGTACCTCCATAACCAGGTATTACACCTAAAGAAACTTCTGGTAAGCCCATTTTTGCATTATCTGATGCCAATCTAAAATGGCAAGACATTGCCAACTCTAAACCACCACCTAAAGCAAAACCATTTACGGCTGCAATTACAGGAGTAGATAAGTTTTCTACATAATCAAATAAAGTATCATGCCCTAGTTTAGACAAGCGAGTACCCTCATCTACAGAAAAATCTGCAAACTCAGAAATATCTGCCCCTGCAACAAAAGCTTTTTCTCCACTACCTGTTAAAATAATCGCTCTAATTTTTGTATCATCTTCTAATTCCTCAAAAGCTTCATTTAATTCTATAATAGTCACTTTATTAAGAGCATTTAATTTTTTGGGTCTGTTGATAGTTATTTGAGCTAAACTATCTTTTTTCTCAACTAAAATATTCTCGAATCTCATTATGTATAAATTTAATGGCCTATTTTTTTTTAAATAATAGACAATGATTATATTAACTTTTTGGCAATATAACAGTAAAAACAGTTCCAAGTCCTTCTGTAGAAGTAAAAGAAATAGATCCTTTATAAGCTTCTATAATATTTCTTATCATTCCTAAACCTAATCCCATTCCACTTGTTTTTGTAGTAAATTTAGGTTCAAAGATTAAATCTTTTAAATCTTCAGAAATACCTTTACCGTTATCAGAAACTGTAATTTTTATATTTAGATCTTCAGAAAAAACTTTTACCTCAATTAAAGGGTTTTCTTCTACATTTACTGCCTGAATTGCATTTTTAACTAAATTAGTAATCACTCTAATCAATTGAGTTTTGTCTAAATTAGCATATAATTCTTTCTCCTGAGGATAATATTTGATGTATTCTTCTGTAAAAATATCTAATGCAAACTTTACGACACTTATCAACTCAACTTGTTCTTTCTTTTGAGTAGGCATTTTGGCAAAATCAGAAAAAGCAGAAGCAATAGAACTCATTACATCTATCTGCTGAATTAAAGTTTGACAAAATTCTTTTAATTTATCTTTTGCCTTTTCATCTAAAGGATCAAACCTTCTTTCAAAACTCTGCACTGTTAAGCGCATTGGCGTTAACGGATTCTTTATTTCATGCGCTACTTGTTTTGCCATTTCTCTCCATGCTTGCTCTCGCTCACTCTTAGCCAACTTAGCAGCACTTTCTCCTAACTCATCAATCATGTGGTTGTATGCTTCAACCAAAATCTCTATTTCTGAGCTCGCTTTATCTAAAACAATTTTTTCATTCCGTTTATTTAAACGGGTTTGTTGCATTTTATCTGAAATGGTTTTTATAGACCTTGTAATGTAGCTAGATAAAAAATACGCTATTGCAATTGCAATTAAAAACATAAGGATATACACAACGCCCAACCTCAACATAAACTCTCTTAATTCATGCTCTATCTCAGAATTATCTTGTGTAAATTGCAACTCTATAATACCTATTCTTTTAAATTTAGGATCATGAATAAAGGAAAATGATGATTGATAAACAGTTCCATCATCTACACTTGTTTTTAAAATTTTGTGATTAGAATTTTGAGACAATTCTTTCAAAATATCCACCGGAAGTGGATTTTCATCTACCTTTTCAAAAGCACTTGCTGTAGAAGATTTTAGTAAGTTTCCCTGTAAATCGTAAAAAGATATATTTAATTTATTAATAGATGATATTTCGAAAATACGTTCTTGAAATATTTTAGCTAAATTCTCTGTATTTACCGGATAGGTCGTTTTATTTTTAAGTTCTAATTCTATAATTTCTTTTGTGGTAGCTTCTTTACGCTCAAAACGTTGAATATTGTAGTCTTTTGTTTGTTCATCATACTGATAAATAGTAACCACCAAGATTAATACTGATGCTAATAACACCAATAAAATCATTGATAAAAAGATACGTATTCTTAAAGATATTTTTTTGAAACTCCCCAAATCTAGTCTAATTTAATTCTCTTTGTTTTCATGGTTAACAGGTCGTCAAAGGCTCCGTCTTCATCCCAATCATATTTACTTGTACCTACAAACCCCTCTTTAGTTCTTTTAATTAGGTAGCTTACTTTCTTATCTCTACCACCATAGTTAAAAGATACTTTTAAAGAATCTCCTACCACATCCCACTCTCCAATAGCTTTAGATATTTGTTCTCCTTTTGTATTTTTAAACCAAGCAGAAAAAGTACCATCATTATTATATTGAGATTGTGCCACTAACTCTGGATTATCATCAAATTTATCTTCGTAAACCTGTAAAGAATCTGTTTTATTAACAGTATACATTTCTATTTTTAGATAAGTGGTCTCCCAACTATCTACCATAAATTCTTTTGTAGAAAGTTCTGGTTTACAACTCGCAAAAAGCATTCCAAAAAGGAGAATAAAAAAATAAGATTGTGTTTTCATAATAAAAGTGAGATTATAGATATTTAAACATACTAATTTACAACTAATTTAGCTCATTTTTAGCCTCATTAAACTCTTCTGGTGTATTTATATTTCTGATAAATTCATCATCAACTTCAACAATTTCTACATCAGAATTAATTAACATTTTACGCGGACAAGAATATCCTTGCGCTAAATATTGTAATAAAATAGCATATGCTTTTGGTTCGTAAATGGTAATTAAA
Source organism: Polaribacter atrinae (assembly GCF_038023995.1). Taxonomy (NCBI): domain Bacteria; kingdom Pseudomonadati; phylum Bacteroidota; class Flavobacteriia; order Flavobacteriales; family Flavobacteriaceae; genus Polaribacter; species Polaribacter atrinae. The sequence goes on from NZ_CP150660.1 coordinate 1,957,081, forward strand.
GGTTCTGGAAAATCTTTATCTTTTCCTTTAATAGTTGTGGCCGCTTTACTAGGGTTTCTATGCTTTAACAACAATTGAACAATAACATCATTTACAAAAGGAACATCTGTTGCCAAAACAAACCAAGCTGCATTTGGGTCTTTCTGAAATGCAGAACAAATACCTCCAAACGGACCTAAGTTTAAAAACTTATCAGAAATCTCATCTTCTTTTGGTGATGAATTCTGAACAGAATAAAACGTTTCTAAATTGTTATTTTCTAACAATTCTTTAGCAACTTCTTTTTGAGGTTTTCCAAAATAATCTAGTTCAGATTTATCTTGTCCCATTCTTGTGCTTTTTCCTCCAACTAAAACCAACCCTTTTACGGGTGCAATTTTTTCTTGAATCAGATTATGAATGTGCTTTGCAATTTTATCAACCTCATCAATTGTATAACACGTTATATTTTTTATCTGCGGATATTTTTCTTCCAAAAAAGAAAAATATGCTGTGTCTTTTTTCAATTTCACAACAAACTGAATACGATCTAACTGTTCTAATCTTTTTAAAACCGAAGCTTCTTTTGCTTCATCTAAAACCAAAATTTGTTTTGCTCCTTGATAATGGTTTCCATTGATAAAAACATAATCGTACTGTGCAAATTGCAAGCGTTGTTCAAACTTATTTACATTTCCAGAAGTGGTAATCTGTAAATTTCCTTGATGATGAAAAGTATATTCTGACAACGTATTCTCGGCAACATATTTTGCGTGCGAAGCATCAAAATACGCCAACTTATAGTTGGATAATTTCTTAGAAACACTATGAACTAAATCTGAAATAATCCCACAATTTGTACCTAGAATAGAAATTTCATTTGGCGCAAAATTATCATTATCTCTTCTTTCTAAATTTGTATGTTTTTTGTGTTTTTTCATTTTATTCATTTTGTCATTGCGAACAAAGTGAAGCAATCTTTTATTAACAGATTACTTCGTCCTTCCTCCTCGTAATGACAATTAATTATTTATATCAGATTTCCCTCCAGTTTTCTTTAACAGCTTTACTTCCTTAATCACCATTTCTTGACTAATGCTTTTACACATATCATAAATAGTTAAACACGTAATATTTACACCTGTTAAAGCTTCCATTTCAACTCCGGTTTTCCCTGTAATCGTAACTTCACAAAAGACTTCTATATTTTCTGTATCTATAATATTGATATCAATATCTACCCCATTAATTAATAACGGATGACACATTGGTATTAATTCTGATGTTTTTTTAACTCCTTGTATCCCTGCAATAATTGCCGTCTGAAAAACAGGTCCTTTTTTGGTAATTAACTCATCATTTGTAAAATGAGCTATTACTTCTTTTCCTAAAAACATGGTTGCTTTTGCAATGGCAGTTCTTTTGGTAATTTTCTTATCAGAAACATTTACCATCTTAGGATTTCCTTTTTTATTTAAATGTGTAAAATTGCTCACAATTTTTAGTTTTAAATGTTGAATGATTAGCTTTTAGTTAGATTCTGTTGAGATGTTTTAACAATTGATGTTAATATTCGTATCAATTCATCAATATTTAAAATTAATGAATCAACACCAATACTCGTTATCTCACTTTCTTTTAATAATCGCAACCAATATTTAGTTTCCCTCGCTTCTTTTGATGAAATAGACATTTTTGCAGTAAAGTCTCTCTTACTTTGCCCTGCTAAAGCTTCTTCTATATTTGCACCAATTGATGTTCCACTTCTCAAAATTTGATTTGAAATTACAAATTCTCTTTCTTGTTGTAATTTTTTATATAAAGAAATTATTTTTAATGAAAATTCAAAGCTTTTTTTTTAACGATACTTTCTTTCATAACTATATTTTAAACTTAACACTCAAAACTAAACATTTAAAATTATAATTAGCGATAGCGAATTACTTTATAAACTTCTCCTTTTTTAAATTCAACTTTATCATTTGGTAACTGAATAAAAGCATCTGTTTTTACCAAGCTTGCTAAATCTCCAGAACCGTTTCCTGTAATTGGAGTTGCTATTAAATCTCCCAAAACTGAATTTAATTTTACTTGTAAAAAGTATGTTAAATTAGGTTTAAAAATAACATCGTCGGATAAAATTGCTGTTTCTTGTTCAACTTCTAAACCTACTGATTTATAATACCAAGGATAAAAATATGCCAAACAGTTTACAAAAGTAGAAATCGGGTTTCCAGGAAAACCAAAGACATTACATTCATCTGTTTTTCCATAAAAGAAAGGTTTCCCTGGTCGTTGTGTAATTTTATGAAACAGTTTCTCTACTCCTAATTCATCAAAAACTTCTGGTAAAAAATCATACTTCCCTTTACTTACCGCCCCACTAAAAAGCAATACATCATATTCTTGTAAATAGTTTTCGATTTTCGATTTTAAAACAGGTTTATCATCTGTAATATGTGCCGTTTCAGAAGGGATATTCAGTCTCTCTAACAAAGACACTAAAGTAAACACGTTACTTCTTCTAATCTGATGTGCTTGCGGAATTTCATCTACGCCAACCAATTCATCACCCGTAGAAACAATCATTACTTTTGGTTGTTTTGCAACTTTTACAAAAGATTTACCAACAGTTGCTAGCACGCCTATTTCTGCTGCATATATCTTGGTGTTTTCTTCAATTAATAAATCGCCAACTTTACCATCTTTCCCTTTTGCATGCACATTCTGAGCATCATTTATTACATCAACACTAATCGTTGCAATTCCATTTTTTATGGTAACATCTTCATACCTAATAACAATATTGGCATTGTTTGGTAAAACTGCCCCTGTCATTACTTCTATACAAGTCTCTGAATTATTTAACGAAATTTGCTCGCTTCCTGCAGCTTGAATCCCCTCAATTTTAAAAGCCCGTTGTCCATTTTTAAATGAAGTATAATCAATAGTGATTCCATCCATAGAAACTCTATTAAATGGCGGAAAATCTCTATCGGCAAGAATTTTTTCTTTTAGAATTCTACCTACAGATTTTATAAACGGAACCTCTTCAATTCCAAAATCTCGACTTGAATTTAAAACAGTTTCTAAAGCTTTTTCTACTGAAATCATTTGTATAAAATGTGTAATTGTTTATTTGTGTAATCGTGTAATTATTCAAGCGTTTTCCACAATTAAACAATTACAAGATTATACTTTTACTATCCTCCAATTGTACTCATACTTTCAGAAGCGCCACCATCTTTTCTATTTGCTTCTGCTATAAAACCATTTTCTGGCTTCTGTTTTACCAAACCTAAAAAAAGTTCTTTTAAATCGTCATTAGATGCGCCCTCTCTTATAAAATCTCTCAAATTAAAAACACCGGCATCAAACAAACAATTTTTAAAAGTTCCGGTAGATGTTATTCTAATTCTATTACAATCATTGCAAATAGTTCTTGTAAAAGCAGGTATAATTCCAAAAGTACCAACATGATTATCTATTTGGTAATTTCTAGAAGTTGATGATTTTTCAGACTGAATTTCATTTACATTAAACGCCGTTTTTACCTCATTTAAAATCTTATTAAAAGTCCAGTTTTCTTTCATTTCTCGTTGCCCTTTTCCATTAAAAGGCATTTCTTCAATAAAACGAACAGCAACATTTTTATCCTTTGTTAATCTTACAAAGTCTACAATTTCATCGGTATTAAAACCTGATTGCACTACTACATTTAACTTTAAATCTAAACTACTTTTCTCTAGTAATTCAAAGGTTTTATAAACTTCAGGAAAAACATCTCTTCTTGTAATTTTCGCAAACTTTTCTCGATCTAAACTATCAATACTTAAATTGATTTTTTTTACTTTTTCTAATTGTTCAATCTTAGAAATATGATGAGAAATTAACGCACCATTTGTAGTAATATTAATTTCATCTAATAAATCATTAAAAGACAACATCTCTAAAAACCCAACAAAATCTTTACGTACAAAAGGTTCTCCACCTGTTAAACGCACTTTATCAACACCCAATTCTGTTAACACTCTAATTAAGCGATACATTTCTTTAAAGGTTAATAACTCTTGTCTTGGTACAATATCTATTCCGTGAGCAGGCATACAATATTGGCATCGCAAGTTACAGCGATCTGTAACTGCTAATCGAACATATTCCATTTGACGACCAAAATTGTCTAGTAACTTGCTCATTTAGTTGGGTAGTTTTTTACTTAAAAGTCCATAAATAAACGCACCTAAAAGTGCACCTACTAATAAAATTAAAGCCGGAATTAATTTAAAGCCAAGAATTACAAAAATAGGTGCAGCACAAGCTCCAGATATCCCCCAACCTAAGCCAAAAAATGTTCCTCCTAAAATAGTGCTAACAAAACCTTTTTTCTTTGGTTTTGGAACGATTTTATTTCCGTTAATATCTTTTATTTTGCCACTTTTAAACAACTGCATAAAAACCATTGAAATTACAACGGCTCCTCCGATAATTCCAAACATATGAAAAGATTGAAACTTAAACATTTCGTAAAATCGATACCAAGAAATGGCTTCACTTTTACTCAATACAATGGCAAAAAAGATTCCTAATAGTAAGAATTTGATGTTTTTCATTTTGAATATATTTTAAATTTTCAATTAACTTCTCTACTGCGCTCGAAGAGAAAAATTGAACATAATTATTTTTTTTAATGCCAATTATAGGCTAAAATAACATTGGAATTATAAACCAGGTAGCAATCATTCCACCAATAAAAAAACCAATTACTGCTAACAAAGACGGTAATTCTAAATTACTTAAACCTGTAATTGCATGACCAGAAGTACAACCACCTGCATAACGCGTTCCAAAACCAACAAAGATTCCTGATACCAAAAGAATTAAAAATCCTTTGATTGACAAGAATGATTCTGCTCCAAAAATTTCGTCAGGAAAATATTGATTCCCAACATTCGAAAACCCTAATTCTGTAAGTTCTTTAACCGTTGTAGGATTCAAATCTACTGTTTGATTCGGAATTAAATACTTAGCAGAAATAACACCTCCAATAATTAACCCAACCACAAACATTAATGCAAAATCTCGGTCCTTCCAATCTTTCTTAAAATAGTCTGAAACTTTACCGGCTCCAGCCATTGTACAAAGCGTTTCAAAATTTGTAGAAGCACCAAAATTTCTACCAAAATAGAAATACAATAAAAGCGAAATTGCTATTAACGGTCCTCCAACATACCAAGCCCAAGGTTGTAATATAAAATCCATAATTTCTTTCATTTTTTCTCGATACGATTCTGATAAAAATCAAAATCAATCGAACTGATATTCATTTAAAGTGTATCCTCTAAATAATTCATAATTAATTTTGTAGCCTTAAGGTTATCTGCAATATATCTTTTATTGATAACTCCCGTTAACTTTCTAAAATTCTCATCTTCTTTTAGGTTGATGAAATTCGTTGTAAATTCTTCTTGGTTTTTAATAGAAATGCAACCTCCTATTTTAACCAAATCTACGGCTTCTTTAAATTTGTCGTATTTATCTCCAATCACTACAGGAATTCCGAAAGTTGCGGGTTCTAAAATATTATGTAAACCTGTTTTTAAACCTCCACCAACATACGCAAGATCTGCAGCTGCATATATTTTGGTTAAAATTCCAATTGTATCAATAATAAAAACGCTGTACTCTGATAAATTTTTATCAGCTTTAGCTGAATATAAAACAGTTTTTTTGTTGATAGATTTCTGCAGTTCTAAAATTGCTTCTTGTTTAATATTGTGAGGCGCAATAATAAACTTCTCATCTTCGGATGCATTATTATTGATGTAATTTACCAACAACGCTTCATCTTCTTGCCACGTACTGCCTGCCACAACAGTATATTTACCGTCTTTAAACTGGTTGATAAAATCTAGAGAGTTATCTTGTTCTAAAATCTTAGAAACTCTATCAAAACGAGTATCACCAGCAACAGTTACATTATTAAAATTAATTGAGCTTAGTAATTTTTTGGAGTTTTCATCCTGCACAAAAAAGTGATGGAAAGCTTTTAATGAATCTCTCATAAAACCACCATAACTTTTAAAGAAGAGTTGTTTTTCTCTTAAAATACCTGAAACTAAAATGGTAGGAATTTCTTTTCGTTTTAATTCGTTTAAAAGATTTGGCCAAAATTCATACTTTATAAAAACTGCCAATTTAGGATTTACAGTTTCAATAAACTTTTTGGCATTCGATTTTGAATCTAAAGGCAAATAACAAACCACATCTGCTAAGTTGTAATTCTTTCTAATTTCATAACCAGATGGAGAAAAGAAAGTAACTAAAATTTTATAGGTAGGATAATTAGCCTTTATTTCTTCTATAATAGGTCTTGCTTGCTCAAACTCCCCTAAAGAAGCTGCATGAAACCAAATAGTTTCAGAATTCTTTAATGCAGCTATTTTAGAAAAAGTTTCTTTTCTGCCAGCTACAAAAAGCTTTATTTTCTTACTGAACATTGCCACCAACGGCAATAAAACAGAGGCTTTAAAAACGAGTATATTGTATAAAAATTTCATTAATGTAAAAGTACAAATTCAACCTAAATTAGAAGCATAAAAAAACGCTCAAACAGAATTGTTTGAGCGTTTTAATTATAATAGTCTTAATTTCTTAAACTTCAAAAGGAGTTATAGAAACATAAGATCTGTTATCTTTTTTCTTACGGAATTCTACAACACCGTCAACCTTTGCATGTAAAGTATGATCTTTACCCATGTAAACGTTTTCTCCTGGATTGTGAGTTGTTCCTCTTTGACGAACAATAATGTTCCCTGCAATTGCAGCTTGTCCACCAAATATTTTTACACCTAGACGTTTCGATTCTGATTCTCTACCATTCTTCGAACTACCTACACCTTTTTTATGTGCCATGTTATTGAGTTTTTATAGGTTAAAGTTAAATTATTAGGAATTATTTTTCAATACCTCCGTCTAATCTATCTTGTAATTCTTTTAATTCATCCCACTTACCTTCTGCAGCTAAACCAGCTTGTTTAGGCCAAGTAGTTGTTACGATATGAGATAATCTAGAACTAGCTTCTGTTAAGATTTCACTCAATTTTGCTGGATCTGCTTTTGCTACTTTTGCAAAAGTATCTAATCCTGCACCTACTAAAGCTTCAGCAGCTTTAGGTCCAGCACCTTCAATTTTCTTTAAGTCGTCTGCTTTAGCAGATTTCTTTGGAGCAGCTTTAGTTGCCTTTGGAGCAGCTTTTTTACTACCTGAAGCAGCAATAGATTCGATAAGAATCTCGCTTAAAAATTGTCTGTGTCCGTTTTTCTTAATGTACCCTTTTCTTCTTTTCTTCTTGAAAACGATTACTTTATCACCTTTTAAGTGACTTAAAATTTGAGCTGTTACTGAAGCTCCTTCTATAGCTGGGGCGCCAATTGTTACATTACCTTTTTCATCAAGTAAAAGAACGTTATCAAAAGTAACTTTTGATCCTACTTCTCCTTGTAAACGGTGAACGTATACTTTTTGGTCTTTTGCAACTTTAAACTGCTGCCCTGCCATCTCTACGATTGCGTACATACTATTTGTTTTGCGTTTATTACTAATTAGTTTGCATAATTCTAATGAAAATGCGGGTGCAAATATACATCTTTTTTAATACGCTGCAATATCTTTTAATAAAAAATAATCACATCAAAATCAAGTAAATAAAACCTTATTCACTAAAAATTCTATAATTAAATTTTTATTTTTGGTAAATCTATAAAATGTTTGAATAAATACTGTAACATATTTAAGGTGCCAGCGTCAAACAAACATCAATTAATAACTTAAAAATTAATACATGAAGAAAAGTATTTTATCTCTTACTTCTGCTTTTTTAGTAGCATTTTCTTTAAACGCTCAAAAAGTAGAATTCGAAGAGTATGACTTAAATAACGGAATGCACGTTATTTTACACCAAGACACATCTGCTCCTGTAGTTACTACTGCAGTAATGTACCATGTTGGAGCAAAGGACGAACAACCAGACAGAACTGGTATGGCTCACTTTTTTGAACATTTATTATTTGAAGGCACAAAAAACATTGATAAAGGTGAGTGGTTTAAAATAGTTGCAGCAAACGGTGGAAAAAACAATGCAAACACTACCGATGATAGAACTTACTATTATGAAATATTTCCTTCTAACAATCTAGAATTAGGTTTATGGATGGAGTCTGAGCGTTTATTACATCCAATTATTGGTCAAGAAGGTGTAGACACTCAAAATGAAGTTGTAAAAGAAGAAAAAAGATTAAGAGTAGATAACCAACCTTATTCTCGTTTTTTAGAATATGTAAAAAAAGAAATCTTTAAAAAACACCCATATAAAGGAACAACAATTGGTGAAATGAAGCATTTAGACGATGCTACTTTAGAAGAATTTTTAGCATTTAATAAAAAGTTTTATGTACCAAACAACGCTACTTTAGTTGTTGCAGGTGATATTGACATTGCAAATGCAAAAAGTTTAATTGAAGCTTATTTTGGACCAATTCCTCGTGGAGCAGATATTGAAAGAACTATAATAGAAGAAGAGCCAATTACTGCACCAATAGCAGCAAAAGGTTACGATCCTAACATTCAAATTCCAGCGATTATGACAGCCTACAGAACTCCGTCTATGAAAACAAAAGATTCTAGAGTATTAGATATGATTTCTTCTTATTTAAGTACTGGAAAAAGTTCTGTATTATATAAAAAGTTAGTAGATACTAAAAAAATGGCACTACAAGCTGGCGCAATCAATTTAAGTCAAGAAGATTACGGAACATATATTATTTATGGTTTACCACAAGGTGAAACTAAATTAACAGACATTGTTACAGAAATTGATGAAGAAATTTTAAAGCTACAAACAGAGTTAATTTCAGAAAAAACATACCAAAAACTTCAAAATCAATTCGAAAATCAATTTGTAAATTCTAACTCTAGTGTAGAGGGAATTGCAAACTCTTTAGCACGATACAATGTATTATACGGAGATACAAATCTAATTAATACAGAAATTGAAATTTATCGTTCTATTACTCGTGAAGATATTAAGGAAGTAGCTAAAAAATATCTAAACCCAAACCAAAGAGTAACTTTAGAATATTTACCTAAAAAATAATTAACAAAAGACATATACAATGAAAAAACAGATAATATCACTTATCGCACTTATAGCAATGTCTTTTGCTACAACTGCACAAATAGATAGAAGCCAACAACCTAAACCAGGACCAGCACCAAAGGTTCAATTAGGTAAATCAGAAAAATTTACTTTATCAAATGGCTTACAAGTAATTATGGTAGAAAACCATAAATTACCTAGAGCATCTGCTAGTTTAACGATAGACAACAACCCTGTTGTAGAAGGAGACAAAGCAGGAGTTTCTAGCATAATGGGAAGTTTATTAGGAAGAGGAACAAAAAACATCACCAAAGATGAATTTAATGAGAAAGTAGATTTCTTAGGAGCTGGAGTTAATTTTTATAGTTCTGGTGCTTCTGCAAGGTCTTTAACAAAATATTTCCCAGAAGTATTGGCTTTAATGGCAGACGGAGTTAAAAATTCTCAATTTACACAAGAAGAATTCGATAAAGAAATTAAAATTACTTTAGACGGATTAAAATCTGATGAAAAGAACGTTACCAGTACTGCAAGAAGAGTAGAAAGTGCTTTATTGTATGGTAAAAATCATCCTTATGGAGAGTTTATTTCTAAAGAAACTTTAAACAATATCACTTTAGAAGATGTTAAAAACAACTACAATACTTATTACAAGCCAAACAATGCTTATTTAATTATTGTTGGAGACATCAACACAAAAGCGACTAAAAAATTAGTAAAAAGTTTATTCAAGAAATGGGAAAAAAGTGATATTCCAGAAGTTGCTTTCAAAAAACCAGAAAACGTTTCTAAAACAGAAATCAATTTTATCAATATGCCAAACGCAGTGCAATCAGAAGTTGTAATTGCTAACAATATCGATTTAAAATTAGGTGACAAAGATTATTATGCAGCTTTATTAGCTAGTAATATTCTTGGTGGTGGCGGAACTGCTCGTTTATTTATGAATTTACGTGAAGACAAAGGATATACTTATGGCTCTTACTCTAGCGTTAGACAAAGTAAAATTGCAGCAACTTTTAGAGCATCAGCTAGTGTACGTAATAGTGTTACAGACAGTTCTATAGTAGAAATTAAAAAAGAAATCGATAAAATTCGTACAGAAAAAGTTACTGAAGAAGAATTAAAAAATGCAAAAGCACAATATGTTGGTAACTTCGTTATGGATGTACAAAAACCAGCTACTGCTGCTAGTTTTGCTTTAAATATTGCACGTTATAATTTACCTACAGATTTTTACGAAAACTATTTATCTAATATAAATTCAGTAACTCTAGAAGATGTTCAAAATGCAGCTTTAAAATACTTTAAAAGTGATCAAGCTCGTATAATTGTTACAGGTAAAGCTATTGATGTATTAGATAACTTAGAAAAAACAGGGTATACCATTAACTACTTTGACAAAAATGGAGACCCTACAGAAAAACCAGAAATGACTATTGCAATTCCAGAAGGAGTTACTGCAAGTACTGTTGTAGATGCATATATTAATGCTATCGGAGGAGAAGATAAATTAACAGCAGTTAAATCTATTTCAATCACCTCTGCTGCAAAAGTACAAGGAATGGATATTTCTTTAGTAAGAAAAGCCGCTACACCTAATAAAAGTGTTGTTACTGTTTCTGGAATGGGACAAGTTTTACAAAAAATAGTTTTTGATGGTGAAACAGGATACCAAGAAGCACAAGGTAGAAAAAAGGAAATGACTGCAGAAGAAATTACCAAAGCAAAAGCTAAAAATGCAATTACAGAAGAATTAGCTTATAAAGACGGTGAACTTTTAAGAATAGAACCATTAGAAGGTACCAAGGCTTACGTTATTAAATATGATGATAAAGAAATATTTTTTGATGTAAAATCTGGATTAAAATTACAAGAAGTTCAAGTTGTAAAAACACCAGATGGAAAAGAAGTAAGAGTACCATCTACTTTTTCTAATTACAAAGAAGTAAAAGGTGTTAAATTTCCATTTTCAATGGGACAAAAAATGGGTCCAATGGATATAAAATTTGAAGTAACAGAAATTAAAATTAACGAAGGTGTTACCGACGAAGATTTTAAATAAGTTACTTTAAAAAAGTATAAAAGGTTGAAGGCTTCGGTTTTCAACCTTTTTTTATGTAAAATAAGTACAAAACTCGATAAATATTTAAAAGTCAACCCTTTTATTAATAAATTTGTAGCATAATTTTATAACTTACAATAATGAAAATTCAAAAAATATTATTTGCTATCGCAATTGCTTGTTTGGTAATAACAGGATGTAAAAGCGAAGCAAAAAAAGAAAAATTAGCAGTAAAAAAAGAAAATGTTTCTTTAGCCATTTCTGGTATGACCTGCGAAATTGGTTGTGCAAAAATTATTCAATCTAAATTATCTAAAAAAGAAGGTGTTATAGATGCCAAGGTTGTTTTTACAGATAGTATTGCAAACATTCAGTTTGATGCGAATACAACCTCTAAAGAAGACCTAGTTGCATTTGTTGGTGGTATTGCTGGCGGAGAACTTTACAAAGCTTCTATTGCTCCTGAAAAAGTAGCACATACTTGTACAGAAATCTGTAAAGATACTTGCCAAAATAAAACAACTACTTTAGAAACAGAAAAAGCATGTTGCTCTGTAAATGAAGACGGAACAACCTTTTGTAAAGAAGACTGTAAAATGGCTTGTTGCGCTGATAAAAAAGCGGCATAACATTTATATTTTAAAAGCAAAAAAAAGCTGAATCTCAAATGAGATTCAGCTTTTTTTGCTTTTAAAACTAATTACATTTTCTGTAACCAAGTTTTTACGTCTACTTCTGCTTTTATAATTTCTTTTAAATCTGCAATAGCAACTCTTTTCTGTTCCATTGTATCTCTATGTCTAATAGTAACACATTTATCTTCTAAAGTATCATGATCTACCGTAATACAAAACGGTGTTCCCGCTGCATCCTGACGTCTGTAACGTTTACCAACAGCATCTTTTTCATCGTAAAACACGTTGAAATCCCATTTTAAATCATCCATAATTTCACGAGCAACTTCTGGCAAACCATCCTTTTTAACTAAAGGAAAAATAGCCGCTTTAAAAGGTGCTAAAACTGCAGGTAATTTTAAAACTGTTCTTGTTGTTCCATTTTCTAACGCTTCCTCTTGTAACGAATTGGAAAAAACAGCTAAAAACATTCTATCTAAACCAATAGAAGTTTCTACAACATAAGGTGTGTAACTTTTATTTTCTTCATGATCAAAATACTGTAATTTCTTACCAGAAAATTTTTCATGTGCTTTTAAATCGAAATCTGTACGAGAATGAATTCCTTCTAACTCTTTAAATCCGAATGGGAAGTTAAACTCAATATCTGCTGCTGCATCTGCGTAATGTGCTAATTTATCATGATCATGAAAACGGTAGTTCTCTGCTCCCATTCCTAAAGATAAATGCCATTTTAAACGCGTTTCTTTCCAAGCATCATACCATTCTTTTTGAGTTCCTGGTTTTACAAAAAATTGCATTTCCATTTGTTCAAACTCACGCATTCTAAAAATAAACTGTCTTGCCACAATCTCGTTTCTAAATGCTTTACCCGTTTGCGCAATACCAAAAGGAATTTTCATTCTTCCAGTTTTTTGCACGTTTAAGAAATTTACAAAAATTCCTTGTGCAGTTTCTGGTCTTAAATATAAATCCATTGCAGTTTCTGCAGAAGCACCTAATTTAGTACCAAACATTAAATTAAACTGTTTTACATCCGTCCAATTTCTAGAACCTGTTAAAGGATCTGCAATTTCTAATTCTTCAATTAATAACTTTACATCGGCTAAATCTTCTTTTTCTAAAGAAGCACCCATTCTTGCTAAAATTGTATTTATTTTTTCTTGATAACCAAGAACACGTCCGTTGGTTGCAACAAATTCTTCTTTATTAAAAGCTTCACCAAAACGCTTTTCTGCTTTAGCAACTTCTTTATTTATTTTCCCTTCTATTTTAGCACAGTATTCTTCAATTAAAACATCGGCTCTGTAGCGTTTTTTAGAATCTTTATTATCAATTAAAGGATCGTTAAAAGCATCTACATGCCCAGAAGCTTTCCAAGTTGTAGGGTGCATTAAAATAGAAGCATCTATACCCACAATATTATCGTGCATTTGCACCATTGCTTTCCACCAATAATCTCTAATATTTTTCTTTAGCTCAACTCCGTTTTGAGCATAATCGTAAACCGCACTTAATCCATCATATATTTCAGAAGACTGAAAAACATAACCATATTCTTTAGCGTGCGATAATACTTTCTTAAATTGATCTTCTTGTTTTGCCATGCAGCAAAAATAAATTAATTATATTAATTTTTAATATATTAAAAATTACTTTTGTTAAAACTTTTATAACATGTTAAAAAACCTTTTTACGGTTGTTTTCTCTTTTTTATTTATCTCTTTAAATTTTGCTCAGATTAAAAAAATTACAACCCCTAATTGGGTTGAAATGCAAACGTATGCAAGCGAGCCAAAAATTGATTTTGATGAAGTAACACAAGGAACTTTAATTCTTTTATACGACCAACAAACAGAAGTAGATAAAGAAGAAAATTATTTTAAAGTTGTAACTAAAATAACCGAAAATGTTGGTATTCAAGAAGCATCGAGTATTAATGTTTCTTTTGACCCAAGTTATCAAAAACTTAGTTTCCATGAAATTAACATTGTTAGAAATGGCAAAATTATTAGCAAACTTAACACCTCAGAATTTCAAACAATAAGACAAGAGTTAGATGCAGAAAATTATATTTATGACGGTAGTCTTTCTGCAATAACACATATAAGCGATGTAAGAGTTGGAGATATTATTGAGTATAGTTTTACACGCAAAGGCTACAACCCTATTCATAAAGATTATTTTGCTGAGTATTATAATTTAAACAACTCTCATCCGATAGGTAAAATAAATGTAAAAATTACCTCCAAAAACAAACTTGAAGTAAAATCGATTAAAAACAAATTAAAGTTTGATGAAGCTTTTGATAACAATAAATACACTTATTCTTTATTAGAAGAAAATATTAACGCTACACATTTTGAAGACAACACACCTTTGTGGTATTTAGATGCAAACTTTATAGAAATAGGGAATTACAAATCTTGGGAGAATTTAATTGATTGGGGTACTCAACTCTTTAAAGTTAGAGATAACCTATCTAGTAGTTTGTTAAAAAAAATTAATGTAATTGATAAAGAAAATACCTCTAAAGGACAAAAAATAGCAGCGGCATTACAATTTGTACAAGATGAAGTGAGATATTTAGGATTAGAAAATGGTATTAGTGCCTACAAACCTTCTTCTCCAAACAAAGTTTTTAAGCAACGGTTTGGAGATTGCAAAGACAAAAGTCTCTTATTAGTAACAATACTTAATCGAATGAACATTGAGGCATATCCTGTTTTAGTGAGCACGTATCTAAAAAAAACAGTCACCAATTTATTGCCAAATCCTGCTCATTTTAATCATTGTGTTGTTAAAGTTATTGATGAAAATAAAGGGGAATATTGGTATGACCCAACAATTACAAATCAGGGTGGTACTTTTAATAAAGTTGTTTTTCCTGATTATAGATTTGGGTTAGTTCTTAAAAAAGGAAATAAAGACCTCGAAGAAATTTTTCCGTTTGCAGACAATACAATCGACATAACAGATCATTATATTTTAAGTGAAGTTGGCAAAGGCGCAACCTTAAAAATAACAAGTGTTTATAGTGAAGCCGAGGCAGATAATATTCGTTTTTATTTTAAAAACAATAGTATTATCAATATCCAAAAAGAATTTGAAAAATTTTATTCAGATTATCATGCTAACATTAAAAGTTTAGGCAAACCAGAATATACAGACAATCTTAAAACCAACACATTTACAATAAATGAAACTTATAAGATTGATAGTATTTGGGAACCTTCATATTTAGAAAACCATATAGGAATCGACTTTTCTCCGTATACAATAACAAATGTACTTTCAATGCCTTCTAAAATTGAAAGAAAAACACCTTTCGAGCTCTCTTACCCTATTACAAGAAGCCATACTATTAATGTAGAGTTGCCAGAAGCGTGGAACGTAAATGAAGATAATTTTAATATTAGTACTCCTAATATTTTTTACGATTTTGATGTGCTTTATAATAAATCTGAAAATTTATTAACCCTAAAACATCTTCTTAAAATACAAAAAGACTTTGTAAGTGTAGCCGAATTCCCTGGGTTTTACAATGACTTAAAAAAACTAGATAATGAATTAAATTACAACATTTCCTATAACAAAGGAGGCAATACAACCTCCACTGGTTCAGTATTAAAATACTTAGGTATTTTTATGTTTATCTGTTTTTTACTATTTTTCACTTGGTTAGCTTTTAAATTGTACCAATACAATATAACACCAAAGATTGAATCTTATTATGAAGAAAACAAACCTATTGGCGGTTGGTTAATTTTAATTGGAATTGGACTCTGTATCTCACCAATAAGAGTTTTTATGGATTTATTGTCTACAGAAATATATTTATCTGGAGATTGGTTAGTGTATTTTAGTAGTGAAGACTTTAGTATTTCTATAGGACTATTATTAATTATTGAAACGTTATTTAACGCAGCAGTTTTAGTGTTCTTACCGTTAATTATTGTTTTATTCCTAAAAAAGAGAAGCAGTTTTCCTAAAGTATATGCAACCTTTTTAATCGTTTATTTAGTCTTTATTTTAAGTGATTCTTTCTTAGCATCCGCCTTAACAGAGACTGATGGTTTAACAGGTCTTGAAGAAAAACAATTACTAAAAACCTTTATTTCTACAGGTATCATTGTTCCTTACTTACTACTCTCAGAAAGAGTAAAAGAAACCTTTTTAAAAAGCTATCAATAAAAATTTAACCTACTTTTTTACAGTGATAAACAAATGCTGGAGGGAAGTTTAAGGGTTCGAAACCTAAAGATATAGATTGATTAAACACATTTTTAAGTTTATTAAAATACGTTAAACTATACTGAAACTGAATGAAGGTGCCATTATTTTCTAGAACATGAAAAGATTTCTCTAAAATTTCATCTGTAACTTCCTCTGGAATTATAGTTAACGGCAAGCTAGAAATAATATGACAAGTTTTATTAAAGTTTAGTTTTTTTAATTCTTCTTCAATTTTTTCTGCAGAAGATTTGACAACAACTAGTTGTTTGTTTTTTATTTCTGATAGTTGTTTATAAAAATTATCATTAATTTCAAAACAGATTAAAGTGGCATTTGCAGGTAATTTTTCTAAAATAAGTTTGGTTATTGCACCATTTCCTGGACCAAACTCGACCAAAACTTCTACTTTAGAAAAATCTATTTTTCTTAACATTCTTTCCGCTAAAAATCGCGAACTAGGAGTTATGGTTCCTAATGTTTTTAGATTTTTAAACGACTCTTTTAAAAAATTTATCCTGTTAATCAAATCTTGTTCTTAAATTATATTATTATCTTTCTAAAAAAAGGCTTTGTAAAAATGCGAATTTTAAAAGACTTATTCAATCTTTTTTACCCAAAATTGTGTGCTAATTGCGATCATCAACTCACCATGAATGAAAAGGCAATATGTACATTTTGTAGGCACGACCTACCTTTAACTAATTTTACAAACTATTCTGACAACAAAATAACAAAGACTTTCTATGGAAGAATCTCCATAGAAAAAGCAAATTCTTTATTATTTTACAGAAAAGTAGGGATTACTAAAAAATTAATTCACGAATTAAAATACAAAGGAAACGAAGAAGTAGGTGTTTTTTTCGGTAATTGGCTAGGAGAAATCTTAGTAGATAATAATGAATTTTCAGATATTGATATTATTATTCCAGTACCCTTACATCCTAAAAAACGAAGAGAAAGAGGTTATAATCAGGTTACAAAATTTGGAATACGTTTAAGTAATCACTTAAAAAAACCATTTTTAGAAGATATTTTATTGAGAACTTCAACATCAAAAACCCAAACATTTAAAGCTCGTTTTGAGCGTTTTAACAATAATGATACAAAATTTCAGTTATCAGACTTAACAGCATTCAAAAACAAACACATTTTACTAATTGATGACGTCATTACAACTGGCGCAACCTTAGAAGCTTGTGCAAAAGAGCTACAAAAAACCGAAGGTGTAAAAATTAGTATTTTAACAATGGCATACACCGAGTAAAATTTATGATTTTTAAGTCAAAAATATATTGTTAATTTGTATAAAATTTACCTTTTGTGAAACACCTTTTTAGATTTATTTTTTTTAGCATTTCAATTGTAATTTTAAGTAACTGCGCAAGAACAGGAAACCCAGAAGGAGGTCCAAAAGACGAGGATGCACCTCTGTTTGTAACCTCTACCCCGCCTTACAAATCTATTCATTTTGATAAAGAAGAAATTAGATTAAACTTTAACGAGTTTATAAAACTAAAGGACTTAAACAAGCAACTTATAGTTTCCCCTCCTTTAAAGACTCCTTTATTGGTTACACCACAAAGTACGGCAAGTAAATTTTTAAACATCCAAATTCTTGACACTTTAACTGAAAACACCACCTATATTATAAACTTTGGTAATGCTATTGAAGATAATAATGAAGGAAATAAATTAGAAAGTTTTAAATATGTTTTTTCTACCGGAAAATATATAGATTCTCTTTCTACCTCTGGTAAAATTAAAGATGCTTACTTAGACGAAAGCCAAAAAAACATCAATATTTTATTGTATAAAATAGATAGTTCTTTTACCGATTCTATCGTTTTTAAAAAGAAACCTAATTACGTAACAAACTCTTTAGACACCTCTCTTTTTAACCTTACTAACTTAAAAGAAGGCAAGTATTTAATGATTGCATTAAAAGAAGCTGCTAGTGATTACCTTTTTAACCCTAGGGAAGATAAAATAGGTTTTTTTGCAGATACGATAACTTTACCTAGAGATAGTATTATAAAAAAACCAATTGTATTATTTAAAGAAACACAACCTTATTCATTTAAACGTGGTAAGGAAATTACAAGAGGTAAAATTGAATTTGGTTATGAAGGTGAAATAAAAGATCTAAAAGTTCAAATTATTTCTGATACTCCTAATGATTTTAAAAGCATCTCTAAGCTTGAAATAGGTAAAGACACTCTAAACTATTGGTATAAACCTTTTGAGGCTGATTCTTTAAACTTTATAGTTACAAACGATACGTTTATAGATACTGTTACTGTAAATCTTCGTAAGAAAAAGATGGATTCTTTAATTTTAAACTCTTCTGTAAGCGGAACACTGCACCTTAGAGATACCTTTTTTATAAAAGGTAATAATCCGCTTGTAAAAATTGATACCAGTAAAATTACATTGATAGATAAAGATACATTATCAGTTCCTTTTGTTAGTATTATCTCTGACTTAGAAAATAAAATAGCGTTTGTTTTTGATATAGAACCTAAACAAAAATATACTTTTAAAATGATGCCTGACGCTATTTCTGACATATTTGAACAAAAAAATGACACCTTAAACTTTAAGTTTACAACAAAAGAAATAGAAGATTACGGAAGAATTACTATGGATATTGTAAACGAAACTTCTACTCATTTAATTATTGAACTTTTAGAAGGAAAAAACAAAGACAAACTTGTAGAAAGACGCTTCATTACAGGTTCTGAACAAATAAGATATAATCTTTTAGAACCAAAAACATATTTTATTAGAGCCATTATTGATGAAAATAAAAACAATAAATGGGACACAGGTAATTACTTGCTAAAACAGCAACCAGAAAACATTATCTACTTTTCTGAGGAATTAAAATTACGTGCTAATTATTACTTAGATGGAAATATTTTTACAGTAAAAAAACCAGAATAATTTTTTACTATTATCTATAAAATACTATAATTAAAAAAGCTGTCTTAAAAGCCTTTTTTGTCAAGCTGAATGTATTTCAGCCTGACAATTTTATACTTTTAAAACAGCTTTTTTTATGCGCTTAATGCTTGCTTTAAATCGGCAAGTAAATCTTCGATGTCTTCGATACCTACACTTAATCTAACTAAAGAATCTGTAATACCTATTTTTAAACGTTCGTTTTCTGGCATTGATGCATGCGACATCGTTGCAGAATGATTGACCATACTTTCTACCCCACCTAAAGATTCTGCCAACGTAAAAAAATTAATGTTTTCTAAAAATTTAAATGTTGCCTCTTTGCTTTTATCTTTTAAACTAAAAGAAACTACGCCTCCAAAAGCCTTCATTTGTTTTTTAGCGATAGCATGGTTTGAGTGTCCCTCTAAACCAGGATAATAAACAACATCTACTGTTGATTGCTCTTTTAAGAAACGAGCCACTACCATTGCATTTTCGCAATGACGTTGCATTCTAATATGTAATGTTTTGATACCTCTTAAAGCTAGAAAAGAATCCATAGGACCTGCAATGGCACCTGCTGCAAACTGAATAAAGTGCAACTCTTCTGCTAATTTTGCATCCTTTACAATTAAAGCCCCCATTATTAGGTCTGAATGTCCGCCAATATATTTGGTAGCAGAATGCATCACAATGTCGGCTCCTAAATTTAAAGGCTGTTGTAAATATGGTGTTGCAAAAGTATTATCTACTGCTATTAAAATAGCGGAATTTTCTTCTTTTACTGCTTTAGAAATTGCTTGAATGTCTGCAATTTTCATTAACGGATTTGTTGGTGTTTCTAACCAAACTAATTTTGTTTTTTCTGTAATAGCTTTTGCTACATTTTCTACAGAATCCATATCTACATAAGTAAATTCTAGTCCGAATTTTTCGAATAACCTTGTAAACATTCTGTACGTTCCTCCATACAAATCGATTCCTGCAATAATTTCATCCCCAGGATTTAGTGTTCTTAACACACAATCTATGGCTGCCAAACCAGATGAAAATGCAAAACCATGCGTTCCATTTTCTATGGATGCTAAACTATTTTCTAACGCTGTTCTTGTTGGGTTAGCCCCTCTAGAATAATGATATTCTTGATCGGATCCAAGACTAGATTGTGCATACGTAGATGTTTGAAAAATAGGTGGCACAACTGCTCCTGTAGCCGCTTCTGGTTTTTGACCTCCGTGAATGGTTTTTGTATTGAATTTCATCTTTAAAGTTTTAATTCAGCTTTGGTATTTGGGTTAGTGTAAAATTAAAAATAGTCAACTTTATGAAAAGCAACAAAACACATATTAATTTATAATTATTATAATGCCATTTTATTTCAGCTCTCCTTTTGTTTTTAGAAAACCGAATATCTTTTTATCTACTTCAGAAATAATATTTAAATCTTTATAATTTAGCCATCTTATTTCTTCTATTTCATTTTTAGGACTTAAAACACCATTATATGCTGCCTTATAACAAGTCATTTTAACTAAAACACCTTCTTTAGCTCCGTCTGATTGTGCTTTAAAAGTCCCTACATATTTAATTGTATCGGTTTTAATTTGCACATCTAATTCTTCTAATATTTCTCTTACAAGAGTTTGTTGATCTGTTTCTTCTAATTCTCTTTTTCCTCCTGGAATATAATACTTAGATTTCCCTTTAGACCTTGTGCTTAATATTTGCCCATTTTTTGTTTCAATAAACGCTATTTTATCAACTTCTTTCATTTCTTGATCATTACTATAAAATGCATGTCAACTAAAAGTTAGCAAACAAGTTTAGCCCAGATTGAACCTTTCGACTTCGCTCAAGACAGGCTCTTTGTTTGAGCTTTTTTTTGTTTTTCACAAAAAAAGCGAGTAGTGAAAGCAGGAAATAGCTTCTAATAAACCTATAAAAATTTCTTGATAGATCTTATGATTCCGTAATGAATTCCTTCATGAAAATTGTTAAAAGAAATAGCAGCCTCTATAGAATTTAAAACAAAACCAGTACTTGTTGGGTACTCTGTATAATTCTCAAAAATACCAGCTTCGTAGTCTTCTTGCAAGGTGTCTGGCAAACCTAAAAGCAACTCTTTTACTTCTTCAAACTCCTCTTCTGTAAAGGTTTTGGTTGGTACAGTTCCTTTTTTATAATCTTCTATTAATTCTTCTGGACATAAACAGTTTAAACCTGCTAACTTGTAGTTTAAAAGCTGTTGTGTAACCACTAAATGTGCCACATTCCAAGCAATATTATTTTTAAAACCAGCTGGTGTAGTATGTAATTGCTCTAAAGTTAAGCCTTCTAATTCTTTTAAAACTAGTGTGCGAGATGTTCTTAAAAGATCGAATTGTATGTTCATTTTTTTGTGTAATTTTGGAGATGTAAATATAATCTATAAAAATGAAGAAAGTCTATTTTTTACAAACTTGTGATACTTGCCGTAGAATTTTAAAAGAGGTAAATACCGATGGTTTTGAGCGACAAGAAATTAAAGCAAACAACGTTACTGCAACGCAATTAGAAGAAATGTACGCGCTTTCTGGAAGCTATGAAGCACTTTTTAACAAACGTGCTAAGTTGTATAAAGCTATGGATTTAAAAAATCAGGTTTTGTCTGAAGCAGATTATAGACAGTTTCTTTTAGATGAGTATACGTTTTTAAAGCGTCCGGTTTTTATTGTTGATGAAGAAATTTTTATTGGAAATAGTAAAAAAGTAATTGAAGTATTAAAAGAGAAGATTGGTTAAACCTTCTCTTTTTTATTGGTTTTTAATTTGAAGAATACTTTACATCTGAAGAAGAAATCATTGCTGCTAATTCATCCGGAGTAATTTTTGTTTTTACGCCAAACAGCACCATTTTATCAGAATCGCTATTGGTTCTAATAATAATTTCTCTAATATACTTGCCTTCTTCTATAAAAAATAATTCGGCTTTACTTCCGTTTTCTTTTACTCTTGCCAATGTTTTTAGGTTGTTTTTTCTGCTGAACTTTCTAAAATCTTTTGAAAGATTGTTGTCTTGGTTGTCGAAAATCATTAATTTAAAATCACTTGATTTTCTAATAATGTTCATTAAATCATCATCCTCATCACTATCTAAAAAAGAACCAGCCAAAGAAGCCGATAAATTGATAGAAAACGTAGATTTCTCTTTATGTACGTTATAGAAATTTTGGAAAGTTGCATCTTGTGCAGAGATTGTTGTAATAAAAAATGTGAAAAAAATTATTGCTAAATGTTTCATGTTAGTAGGTTTTAAATTGAAGACGACTACCAACTATATTTGTTACAATTGTTCTTTTTACAACTTGTTTTAAAGATTTTAAACCGATGCTTTTTTATAGACTGCCATTAAGTTTTCTGCTTCTTTTTGCGCACTCCAATTTTTTAAAATTTCTTCTCGTGCTTCTTTTCCTAAAAGAGGAATTTCATTCTTTAAAGATTTAGATAAAAGTATTTCTAGCTCGGCAATATTACCTGCTTCACATAAATAACCGTTTTTATTAGTAGTTATTAAAGCCGAATGAACACCTACATTTTTAGTTGCAATTACAGAACATCCGCAAGACATAGCTTCTGCTGTTACCAAAGAAAAACCTTCGGAAAAACTAGGTACTACTGCAATTTTTGACGCCTGATAATAAGAAATAATATCTGTAGTTTCATCTACAAAATATACTTGATCTGTAATATTATGTTTTTTAGAAATCGTTTTTAATTCCTCTAAAAAAGCAGGCTTATCTACCTTGCCAACAATTACCAAAGCCCAATTTTTATGTTCTTTTAAAACTTTAGCAGCCTCTAATAAAACTACTTGTCCTTTTGCTTTACGGACTCTCCCAGCACATAAAATAATATTTTCTTGTTGAATGTTTTTTAGCGTAACATCCTTTTTCGGAGAAAATAGATCAACATGCACTCCATGACCTACAACGGTATTTTTAATTCCTAAATTTTTACTCATACTTTCTATGAGCGTTACCACTTTATCTGCTTTTTTTAATAATTTTAAAGTTAAACCAGACGGAGTCGTTTCTGCATGACGTGTTGCAATTAATTTGAATTTTGCACCTAAAAAACGAAAAAACAACATTCTCATTATTTCGTTATTTCTATGACAATGCACAACAACTTCTCGATCAGAAAAAAGAAGTTTTTTTAACTTTGATGTAGTAATTTTTTCCCCTTCAACATTATAACCATAAACAGAAGTCTCATATTCTTTATTAAAAAAAGGTAGCACATTTTCTATACTTCTAGTAACTCCGGTTCTTCGTTTATGAAAATGCGTATGTATTAAAATTGGTTTCAAGAGTTATTCTATTTTCTAGGATTAATAAAATATAAAGCAGTAAATAATTCTGTTATTTCATCAAATTATTTACTGCTTTAAATTTAAATAGTTTTATGCAAATTTACGCTCTACAATTTCTATAAAACGAGTCTCTAATTCTTGTTGAGAAGACCAGTCGTAATCTGGCTTAACCATTTTATTAATAAATTTTAAAGCTTCCTTTTCAGTTCCGTAAGTATTTAATTGAGAAACGACTCTATTAAAATCTTCTTGACTACCGTCAAATAAATTCTTAACAAAGGCAATTCTATCATTTAAACCTATTTGAATGTTGGCAGAAAACTTATCGTTTAATGATTTTGGTGCAGCAACAGGTATATCAAATAAAGTAGCCATTTGATCTACAGAAATAGTGTCTTGCAATTCTTCTTCTAAAGACAAAACTTTAGTCTCTTCAATCTTAACCTCTTCTTTTTCTTCTACCAGTTCTGGTTCTGCAAATATAATATCTTCTAATTCATCAAAAGGTTGTTCTATAATTTCTTCAACTACAACCTTCACTTCTTCTTTTACCTCTTCTTTTATTTCTTCTTTTATTTCTTCTTCCACTTCCTCAATTACAAGTTCTTCAACCAACTCTTCTTCAATTAGTTCTTCTACAGGTAAAATTACTTCCTCTTCTTCTATTTCATAAAGTGCTACTTCTTCTTCAATCTCTTCTTTAACCGATTCAATATCAATCGAAACAACTTCTTGTTCTTCTTTTAATTCTAGTCCTTTTTCTACATTTTCAATTAACTCCTCTTTTGTTACTTCTAAATTGGGTGTTGTGTTTATATATTCTTCTACAAAAGCTAATAAAGATAATTTTTCATAAATTTCTTTCGATTTTTCTTTTAAAGCAAACACATCATCTTTATTTTTTAATTGTAAAATGCTGTGCGCTAAACTCATTAAATCGGCTTCTAATTTTTTGTGCATAAGTTGTAAGTTGAAGTTATTTTTTCCTCGTAAATATTCATAAATTTGTTGAAATTCAAAGTAACATCAAATTTAATATTCTAACGCCTAAAATTACAAAATGTTTCTCGAAAATACAGTAAATCATTCAGAACAATTTGGCTGGATTGAAGTAGTTTGTGGCTCTATGTTCTCTGGTAAAACAGAAGAATTAATTAGAAGACTAAAACGCGCTCAATTTGCAAAACAACGCGTAGAAATTTTTAAACCTGCGGTTGATACACGCTACGATGAAGAAGAAGTAGTATCTCATAATGATAATAGAATTCGTTCTACACCAGTACCTGTTGCCTCTAACATTCGTTTATTAGCAACTGATGTTGATGTTGTAGGTATAGATGAAGCTCAGTTTTTTGATGATGAAATTGTTGCCGTTTGTAACGACCTTGCAAACCGAGGTGTTCGAGTAATTGTTGCAGGACTAGATATGGATTTTAAAGGAAACCCTTTTGGCCCAATGCCTGCTTTAATGGCAACGGCAGAATACGTAACAAAAGTACATGCTGTTTGCACACACACAGGAAACTTAGCGAATTACAGTTTTAGAAAAGCTAAAAATGATGATTTAGTACTTTTGGGTGAAACTCAAGAATATGAGCCTTTAAGCAGAGCTGCATATTACAAAGCACTACAAAAACAAAAAAAATTAGCACAAAAAGATGCTAATCCAACTAAGGAATAAATGAATAACCATGTTACAGTTTTAGAAATTGATGGAGATGCATTATTGCATAACCTGAACTATTTTAAAGAAAAATTACAACCAGAAACAAAGATTTTAGCGGTTGTAAAAGCTTTTGGTTATGGTAGTGATGCCATACAAATTGCTAAATTTTTAGAAGATAAAGTATCCTATTTTGCTGTAGCATTTGTTCATGAGGGAATTGCATTACGAGAAGCAGGTATAGAAAGTCCTATTTTAGTATTACATCCACATGCACAAAACCTACAATCTGTTGTAGATTATAGATTAGAGCCTAGTTTGTACAATTTTAAAATTTTTAATGCCTTTTTAAAATTGGCTGATGAAATACCTTTAATGAATTACCCAGTACATATAAAATTTAATACGGGTTTAAATAGATTAGGGTTTTGGCATACAGGTATTCCTAATATAATTGCCAGCTTAAAAGAAGCAACACATGTAAAAGTAGCCTCTTTATTTTCTCACTTAGCAGCAAGTGAAGATTTAGAAGAGCAAGAATTTACCATCAACCAAATTAACAACTTTGCTTATATAGCGCAACAGTTTTACAAACACTTAGGTTACGAACCTATGTTACATATTTTAAATACTTCTGGAGTTATAAACTACCCAAAAGCGCAGTTTGATATGGTTAGAATTGGTATTGGTTTGTATGGTTTTGGTAATGATGATAAAGAAACTGCTCAACTTAAAAATACACACAATTTAAAATCTCTTATTTCTCAAATTCATATTATAGAACCAGGAGAAACAGTTGGGTACAACAGAGCATATACTGCCAAAAGACAAAGTAAAACTGCAACAATACCTATAGGTCATGCAGATGGTTTATCTAGAAGATTAGGAAATAAAAAGGGCTATGTTCTTATCAATAATCAAAAAGCACCAATTATTGGTAACGTTTGTATGGATATGATTATGGTAGATATTACTAAAATTGACTGTTCAGAAGGTGATGAAGTAATTATCTTTAACAATCAAGAAATGATACAACATATTGCAGATGTTTCTGAGACAATACCTTACGAAACATTAACAGCTATCTCTCAACGTGTTAACAAAACGTTAAAGTCATGAAAATTTTTATTACTTTTGTAATCTAACGAATATTAAAAATAATAAAAAATGGGAATGCTTAAGGAGTTTAAAGACTTTGCAATGAAGGGAAACCTTATTGATATTGCAGTAGGTTTTGTAATGGGTGCAGCTTTTAAACAAGTTGTAACTTCTTTTACAGGAGGAATTGTTTCTCCACTGATTGGATTAATATTTAATGCAGATTTAAAAGATTTGAAATGGATTGCAAAAGAAGGCGTTGTAGATGATGCCGGAAAAGTTGTTGGAGAAGTAGCTGTTTTATACGGAGATTTCTTAACAAACGTTATCGATTTTATTATTGTTGCTTTTGTAATGTTTATGATTGTAAAAGGTATTAACGCAACTAAAAAGAAAGAAGAACCAGCTCCAGCAGCTCCTGCAGGACCTAGTCAAGAAGATTTATTAGCAGAAATTAGAGATTTATTAGCTAAAAAATAAACTTCTATATTTTTATACCAAACAAAAACCCAAGCATTAGCTTGGGTTTTTTATGTAATATTATTTTTAACTATTAAGATTTTATAACGTCTTCTTGTAAATTTTCAATAAATTGTTCTACAGAAACGCCATTTTCAACAGAAAAATCACCAATTTTGGTTCTTCTTAATACTGATAAATGCGCTCCAGAGTTTAAAGCCAACCCAAAATCATAAGCTAAAGACCTAATATAAGTACCCTTACTACAAACCACTCTAAACTCTACTTCTGGTAAATTTATTTTTGTAATTTCAAATTCTGTTGTACTTACAGTTCTTGCATTAATTTCTGTAGTTTCTCCTTTTCGAGCCAATTCATACAGACGTTTTCCATCCTTCTTTATTGCAGAAAAAATAGGTGGTTTTTGCTGAATATCACCAATAAACTGTTTGGTTGTTTCATGCAACAGATCTTCAGTAATATGTTCTGTAGCATACGTTTTATCAACCTCCGTTTCTAAATCGTAACTTGGAGTGGTTGCTCCTATTGTAAATGTACCTGTATATTCTTTTTCCTGCCCTTGATAGACATGTATCTCTTTAGTTTGCTTACCTGTACAAATAATTAATAAACCAGTAGCAAGAGGATCTAAAGTACCTGCATGACCTACTTTAATTTTCTTAATATTAAAACGTTGCCTAATTTCCCAACGAAGCTTGTTAACTACTTGAAAAGAGGTCCAATTTAAAGGTTTATCAATTAATAAAACTTGACCATTTTTAAAGTTTTCTTCTGTCATAAACACTACATTATTTCAAAGTGAATTCCTTAAAAAGTATTACAGGATTCATAATTATAAAGATCCTGCTTTTCAGCAGGAATAGTTGAATTATCAATTTTATAACCTTATTAGGTAATTTATAAAATTTGAGTTTTACTAATTTAAGAGCGAGTAACCAATTGCAACAAAACCAACAATAGCACAGTATAAAGAGAAATAAGATAACTTACTTTTTTTAACTAATGCAATCATCCATTTACAAGCCAATAAACCAGACAAGAAAGCAGCAACAAAACCTGCTGAAATTGGTATAATTTCAGATGAATGAAAACTAATATCTCCACCTAATAAATCTTTACCAATCTTACCAAAAATTAAAGGTACCACCATTAAAAAAGAAAAACGTGCAGCCCTTGTTCTATCTATACCTAGTAAAACAGAGGTAGAAATTGTTGCACCAGATCTAGAAATACCAGGTAACATAGCAATTGCTTGAGAAATACCTATAAGTACAGAGTTGGAAAAAGAAACTTCTTTATTGGTGTTTTTAGCTTTATCCGCTAACAATAAAAGTACTGCGGTTACCAACAGCATAACCCCTACTAATAAAATTTTTCCTCCAAAAAAAGATTCTAATTCTTTTTCGAAAAGTAAACCAACCATAACGGCTGGCAACATAGAGATAATTATTTTTAAAGAAAACTTGCTTTCATCATTCCATTTAAACTGAAACAGTCCTTTAAAAATTTCTGCTACTTCTTTTCTAAAAATAACCAAAGTACTTAATGCCGTAGCAAAATGTAATACTACTGTAAAAGTTAAACTCTCTTCGGGTATAGATGTATCTCCTAAAATTACCTTAGCTAGTTCTAAATGACCACTTGATGATACTGGTAAAAACTCTGTTAATCCTTGTATAATCCCTAAGATTATTGCCTCTAATATATCCATTTCTATTTTTTTGGATTTGCTAAAATAGCATAAATTTCAATTCCTAAACCTAAAATCACTAATGTTGGCGCTAAACGAATGCGTTGCCAATTGTAGATTTCTTCATTAAAAAACTCCGGATCGTCACTTCCTCCGCCAGCCATAAAAATAAAGCCTAAAGCAATAACCATGAGTCCGATAATCATGAAAGTATAATTTCTTTTACCAAATAAAAAAACTGGTTGTTCTGTATTTTCGTTTTTCATTGTATTAATAATAAAGTTCGTCTGTTTTTAAGTTTAAAAAACGTTGAGTTGCAAAGTAAGTACTGATCCAAGTAATTAAAAAGGCTGAAATTAAAACGCCTCCAACTAAATATCCAAGCGTAACATAATCTTTAACCAAATGTAAACTAGGTGCAAGCTGATCTACATAATAAATAAGAACACCTAATCCTGTAAGTGCTAAAAGTGCACCTATAATACCTAATTTAATACTTTGCCAAATAAAAGGTCTTCTTATAAACCCCTTTGTAGCACCAACCATTTGCATGGTTTTAATATTAAATCTTTTAGAATATATAGATAGTCTAATAGAACTATTAATTAATATCATTGCTATTAAACCAAAGAAACCACAAACAACCAATAGCCAAAAACTAATGCGTTTAATGTTTTTGGTTAATAAATTAATTAATGGTTTGTCGTAAGAAACATCAGACACAAATGCATTTTTAAGAAATCGATCTTCTAACTCTTGCATTTTTTCTGGTGTTACAAAATCTGCTTTTAAGTAGATATCAATTCCATTTTTTAACGGATTCTTACCTAAGAATTTCAGAAAATCTTCACCAATTTCTTCACTATAAATGGTTGCTGCTTTTTCTTTACTTGTATAAATAATTGTTCTTGTAAACTCTTCTTTTTGTAAAGACTCCTTAAAACTGTTTCTATTTTTAGTAGAAACATTATCTTTTAAGAACAAAGTTATCGCTACTTTTTCTTTTACTTTATTGGCGATAAAGGTAGATTTTAACAAAATCAAACCTAAAACACCGACCATAAAAAGCACTAAAGCTATACTTACTACTACTGACAAGTAAGAAGATAGCAGTCGTCGTTTTTGATAAGCATCAAATTTAGAAGACATATTATAGAATATTTTTTAAGCACGCAAGATAATAAATTAGAATGCAGTTACCGTAACTGTTAGCAGTATTTTAACTAATCTATTTCTTGGCACAACTCAATAAGAACTCCATTGGTAGATTTTGGGTGTAAAAAAGCTACTAATTTGTTATCTGCTCCTTTTTTAGGTTCCTTATTTAAAACAATAAAACCTTCTTCTTGAAGTCTTTTTATCTCTGCTTTAATATCTGAAACTGCAAAAGCAATATGATGAATTCCCTCGCCCTTCTTTTCTAGAAACTTAGCAATTGGACTATTAGGGTTTGTAGCTTCTAATAATTCTATTTTATTAGGACCTGATTGAAAAAAGGACGTTTTTACTCCTTCGGAAACCACTTCTTCTGTTTTATAGTGTGGTTTTCCAAATAAAGCAGCATACAATGCATTCGATTTCTCTAAATCTTTTACAGCAATACCAATGTGTTCAATTTTATCCATTTTGTAAAAATAAGAAAACATCTGAATGTTTTATACATCAAAAAATAGCTATATTATTCTTTTGCCTGTATTCTAACATTATCTAACTCATAAGTGCCATCAAAATTTACATTTCCATTACCTGTATATTTAAAAGCGATAAAAGCAGTACCCGAATAATTTGATAAATCTAGATACGTAGAATGTACCCAACTTTTATAATTCTCTCCGTTGGAAACTATTTTTGCAGGTAAAACAGCCCAAGTTGCAGTGTTTATATTGTTTTCATTTCCATCAAAATCTGTAGAGATTAAAGCTTGTAATGCACTACCATTTCCAAAACTATTAGAAGTTTCAAAAGATAAAAACTCTTGAGATGTATTGTCTAAATTAACACCAGCAGTAATTAACCAACTAATTGTGCTTTCATCTCCAGAGCTAATAGAATTAACCCTTGCCGCTTTACTTTGCGAATACGTATCTGTATAGGACCTCCACGATTTTGTACCTTCTTCTCTAAAATTAATCCAATCTAAAACATCAATATCACCAGATTCAGCATCAAAATTTTCTGCTAATAAAATTGTCGAATACTCTTCTATTGGTAATGGCGTGCATCTTTCATCATTCATGTAAACATCATCTGAATCATTAAGACTTAGCACTATGAGATCTCCTCCAAAATCTTTAGAAACTATCGCTTTTATAGTACCCGCTTTTTCTGGTAAAGTTTCGTTTGAAAAACGAGAAAAAGAACTTGTCTCTACCAATAACTCATCATACCCCAAACCTAAACAAGTTTGAATCTTACGTTGTGTATCAAAATCTTCTATAGGATCTACATAAGATTTCCCTGCTAATTTAGCATCAAAAAACACATTTTCTAAAGTGATGAAAGTTCCAATATGAGAAGCATTAATTCCTCCAAAAGAAATCAATTTTGGTACAATTTCTTCTGTAGTTTCTGTTCTATAAATATGATTGGGAATTTGATTTGATGTAACATTCTCTATTTCTGTAAGATCTGTAGCACTTATTTTTCCACCAATGGTAATATTACCATCTCCAGAGTTAGTTTCGCCAACATACAAACCTTTTAAACGGATGTAAATTTCTCTACCAATATTAAACTTATTATAACTATTACTTAAATTTAAGGCAACTTTTATACCTGCTGTTGGATTCTCTGGTGCGTCTTGCATGTAAAATTCTTTATAGAAATTGCCAGATTTATCAGAAGAAACAACATAACCTTTTACTACAATATCTGAAACAATTTCTAACGGATCACCACCAATTATGTAGAGTTCTTTTAGCTGTTTTATCGTTTTTAATTGAAGCGTGCCTGCAGAAATACTATCTAAAATCTTACTTACGGCTTCATTTTCTTCATTCCCTAAACTTTCTGGCACTGTAAAATCTGCATCTTCTACACAATTCATAAATGAGATACATACTATAAGCAACAATACTATTTTGATTACTTTATTCTTTTTCATCTTTATTTTTTTTTTAGTTTTCTTAAAAAGACACACTTACATTCATAAAATAAGTTGCACCTCTACCATACCAATACTTGTTTCCAAATACGGGTTTATCTAAAGACTTATCTTCTAATAATTGTCTGTAATTGGCATTTCTTCCTTGTTCAAAACCGCCAGATTTATACGTTTTATTTAATAAATTATTTACGGTTGCAAAAACACTGATGTAATAACCATTAATGAGAAAAGATTTTCCTCCAACCAGATTTACAACAGAATAATCATCGAATTTTTCTTGAATTAAAAGTTCTTTGGCTACCTCATTATCATACTCTAAAAAGGGCAATCCATCATCATCAGTATAAAAATTTCGAGATCTATTTAAAGGGGAAATATCTATAAATGTGTTGCTAAAAAAGTTAAGTGTTGCCCCACCCCACCAATACGACGGATCTCTATATTCAAACCCTACGGAATACGCATTTTGAGGTCCAGCAGCTAATTTGTAATTCTGAAGGTTTGTAGTACCAAAATCTTTAAATCCATTTACAAAACCTGCTGATAAAGATTCCGTATCTGCTTCTGTTGTTAAATATAAATTAGGATTATTATCATACGTAAATTGACCAATAGCAGCGGCTCCTTTTAAATTTAAGGTTGATGTAACCTGAGCCTCTAACCCTACTTCTAAACCCAAATGTTTTTTACTAATTCCGCTTAGAATTTCTTGTACAAAAGCGGTATTATCGCCTCCAACACCATCAGCAAAATAAAAAGAAATCTCTGTAGCATCTTTTATAGACGTATAATATGCGGTTACTTTAGAGGTAATAATCGGACTTCTAAAAACATAGCTGATATCCGTAGAAAGCGTTTTTTCACTTTGTAAATCTAAAACCACATTGTTATTTTCTCTAGAATTAGAAAAGGTGTTTCTGGTGGTAGGCGCAGTAGTTATATATGCAGCATTTATATCTATTAAATGACGGCCTGTAATTTTATAAGTTACTCCCGTTTTAAAACCATAATTCATGAATTTTTGTAGCTCCGACATTCCTAAAGAATTCTCAGAAAAACTTCCGTTTTTATACAAACCTTCTCGCTGATGTGTTGTACTAGAAACATTTAGAGCGGCATAGAAATCTGTTTTATTGTATCTGAATTGTGCTTGTGTAAAAGCAGCTATTATGGTTGTATTTAAATTGAAATTATACTTGAATACATCTCCTTTCCCAACTATTCTATTCGGATTTAAAAGATCGTTTTGTTTTTCTTCTTCCGTTGCACCAAAAGGATCAATATCTAAATATCCATCTCCTCCTAATACATCGATAACAGTTGCAAAATTATGAGAACGTAGTTGTTTGTATTCAACTTTTCCGTTAACAGAAATATGATTATTTACCTCTGTATTTAGAATGGAATTTATTGTAAATTGGTTGTCATCGTTTCTATCTTCATACAAAACATAGGCATTTTCTAAGCCTGAATCATTATTTGTTCTATTTGCATCAAAAATTTGATTCCAATTTATTTGTCCGTCATTTATAAAATTATTCTCTGCATCATAAGCACCTTCAAAATCATCATATCTTAAAAAATAACTTGGTAATTTTTGATAATAAGCAGCACTCGGGTTAGCACCTCCATTATAATCTATTCTACTATTACCAATTCTTCCAAATTGATATGCAACATTTGTGTTTATAGATGTTTTTTCGGAAAGATTCCAATAATGGTTTAACATTAAAATAGGTTCGCTGACTTCTTTAATTCTAGAATTTGTCTTATTTCCGTTTAAAAAACCCCAATAATCATTGTATTTTATACCTTTTAAATCATACACTTCTTGTGTATTAGGTGATGATTTACCTCTTCTATTTGGAGTGAAAATTCCTGTAAAATTAATACTGCTTTTGTCATTTAATTTTTTCTCGATGGATGCAAAAAAGGAATATGCATTGTAAGAAGTAGCATCATTAAAACCTTCGTTTCCAACCCTTCTACTACCTGAAAAAGTGAAAGCCCAGTTGTTTTTTAACATTCCGCTAGAATAGGTTGCCATCATTCTATGTTGATAACTTCTGTTTGAGGAAGAATAAGAAAAACGTAACCCAGGTCTTTGTTCAGAAGCTCTAGTATTCATATTTGTAGCTCCTAAAAGCCCTCCAAAAGTAACATCAGAAGGTGTTAAGCCATTTCTAAATTCTTGATTTCTCAACACATCATTCAATCCTCCCCAATTTCCCCACTGCGCTCTTCCATCATAGATTTTATTCATTTCTATGCCGTTAATGAGTACTTTTCCGTTCCCGGAATCCAGTCCTTTTATCTTAAAAAAAGACGAACTAAATTCATAAGCGGCAGTTCTAAGAAAAATATCTTTAGACGCTTGTAGTAATCCAGAAATATTATCTGCAGAACTAGCATCATCATTTAACTCATCATCTGTAAGTGTAATTAAACTTAAATCTTGGTTTTCTACAACCTCCTTGTACAAGAATATTTTTCCTAAATCTAAAGTTTCCCCAAAAAGTTCGATTGGGATGTTTTGAGTTTCATACCCAACCAATTTTAATTCTAAAATAGCTTTTCCATTTTGAAAATTCTTGAGTATAAAATTCCCTTTTAAGTCTGTAGTTTGACTTATAGCAGTGCTTTTTAAGGTGACTAAAACACCTTTAATCGGTTTCTTAGAATTGTTTTCTAAAACAATTCCCGTAACTATACTTTGTCCATTAACCTCAATAAAAGAAGCTAACAACAAGCAAGTTGCCATAACAATTTTTTTCATAAATAAGAGGTATTCTAAATTTTCTTTCGCACTTAAAGTTAGTAAAAAAAAACTATCTTCCCTATTTTTGAGTTTACTTACCCCGTAAAACAGCTTTAGTTTCTTACTTTTGTTGGATACTAAAAACACTAAAATGAGTAAAAAAATATTTTTTATTTTTATTTTTTCGCTAACAATTACGGTTTGTAATTCTCAGAAAAACGGAAAAAAATATAATATTAGAACCGTTGCTTTTTACAATTTAGAAAACTTATTTGACACAATTAATGATGTAAATAAGAATGACGAAGCAAGTCCGATAATGGAGTTAAAATCGAACAGATCTAAGGTTTATTGGGATAAAATTGAAAAACTAAGCAGTACGATTGCTCAAATTGGTGCAGACAAAACAAATACAAGTCCTGCTATTATTGGTGTTTCTGAAGTAGAAAATTTAAGTGTTTTAGAAGACTTAATACACTCTAAACACTTAATAAAAAATGATTACGGAATTATACATTACAATTCTCCTGATAAAAGAGGGATAGACGTTGCATTTTTATATCAGAAAAAATACTTTAACCCGATACATCACGAGGCATTTAATCCGAAAATATTTAAGGACAATTATCCCGTTTACACTAGAGATCAGTTATTAGTTTCTGGTTATTTAGATGATGAGTTGATACATATTATTGTAAATCATTGGCCTTCTAGAAGAGGTGGTGAAGCTGCAAGCAGACCTAATAGAGAAAAAGCTGCTTACCAGAATACTAAAATTATAGAACAAGTTAGAAAACAAGATACCAATGCTAAGATTTTAATTATGGGAGATTTTAATGATGACCCTAATAACTCTAGCTTTAAAAATGTTCTAAAAACTAAAAGCAGAAAAAAAGAGGTAACTGAAGGAGACTTATACAATCCTTATGAAGACATGTTTCGTAGAGGTTTTAACACCTTAAAATATAGAGATAAAATAAATTTATTTGATATGATTTTCTTTACGTCTCCGTTATTAGATAAAGGCGAAAAAGATTTTTCTACCTATAAAATGTTTAAAGCAATGATTTTTAACAAGCGCTTTTTAACAACAAAAAAGGGTAAATATAAAGGATATCCTTTTAGAAGTTTTTCTGGCGGAAATTACACCGGTGGTTATTCTGACCATTATCCTGTTTATTTGTATTTGATTAAAGAAGCGAAATAGTCTTAATAATTATACCGTTTTTCTTTGCGTTCAATTTGTCTTTTCAGATCTTTTAGTGAGAAATTTTATAAAGTTTGGTAATTGTTGTGGTATTACTGTTATGAGATTTCTCAATACTTCGAAATGACAATTGGGGTGGTTTATTTTGCGTTCAGTTTTATGAGATTTCTCTTAGTATCGAAATGAGAATTGTATTGGTTTACTGCTGCGTTATCATCGTTATGAGACTTTTTATTCCTTTTGAAGTTACTATATTTTTTTTTTAATAACTATTCTATCTATTTCTCTATACGCGTTAAGGATAGAGTAATTGTTTGAGCTCTTTTTTATTCTTTTTCTGAATAAAAAAAGCGAGTGCGAAAGCCTGACCCTTGTGGTAACGCCCAAAACAATTACAAAAACCTTATAAAACACAAAACCCCGCAACTTAAATGTTGCGGGGTTTTTTGATAAAAAATTATTGCCTTTATAATATAATACTTAAGACTATTTAGTTTTAAATTTATAATATAAGTATGTGTAAGCGTCACGAGGTATAATTGTAATCCACTTTTTGTGTTTTAAATACCATTTAAAACGTATAGAATTGACTCCTTTTGTTAGATAAGATGCAATAAAAGGGTGTACATTTAACTGTATTTTCCCTCCTTTAGAGGTTGACATAAATTTCTCTAAATCTGCTTCTATTTTGTCTAACAAAACAATAGGTGCTTCTACTTCTCCATTTTTGTTTGGGTTGGCTTCGGTAGTTTTTATACTTAACTCTGGTCTTACCCTTTGTCTTGTAATTTGTACCAATCCAAATTTACTTGGAGGTAATATTTTGTGCTTTGTTCTATCTAAAGCCATTTGATCTTTTAGATGCTGAAACAGTTTATTTCTGTTTTCTGCTTTGTGCATATCAATAAAATCTACAACTATAATTCCTCCCATATCACGCAGTTGTAACTGTCGTGCTATTTCGGTAGCTGAAATTAGATTTACTTCTAATGCAGTATCTTCTTGAGAACCAGCTTTATTAGAACGATTTCCGCTATTTACATCAATAACATGTAATGCTTCTGTGTGCTCTATAACTAAATAGGCACCTTTACTCATAGAAACTGTTTTTCCAAACGATGTTTTAATTTGCCTTTCTATTCCGTATTTTTCAAAAATAGGAGTTTCAGATCTGTGTAATTTTACAATTTTTTCCTTTTCAGGATAAATTTCTTGTAAATACTCTTTTATTTCTTCTTTCAAAGTTTCATCATTTGTTACAATACTAGTAAAAGAATCATTCATTACATCTCTTAAAATAGATGATGCTCTGTTTAACTCGCTTAAAATTTTTGTTGGTGTGTTTGTATTTGGTATACTTTTACACATTCTTACCCAACGTTCTAATGAGTTTTGCAAATCTTTATCTAGTTCTGCTACTTTTTTGCCTTCGGCAACAGTTCTTAAAATAACACCAAACCCTTTTGGTTTAATGCTTTTTGCTAATCTTTTTAAACGTTCTTTTTCTTTTGGGTCTGCTATTTTTTGAGAAACAGAAACTCGGTTAGAAAAAGGAACTAAAACCAAATATCTACCTGCTATAGACAACTCAGAACTTAATCGTGGTCCTTTTGTAGAAATTGGTTCTTTTACTATTTGTACTAACAGGTTTTGCCCTGTTTTTAGTACTTGGTTAATACTACCGTCTTTGTTAATGTCTTCCTCTTTTTGGAAGCTCTTTAAAGTGAATTCTTTATACTTACCTGTGCTTACTTTCTTAATGAACGAATTTAATGAGTTTACTTGCGCACCTAAATCATGATAATGTAAAAACCCATCTTTTGGGTATCCTACATTTACAAAGGCTGCATTTAAACCAGTTAAAACTTTTCCTATTTTGGCTAAAAATATATCGCCAACCGAGAATTTGTTATCACTAGTTTCATTATTTAATTCAATAAGTTTTCCATCTCTTAATAAGGCAAAATCAATATCAGATGAATTTGAACGAATTATTAATTCTGTTTTCATGCTGAAATGGTTTTAACTCTACACATAATTGTGCAGATGGGATTAATATTGTCAGGTATTTTGTAATACCGTGTGAGATTGTATAATCTCTTATGTCAATGAACTTTTTTGTTTTTCGCTTACAATAAACGAAAAAGTAAGCGGATGCTTACTTTTTCTTCTTGTGTCTATTTGCTCTTGCTCTTTTCTTTCTCTTGTGTGTAGAGATCTTAGCTCTTTTTCTTTTTTTACCGCTTGGCATAATGTTTAGAATTTTTAAACCCGTTAAGATTTAGATTAATATTGTGTGTTTGTTACTTTACTACTACTTTACTTTTCACTCCTTCAGTAAAAGTTTTTGCCGGTTTAAAGGCTGGAATATTGTGTGCTGGAATCTTAATTGTAGTATTCTTAGAAATATTTCTACCAGTCTTTTCTGCTCTTGTTTTGATAATAAAACTACCAAAACCTCTCAAATAAACGTTGTCGCCATTTTCTAATGCATCTTTCACTTCAGTCATGAATGCTTCTACAGTTGCTAATACATCTGTTTTTTCGATTCCTGATTTATCTGAAATTTTTGATACTATATCTGCTTTCGTCATGTCTCTATATTTACTATATTTTTATTAATTTACTTTCAAAAATGCGGATGCAAATATATGATAATTAATCAACTCTAAGCATTTTAAAGTAAAAAAAGTAAAAGTTATTAAGCGAAAAAAAATCTAAGATTAAAATCTTAGATTTTTTCGCTTATTTAGTATTTATACTATTATAATTTGATTACAAACCAAAAATCTGCATCAGCATTACTTACATACTTAACCTCTGTTGGGTTATCCTCAGAATTCAATTCTGTCGTATAAGGTGACCCACCTATGATTAAATCAAGTAAGGGTTCTAACTGAGTATAAAAAGTCCAGTTAAGACCTGGCTCTACTTTAGACATCGCTATTTGATTTGAACCTCCATAAACAGGAGAAAAAGATATAATATATTGTGCAGAATAATTACCTGAACGAAATAATATAGCTTGCTCTGTTAATCCACCGATAGTTGTATTTCCAATTAATATTTTTGTAGATAAAATCTCTCCCCAAGTAGCATAATTGACATTATAAACATCAACGAAAGAATTATAAAAACTTGTAGAAACATTATTAGCATCAGTAACATCTTCTATAAACCAATCTTGTGCCATATCTACAGGAAATGTAGCTAACTCAATTATTGTACTACCATCTAAAGAAACTAATTGATCTGCTTCTGTATCTAGAGTAAAATCACTAACTTCATTACCGTTAATAATGGTTGTTTCATAAAGTTTAATACCATTATCCGTATAAATAAAAGCTACATCTAAATCTTCTGACGGAAGAACAACATGTCTACCACTTAAACTAATAGGACTTACAGTACCATCTATATTTATAAAACCAGATGCAGCTGATAAATAATCATTAATCCCTGTAACTTTCGTTAAATATTCCTCTGGAGTTTCGGTAAGCTTTATCATTTTCATAATGTTTCCAAACTTTTTCCCTTTCATAGTAATAGTATCTTCTGTACTAGATAATAAGAAAAATTCGTAGTCACCTTCAAACCCATCAGCATTCGTTGAACTTGGATTAGCAAAGAAGTGCGTAAGCCAATTATATGTATTAAGAGTTAAAACAGGTCCTCCTGAAGCAATAACATTATACATATTAGATTGAGGATCATCAAAACCTAATTCCATTACTACATTTGCTGTTAAATCTTCATTAAACTTCATAACAAAATTATAACCTCCGTAAGATTGATCCACTCCAACATAGTATTCAACAACCCAACCGTTTTCTGAAGAAATTAACAATTCTTTGTACTCACTAATTGCATTTTGTATTCTCTCAGAGCTAGACTCTTCAAACACCATTTCTTCAGTATTATCAATACAAGAAGTTGCCATTACAATTAACAGCAAAAAAGCGAATGATTTTTTTATATATTTTTTCATGTGTCTTTTTAGTTTATATTATCTAAATCTTGTGAAGATAAATTAGCATATCTGTTTTGTATCTCGTCTCTCAACTCATCCATATCAATACCCCAGCTATTTTTTAAATATGCTTTAATTATTGCTATCTTTTGATTAATTAACGGACCTCCTACATCACCAGCTTGGTCAATTGTTGCTGCCCAATCAGCCTCCGTAGACAATACATAATGAGATATCAATTCAACAAAATCGTCACTAACCTGATTACTAGAATAATCACTAATAAAACCAGCTTCTAAAGACTCATTATCACCCCATGCAGTACTCCATTCATCACCAATATAACCTGCCCCTACAATTTGCGTAAAATCTGCTGAGAAAGGTATGTTTTGGTGTAAAACATGGCCGAACTCATGATGTATGGTATTAAAGTAATAGTTATTTAATTGCTCTGGACTCGTTTCATCTAATTCATTAACTCCATACAATGAAACCTTTAAACCTCCTTCTGCAGTTCCTAAAAGAATTGTTCCATTATCGTTGTACCCAAAAGAACCTACAAAAACTAACATTTTAGGAAATGTTTTCTCTAAAAAACCTGCTGGTGCAACTGCACTATAAGCATCTAAGCATAAGTATTTAATTAAATTTGCTAACTTAATTGATTTCTCATATTCTGCTGGTACTAAAGTATAATTAAAGTTAGATTCTATATCAGGTAATTTATATAATACTTCAATATTATATGGAGTTACAAATTCTCTCTTTAAAAACTTATCAAATTGATTTTCATATCCAAAATCTGTGCTAATAGAACTCTTATCTGGGTTTGGTATGTCATTCTCCTCACAACTACTAAAAGTAATTGCTAAAATGAATGCTAAATATTTTATTTTTTTCATGATTGTCATAATTATATAATTAATACTCTATCTAGGGTTAGGAGTTAAACCTGCAGAAATAACATCTTGAGGTAATTGAACTGCTTTTCTAGGATCATCTGCCGTAAGTACATCTACAACGATAGGCCCTGTTTCTGTGTATTGATATCTTGGTATAACCATACCATATCTTTTGTTATCAAACCATCTTAAACCATCGTGCATTGTAAGTATTCTTCTTAACTGAAGTGTATAATGCAACATGTTTTCTTGTGTACCTGCCTCTATTGTAAATTTAGGACTTAGCACCTTTTTCTGAGTAGCATTATCTTCTGTAGAATACGCCACACCATTGTAAAAAGTATTTACTTCTGCAATGTCTGTATCTGGACTAAATTGATTGTAATTTCTAGTAAATGTATTTAAATCTTCTAAAGCTGCACTGTAATCTTTTAACATTACGTTTGCTTCTGCTCTTACGATTAAAGTTTCATCACCAGTAAAAGGACTTTTAATTGTTTTACTGTACCCAATACCTGCAACAGGATCTGTGTACTCAAACAAATATGGCATTTTCATAAACAATGTTTTGTTTAAGTTTGCTGCATTGTACACAAAAGGTCTGTAATATGGGTATAAACCAGCATTACTCGCCCATGGCAAAGCAACACCAAGAGACTCTCTAGCAGAAAGCTGACTTGTGTGATTAAAACGAGAACCCGTATAATATGCCCCAAAATGCACTCCTGAAATAGAAGTATACGCTTGTGTTAACAAGTTACTTGTATCTTCATAAAAAGCAGTAGACGCAGGTAATTGACTTCTAACAACCAGACTTTGAGCCTCCCAGTTTCTTAATATACTAGTAGGGTTTGCCGTTAAAACTACAGTTGCATACTCTTTTGCTTTTGCCCAGTTTTCATAGTATAAATTA
Organism: Polaribacter atrinae; assembly: GCF_038023995.1. Taxonomy (NCBI): domain Bacteria; kingdom Pseudomonadati; phylum Bacteroidota; class Flavobacteriia; order Flavobacteriales; family Flavobacteriaceae; genus Polaribacter; species Polaribacter atrinae. The sequence continues at coordinate 1,998,232 of NZ_CP150660.1, forward strand.
AACCTTGCTGCAAATGCATAAGATGCCTTTACATTAAAATGGTATTTAGGCACATCATAAATATCATCTCTAATAAGTGGTAAAGCTGCTTCTAGGTCTTCATTTATTTTTTCATACACATATGCAACAGTTCCTCTATCATATTGAGGGTTTAATGTTGTTTCTGCCGTTTCTAAATAAGGTATCCCTAAATCTGTATTACTTGTTTGTGTATTATAATGTTTACTAAACATATTTACCAACACAAAGTGTGCATAAGCTCTAGCTATTAAAGCCTCTCCTTTTTCTGCTGATAAAGAATTATCACCAAGAGCTTCAATACCTGCTAATGCTTGATTTGCGTTTGCAATAGCTCCATAACAACCTTCCCAAATAGAAGTAGGACTATCGTTATCTGTTTCCGTAATATCTTCCCAAAACACAATCTGCTCTGAAAACCTATCAGAATAAGGGTTCTCCGCCCCTATATCGTCTACATTATCAGAAGATAATTCTGCTACTAAACCATACGTATTTGATGGATATGCAGATACTAGTATCTTTCTAACCTTTTCAGCCGTATCTACTTCTGTTCTATTATCTGGGGTTTCATCTAAAAAATCATCACAAGACACCACAAAAAGAGAAAAAAGAAATATTACAAATAATATTTTTTTATTATTTTTCATTTTTTATATATTTTATATTTTATAAACCTAATTTTAATGTAAAAGTAAATTGCTTAGCCAATGGGCTTGCAACACCACCAGAGTTAAAAAATTCTGGATCTTGTCCGTTTAATTTATCATCTGAATACAGCAAAAATAAATTGGTTGCTTGTAATTTTATTGAGAAGCTATTAAGGCTTAATTTTTCTACAAGTTCACTAGGAAATTGATATGCTAAAGACACCTGCTTAAGTCTTATAAAATCTCCTTTTGCAATTCTTTCTGTAGAATAATTATAGGCATTATAAGCGGTTCTTAAATCATAAAAACCATAATCATTTTGTTGTCTTGTAGTAGCAATTACAGGTATATTTGTTGTGTTTTCATCTCCCGGTAACACCCATCTGTTTTCAAACTCTCTTGGCAATGCCGTAAGATCTGAATAAGAAGAACTAAATACAGGGTTTAACCTTACCACATTACCGAATGAAAATGTTGTAAATACATTAAACGTTAAATTTTTATATTTAAAAATATTTCCAAAACTACCAACATCTGTTGGATCTGTAGAACCAGAATATTCTAAGAAATCTAACTTATCTCTTTCTTGAAAGTAAATATCGCTAACAGATTCATTACCATCTTGATCTTGAAATGTAGGTATACCTTCTTCATTTAATCCTGCAAAAGGAATAGAAAAAATAGAATTTACAGAATAACCTTCTCTTGCAAAACCGTAACCTGTAACTAAATCAATTACTCTTTGTTGCGTATCTAACTTTGTTACTTTGTTACTTGTTTTAGAATACACAAAATCTGTTTGCCAAGAAAAATCTTCTGTTTTAATTGGTGTTGCAGAGATAGAAAATTCTAATCCATCAGATTTCATTTCAGCTACGTTACCATACTTTGTTACCTCTCCACCAATACCTTGTGTATTAATTCTACCAATTAAGTCAAAATTATCTCTAGTATACCAATCGAAACCAATATTTATACGATTCTCAAGAAAACCAGCATCCATACCAATATTAAATTCATGTTTTTTCTCATACGTTAATTCACTATTTTCTAAAGAGCTAACATACAAAGCACTTTCTTTAACACCAGAAGAAGGTCTCCAAGGATTAAAACTTCTAATATCTGCCAATGAGTTAGATACATAATCTGGACCTCTATCTGCTGTTAAACTATAAGAAGCTCTAAAAGTAAGTCTATCTAAGACACCTAAGTGTTCAAAGAAATCTTCTTCATGTACATTCCACGCACCAGACACATTCCATGTTGGCAACCATCTAGATGCAGTAGATTTCCCTAATTTATTAGACCCTTCATAACGCAATGTACCGTTAAGAGTGTAACGTCTTTTCCAAGAATAGGTTGCATTACCAAAAAATGCTAAATTTCTATATCTAGTATTACCTAAACCATAGTATAAATTATTTTCTTCAACTCCTTTTTTAAATAATTCATACCCATAAAAAGGTACTTCTCCTAAAGAGTATTGTAATCCCCAACCTGTAAAGTTCGATGTTTTTCTATCTGCAGAATTAAGCTCTGCTCCTGCGTAAAAGTTTACAGTATGATCTTCTTTAATAATATCTTTATAAGAAAAAGTAGATCTAAAATCATACCCTAACATACTATAATCTGTACGTCTGTAAATACCTCCTTCTGGCAACACACTAATTGGCACAGCATATTGATCATCTGGATCTGTATATAAAAACGGATTTGCATCTCTAATAATTTCATTACCCATTGCTCTAAATGCATTTGCTTGGTTAGAGAATTCTGTAGAATTATGTTCTAAAGATGTAGATTGATATTTTAAAGCTCCTAAAAAACTAACATTTGTTTTTTCGCTAAGTTTATATTTTAACTCTGCCTGAAACTTTAAGTCTACAACGTTAATATCAATATAATTTTCTTCTAATTCTTTAACGATATTAAAATCTGAATAATTTCTTGTATAAAACTTATCTGGATCTAAAGCTCTAGAAGAATTAAGCGCAAATGAATACGGGTTAATATCAAAATCTCTTTTTACAGTTCCTGTAACCACATCCGTATCTTGAGACAACGTTCCTGGTGCTTTCTGATTTCTAAAAGACGCAGTACTTATTGTATTAAATGATAATCTATCATTTACTTTAAATAAAGATTTATAATTTGCAGTATAACGATTTACATTACTAGACTTCGTCCACCCCGGATCTATTAATGCGCTAATAGAACCATAGTAAGTTGCTCTATCTGTACCAGAAGACATGTTAACAGAATGACTTTGCATTGCGTTTACATTAAATAACTCGTTAAACCAGTTTGTATTTCTTAATTCTGCTTGTCTTAAAAAACCTGCTTTAGCTTCTGGCGTATTTGCAAGCACAAAATTACCGTTGCTATCTAATTGGTTTAATGATTGGTACATTTCTCCATAAACACCACTTTCACTTGCATTTGCAACAGTACTATAATTTAACCATCCACCTGTACGCATTTCTTCGTAAACAGACATTTGTTCTTGAGAGTTCATAATGTTAAAATCATTATAAGAAGGTCTCATTCTAAAAGTAGTTTCAGTTGTATAGTTTATACTACTTACACCAGCCTTACCTTTTTTAGTTGTAATTACAATTACACCAGCCATTGCTCTTGCGCCATAAATAGAAGTAGCAGAACCATCTTTTAAGACCTCAAAAGACTCAATATCATCTGCATTTAAACCTGCAATAGAAGAACTAATTAATGTTGTAGCATCTCCAGAAGCTAAATCTCCAGAAGAGATATCAATAGCATCCTCTAAGATAATACCATCTACAACCCATAATGGTTTAGAATTACCATAAATAGAAGTAGCACCACGAATTCTAATTCTTGGTGCAGCACCAAAAGTACCAGAAACGTTTTGTACTGTTACACCAGCTGCCCTTCCTTCTAGTGCTCTACTAATTTCTGGAACACCATCTAACTTCACATCAGAAGCTTTAATTGATGTAGAAGCTCCCGTAAACAAACGTTTATCAGTTGTTGTAATACCAGTAATTACAACCTCATCTAAACTTTGAGAATCTTCTTCAAGTACCGCATTTACGATACTTCCAGTTCCAACCTTTTTCTCTAAGGTTTTCATTCCAAGATATCTAAACACTAAGATATCTCCTGTTTTTGCAGAAATAGAGAATTTACCATCAAAATCGGACTCTGTTCCTTTGTTTGTGCTTTTTACAAGAACCGAAACTCCCGGCAAAACACCTGTTTTATCAGAAATAGTTCCTGATACAATTTTACTCTGTGCAAAAGTGACCTGCACTACAAACACCCAAAAGAGCGTTAAAATAAAGTTAGTTTTTAATTTCATTTATAATTTGTTTGAATTAATTAGCGTAAACCTCTTAATTTTATGTTAACAAAACAAGATAAAAGCTAATTTTAACATTTACCCACTTTTACTAATAATTCACTAAAATTTAAAACGTTTGTTATATTATTGCAAACCTATTTCTAAGCAATGATTTTTTCTAATACATTAATTTACTGGTACTTACAAAACAATAGAGAATTGCCATGGCGCAAAACTAAAAACCCATATTTTATTTGGTTGTCAGAAATCATGTTACAACAAACAAGAGTTGCGCAAGGTTTGTCTTATTATCAAAAATTTACAACAGATTTTCCAACTGTTTTTAACCTCGCTAATGCGGATGAAAGTACCGTTTTAAAAATGTGGCAAGGTCTCGGTTATTATTCAAGAGCAAGAAACCTACATTTTTCTGCAAAACAAATTGCGAACGAACTTAATGGCGAATTCCCTTCTACATATAAAGAGATTATAAAATTAAAAGGAATTGGAGATTACACCGCCTCTGCAATTGCGTCTATTTGCTTTAACGAACCCACTGCAGTTTTAGATGGTAACGTTTACAGAGTGCTTTCTCGTTATTATGGTATAGACACACCTATTAACTCATCTGCAGGAATTAAAGAGTTTAAAACACTAGCACAGTCTTTAATTGACGAAACGCAACCTGGAACCTACAACCAAGCTATAATGGATTTTGGTGCACTGCACTGCAAACCTCAAAATCCACTTTGCGAAACTTGTCCTTTTTCTGATAGTTGTGTTGCCTTCGAAAAAAAGCTAACCAAAGAATTACCCGTTAAAGAGAAAAAAATAAAAGTTAGAAAAAGATATTTTAATTTTTTGGTGATAAAAACAGATAACGACACCACGATCTTATCGGAAAGAAAAGGAAAAGGAATCTGGCAAGGTCTCTACCAGTTTCCATTAATAGAAAGTAATAAAGTCATTAATAAGGATGAATTAATTTTATCAGAAGAATTTATCAATCTGTTCCCTTTAGAAACTACAATTTCACTTTTTAACCCAAAAGAGATTGTACATAAATTATCACATCAACATTTATATACCCAATTTTGGATTGTAGAAACAGCAAATTCTGCCGAAACAACTATAAAATGGAGTGAAATTGAAAAGTACCCAGTTCCTATTTTAATTGCAAATTTTTTAGAAGCTTTTCAAGCTGAAAAGTAATTGATATTTTTAGTACTTTTGGGGTACAGTTATTAATGAGATTAAGTTTGTCTACTCGAGCAGTACTAAAATTAAAATAATTCGTTATTTTTATTGAAAGTAGAAACGTAGTTTCATGAAAATTTAAAACCGATAGGTCTTGACTGTAAAAGACCTAACAACAAAAAAAAAGCTATGGCAGCAGGAACAATAAACAAAGTAATTTTAATTGGTAACCTAGGTGATGATATTAAAATGCACTATTTTGATGATCAAAACTGTGTTGGTAGATTTCCAATAGCAACTAGCGAAAGCTACACAAATAAACAAAGCGGAGAAAAAGTTACTTCTACCGATTGGCATAATATTGTTGTAAGAAACGGATTGGCTAAAGTTTGTGAAAAATACTTATCTAAAGGAGACAAAGTATATGTTGAAGGAAAATTAAAAAACCGACAATGGGAACAAGATGGAGTTAAACGTTATTCTACAGAAATTCATGTAAATGAAATGACCATGCTTTCTACTAAGAAAAACACAGATAGCTCAACCCCAATAGCTCCACAACAAGATCAAAAACCTTCTGCACCAGCACCAAAAACGGTAACTCCAGAAGAAGATGATGATTTACCATTTTAATTAATTTAACCTATAACAATTGGACCCAGATCCCGAAATATTATACTTATTATTTGCCTCAATAGATTTTGTAACTTCGTTTAACGCAATTTTTCTAATTGCCTTATTAGTAAGTTCCGCATTAGTTTCTGGAGCAGAAGTTGCTTTCTTTTCACTTTCACAAACCGATTTAAACGAACTTTCTAACAACGGAAAAGACCAAAATATAGTCGTTAGCTTATTAGAAAGACCTAGAAAATTATTAGCTACAATTTTAATAACCAACAATTTTATAAATATTTTAATTGTATTATTATTTGCTTCATTGGCAGAAACCCTTTTTGGCGGTTTTGACTTTAAACTAGAAATCTTTTCATTTTTAATTCCTACTCGATTTTTATTAGAAATTGTTCTTGTAACCTTTTTAATACTTTTATTCGGAGAAGTTTTACCAAAGGTTTACGCCTCTAGAAATGCACTTAGCTTTTCTAAAACAATGTCTAAGTTTATACACGTTATAAACATATTTCTAACACCTTTTAGTTTACCCTTAATTACGTTAACAAAGTGGATTGAAAAAAAATTAGGAAGCAAAAACTCTAATTTTTCAGTAGAAACACTATCACAAGCACTAGAACTAACTTCTGAAGGAGCAACTACAAAGGATGAGCAAAAAATTTTGGAAGGAATTGTAAATTTCGGAAATACAGAAACGGTACAAATTATGGTACCTCGTATAGATATATTTGCGCTTTCCGACACAGAATCTTACGAAGAAGTTTTAGCTAAAATTTTAAAAAATGGCTATTCTAGAAATCCTGTTTATAAAGATAACATAGATAATATTATTGGTGTTTTATACGCAAAAGACTTATTAGCACATTTAAATAAAACCACCTTTAAGTGGCAAGAATTACTAAGAGAAACTTTTTTTGTGCCAGAAAACAAAAAGTTAGATGATTTATTAGCAGATTTTAGAGAAAAGAAAAACCATTTAGCAATTGTTGTTGATGAGTATGGAGGAACAAGCGGTTTATTAACACTAGAAGATGTAATAGAAGAGATTGTTGGCGATATAAATGATGAATTTGATGATGAAGATTTGCACTATTCTAAAATAGACGCTAACAATTATATTTTTGAAGGTAAGACAAGTATTAAAGATTTCTGCAAGGTTTTAGATGATGAGGATGAAGATATATTTGAAGAAGAAAAAGGAGAAAGCGAAACCTTAGCTGGTTTTATTTTAGAGGTTTCTGGTAAATTCCCTAAAAAAGGAGAGAAAATAAACTTTAAGAATTATACGTTTACCATAGAAGCGTTAGATCAAAAACGTATAAAACAAGTTAAAGCTACACGAAATGCGTAATATTTTTCTATTAATTTTTGCAATTATTTTTCTATCCTGTAAAGATGATGTACTACCAAAACCAAAAGGATATTTAAGTTTAACATACCCTACAAAAGCTTATAAAAAATTAGATTTAGAAAGACCTTATTCTTTTGATGTTTTAGAAAACACAAAAGTTTATGATGACCCTAACAATTGGCTTACCATAAAATACCCTAAATTAAAGGCATCTATAGATATTACTTACAGACCTGTAGAAAACAATATTAAAGAACTACTAGCAGAAGCAGAAAAACTAGTTTTTAAACACACCATAAAGGCAGAACAAATCATTCCAAAAGACTTTGTAAATCCAAAAAAAAGAGTTTTTGGTAGCATCTATGAAATAACTGGTAATGCAGCCTCTCAAATTCAATTCCATTTAACAGACAGTACAAATAACTTTATTAAAGGATCTTTGTATTTTTACACAAAACCAAACTACGATTCCATTTTACCAGCTGTAAATTATATTAAAAAGGACATTTTACACTTAGTAGAAACTTTAGAATGGAAAAAGTAAATCTTTAAGCTCTTTTATTAAATCTCCTAGAAAATATAGATGAAAAATACACATGCAAAAAATTTATCCTTCTTAATTTTAGCAACACTTTTTATAAGTACCTCTGGTGTTTTAGGTAAATATATTGCTTTACCTGCAGAAGTAATTATTCTATGTAGAGCTAGTTTTGCTGCCGTTTTAGTTTATATTTTCTGTAGAATCCAAAAAATAGATTTAAAAATAAAATTTAAAAAAGATTATTTTTCTTTTGCAGTGAATGGTTTTTTCTTGGGAGCTCATTGGGTTACCTATTTTTATGCCTTAAAACTTTCTAACGTTGCTTTAGGTATGTTATCTTTATACACTTTCCCTGTAATGGCTGCACTTTTAGAACCGTTTTTCTCCAAACAAAAACTAAATAAAGTACATGTTTTTTTAGGAGTCCTTGTATTAATTGGTGTGTATATTTTAGTACCAGATTTCTCCATAGAAAACGATGAAGTAAAAGGTATCTTATTAGGTATTTTATCTGCACTTTGTTACGCTTTAAGAAATTTAACTACCAAAAAACACGTAACAAACTATAATGGGAGTACAATTATGTTGTACCAATTAATTATTGTGACTATTTTATTAATCCCCGTTTTATTTTTTAGTGATATCTCTAACTTTCAAAGTCAATTGCCTTTATTATTATTGGTTGCCTTATTAACCACAGCTATTGGCCACACAATGATGATTCACTCCTTAAAACACTTCTCTGTTGCAACTGCAAGTATAATAAGTAGTGTACAACCTATTTTTGGTATTATAATCGCCTATTTTTTTGTACACGAAATCCCTAGTATTAATACCATCATTGGCGGAAGCTTAATTTTATTAACAGTGGTTATTGAAAGCATAAGAAGTAAATAATAAAGTTACGAAGCCTCTTATTACAACACATCAAATTACTCCATCCTTCTATAGTTACCTCCTCTAAAAAAGAAATAAAATCCTTTTTTAGAGGGGAATTACCCCTACACAACAGCAAGTCCAAAATCTCGCTATATAGAATCATTAAAAATAACATGCCATTTTTTAATTATTAACATTATTAACGTCTAAAAATTAACACATCTATCTTAAAAGTAGCTTAAAAAAAATAATTCATTAAAACAGTTAAGTTTATTTAGACTGATTACAAATAGACTTATATTTGTCAAAAAAATAAAACGAATGCCATCTTTTTTTAAAACATTAATACTGCTACTTATATCTTATACTACTTTTGGTCAAGAAGGAGATTTTTATGGAAAGGTAAAAACGGATGACAATGAACTTGCTATAGATGTTTTTGTAGTTATAAAAGGAGATCACTTTTACAAAGAAACTGTTACAGATTTTAATGGAGAATTCTATATAAAATCGGTTCCTTATGGAACTCATAACATCCAATTCCATTCTTTAAATTCAAAACCTAAAACCATTACAGTACAACTTAATTCTAAAAAGAAGGAAGTAAATGTATTCTTAGAAAGCATAAAAAATCAATTAGACGAGGTTCGTATCACAACAAAAACAGAAGAAACTAAAAAAGAAACAAAAGGTTTTGCTGTAAATGTTATAAAAACTGCAGAGGCAAGTCTTAGAAATATTCAAACAAACGAATTATTAAACGCTACTGCTGGCGTAAAAATCCGTCAAAATGGTGGTTTAGGTTCAGATGTTAGTTATAGTTTAAACGGATTATCAGGTAACGCTGTTAGAATTTTCATAGACGGAATTCCTAGTTCTATGTATGGTTCTTCATACAATTTAAACAGCATTCCTCCATCAATGATTAAAAATATTGAGGTTTATAAAGGAGTAGTTCCTGGGCACTTATCAGACGATGCTTTGGGTGGAGCTATTAATATTGTGCTACATAATGACGCAAGAACAAATCTAAATGCATCTATTTCTTACGGATCATTTAACACAATACAAGCTAATGTTAATGGACTATATCGTTATAAAGAATCTGGGTTTACTGTAAAATCTGCTATTTTTCATAATTATTCTGATAATGATTACAAAGTATCTGGAAGAAGTGTTGTAGATACAGGTTTAGGAGGTGTGCAAACACCAATTACAGCAAGAAGGTTTAATGATGCTTACAAATCTACAGGCGGAATGTTTCAAGCTGGTTATACCGATGTAAAATGGGCAGATCAATTTTTAGTTGGTTTTAATGCATCTAAAGATTACAAAGAAGTGCAACATGGTGCGTTTATGACTATTATACCATACAAAGACAGGTTCTTAGAATCGGATGCCTTATTAGCAAATATGATTTATAAAAAGAAAAATCTTTTTGTAAAAGGACTAGATGTAAACATAAACGGATTGTATGGTGAAAGAAACCGTGCTGTTAACGACACGCTTGCTGCTGCTTATAGCTGGACAGGAGAAAGAGCTATCGATTTTAGAGGTAATGAATACGATTATACTTGGGGCTCTCAACAAGAAGGAGGTCCTACTTTAGCTAAAATTAAAAGAAAAGTAGCTTCTATTAGATCGGGTATCTCTTATACAATTAATGACCAACATACAGTTTTAGCAAACCATGTCTACAGTGGAGTTGACAGAGAAGATAGCGATGTTTTAGTTTCTGTTTTAGAAAACACTTTTAAAGGTACTAGAAATATTGATAAAAATATTTATTCTTTAACTTATGAATTTACAGCGCTTCAAAATCGATTAAGAACTAGTGTCTTCGGAAAACATTATCAACAAAAAACAACAAGTGTTGATCCTAAAATTATAACAGATTCAAACGGAACAAAAACTATCGTTGATGAAGTTATAAGTAGTAATAATGAGAAGGATGGATACGGATTTGCAGCTTCGTATGCTATTTCTCCAAAAGTTACATTATTAGCTTCTGCAGAAAAAGCCGTTCGCTTACCAGATGAAACAGAAGTATTTGGTAATGATGGAGATAATGTAGTAGCAAACCCAACAATTAAACCAGAACAATCTAACAACTATAACTTAGGTTTTAGATTTGGAACATTTAACATAAAAAATCACGACTTTACGATTTCTACAAATGTATTTACAAGAAATATAAAAGACAGAATTGGCCTACCTATTGAAACCTCTTTTAATATTGATAATGAATTAATCGTTTATGTAAATCAAGGGAGCGGAACTTCTAAAGGGATAGATGCTCAATTAAACTACACATATAACCGAAATTTCGGATTCAACTTTAATGTATCTCGTTTCGATTTAAAGATTATAAATACGGGTACAGAAATAGACGTACCAAACACACCTTTTTTTACAATGAACGGTAGTTTACGTTATTCTTTTAAAGATTTAATTCAAAAAGAGTCTAGATTAAACCTATTCTACTCTATGTACTTTACAGATGAGTTCTCATACTTAGTACCACAAGGATCTAATACTGTTGGTAATAACTTTTTTGATGTACCTAAACAATTTGCTCAAGATTTAGGTATTAGCTACTCATTTCCAAACAAGAAACTTGTTGCTAGTTTTGATATTAAAAACATATTTGACAAACCTGTATATGACAATTTATCTGTACAAAAACCAGGAAGAGCTTTTTACATAAAACTTAATTACACAATCAATAAATTTAACTAAATAAAATTAATAATGAAACGATTTATTTTAAACCACAAAGCATTAGCCTTTATATTATCATTAGGTTTATTTACCGCATGTAGCGAGGATGTAAATGATGACCCAATTGTTACTCCAGAACCAGATGCAACAAGATGGATTACCATTGCAGGCGCTAAAATGGGAGATGCACCAGGAGACGGAAATGGAGGAACTTTAATTTACTCTGTATCTAGTGAAGATGCTAAAGACCCAACTGTATCTATTGATCCTTTTGAAAATGGATTTATAGCACCTTCTAACAGAACCGCTAGATTACAAGCTTCTGAAGATGGAAAGACAATTTTTAACATTAGCTACGCAGGAGACACTGGTGGTAACTATACAAAATATACTGTAGAAGGAGGACAAAACTTTATACCTACAGGTACTGAGGTAAGTATTGCTCCTTATGTAGGAACTGCACCAAGATGGATAAAATTATTTGATGGAGACAAAACAGGATCTGCAGTATACGTATCTACAGAACACCAAGTTGATGATAACGGAACACCAGATGATGCAACAGACGATGTTTATACACATACAGAAGCTAAAATAGGTGTAGTTACTTTAGATTTAGAAAACTCTTTAATAAAAGAGTTTGAAGAGCATATTGTGCCTTTAAGCGCAGCAGAAGAAGCTGCTGGTTATTATTTCTCTAGAATTGATATGCCTACTTTAAACGCAGCAGGAGATAAATTATATATCGGTACACGTTTAAGCAAAGTAGATCCTTCTACTGTAGAAAGAGAGAGCGATTATGAAATTTTAGGATCTAAAACAATTATTTTAGATTACCCTTCTTTATTAAACCCAACAGTAATTACTTCTACTGTAGGACATGGTAATACAAACGGATACCGTAGCATTAACGCTTTTGAGTATAACGGAAGTGTTTACCAAGCAAACCAAAGTGATCCAGAAGGTTCTCATATTTTAAAAATTGGAGCTGATAACGAATATGATAATTCTTATGACTTTAATTTAGACGATGCTTTAGGTATAGAAGGTGCTTACGTTCTTGCTTGGAGACCAGCTGCAAACGGAAAAGCGGTATTAGCTTATAGACATGATGGTTCTGCAGACGGTTTAGCAGGAGCTCAAGGATTTTTTGCTCTAGTTGATTTAAATGCTAAAACAGCTGTAAAAATTGATGCTATTCCTTATGATCCAGATTTTTACTTATTCCAATACCAAGGTTTTGCTGTTGACGGAAATGAAATCTATTTAACGCAAGCGCCTGTAGGACAAAATGGAAACATTTATGTTATTAACACTGATACTGGTGCAGTTACTAAAGGTGCTGAATTAGTAAACGCAACAGGAAGCCACTTTATTGGAGCTTGGTAATATATTACTAAAACAATACAAGTTAAAAAGCGTCGTAAAAATATTTTTACGACGCTTTTTTATTTTACAAACCTTCTTTTTATGTTGATGCCTGAAACTGTTTTAAGTAAAAACGCTAACAAACAAGTTTAGCCCTGATTGAACGGTCTGTTTGAGCTCTTTTTTATTCCTTTTTAGGATAAAAAAAGCGAGTAGTGAAAGCAGGAAACAGCTTCTAAAACAGCTCTTTATTACTAATATCTAAATAATTACGTTTTACAAAAGATAAAATAGTATCTAAAACTTCTCCCATATTAGTACACTCTTTAAACTTTACATCTCCCACATATTTCATTAATTGATTTTTTAATAACGCTACGTTTTTAGGATAAGAAATAGTATCATTTTTCATACAGTTAATAAGAAATTCCGTTCTTCTTGGTGCAGTAATCATCCGTTTTGCCATAAAAGAGCGCTCTTCTATTTTGTATTGTTCAATAGAGCTATTTTCTAATTTCTTACTCACCATTTCCACCATTTTGAAGTTCTCCTTCATAAATTGTAGGTTGTAAACTTTTAAATTCCCTTCAAAAGATTGTTGATCGAAATCTATGGCTCTAATTTTATAAATGATGCTAAAAAAATCGTGTGTTGGCGTAACTACATAATTGTAAGAACGCATATCACCCAACAAACGTACTAAACATCGTTCTTTAAACTTCACAAACTCTTTTGCTATTTGCGATTTTTCTGATTCTGTACATTTTGGCAAGAAGTTCTTGATAAAATCATCTCCAGGAATCCCTACAATATGTTCTTCTATTAGCGTGTCTTTATGCACCAAAAAATTGATGTTGTGAGGAGATAATATATGTTCTAACTCCAAACCATAGACACGAGAAGCGTCTGCTTTTTTTACATAGAAATACGTAAAATTATCGTTTAAAATATTTCTTACTTTTATTCTAAACGGTTTAGAATTACCAAACGTACAGTAATCTATAGCGTCTACATTTAAAAATGGTAAGGTTGCATCACTTCCATCAGAAAGCAACATCATGTATATTTTTTTTAAGCTATTGTCTATCTCTATTCGGTCCCATTCAGAATAATAAGTACGTATCCAAAGTGTGTCTTCATCATTATTATCATACACAGTTACAGAGCCTTGAAAACGCAATAAATCATCATAAAAAATTGGAATTTTCACATTCCTTTTGTATTTTTTCAAATAATCACTCAACATATCATTGATAGGAAATGTTGGTTTTTTCTTAGACATTAATTTTCTTTCTACCTTCATAGTTTCAAAAATAAGCATTATTAAGTAAGTTCGAACATCTTTCCTGGCAAAGGTTTTGTAACACCTTTTAATTCCATTTGCAATAAAATAGATGATAACTGATAAATTGGAATATTACATTCTAAAGAAATAACGTCTAATAATTGTTGTCCTTTATCATGTAATAAATCATGAATTTTCTGCTCGTTCTCGTTTAATTCTACAAATAATTGTTTTTGAATTGTTTTCGCCTTTTCTTGAACATCCCAATTGAGCATTTTTACAATATCCGTGGCAGAACTTAGCAAATACGCCCTGTTATTTTTAATTAGATTATTACACCCTCGGCTATACAAATCTGTAGTTCTACCAGGAACAGCAAACACATCTTTATTATAAGAGTTGGCAATATCTGCTGTAACTAAAGAACCTCCTTTAGAGGCAGATTCTATAATAATTGTTGCCTTAGAAATACCTGCAACAATTCTATTCCGTTTTAAAAAGTTTTCTCTTAAAGGATCTTCTTCACTCCAAAACTCAGTTAAAAAACCACCATTTTCATTTACTTGATTGATATATTTTTTATGAACCTTCGGATAAATTTGCTCAAAACCATGTGCTAAAACAGCAATGGTTTGCAAGTTGTATTCTATAGCTGCTTTATGTGCACAAATATCTACACCATATGCAAAACCACTTACAATTATAGGGTTATAGGTAGCAATTTCTTTTATCAATTGATTGCAAAAATCGCGTCCATAAGAGCTAATATTTCGTGTACCAACAATAGAAATAATTCTAGGATTAGAAAAGTCTAATTTTCCGTCTTTGAACAATAATATTGGGCTATCAATACAATGTTGAAGGTTTTTAGGATAATCATCATCTAAAAAATAAGAATAAGAAATATTATTATCTTGAATATATTTTAACTCCTGTTGGGCCAATTTAATATTTTTTGCATCAAACAAATGCTTTAAAACATGACTGCCTATTCCATTAATTTTTGATAGTATAGCTGTCTTTTCTTTAAACACTTGCTCTACATCTCCCACATTTACAATGAGTTTTTTGGCCAAAATATCGCCAATTGCTTTGCACCTTTGTAATCTTAAGACCGCTAATAATTTTTCTTCTTTCAATTTGATAACAATTTGAATACCAATATATAAAATATTTGTTGATAAAATTGTTAAGAAATTGTTTTACAAAACGCCTTAATTTCTATATTTGTTACAATGAATTTAGCTACATACATAAACGATTTACTGTACAGATACGATTGCGTAATTGTACCTGATTTTGGAGGATTTGTAACCAATAGAATTGGTGCAAAAGCCAATAATTTTACACATACTTTTACTCCACCTACTAAGCAGGTTACTTTTAATAGTTTGTTAAAACACAATGATGGTTTATTAGCTAACTATATTGCTTCTGCAGAAAACATTTCTTTTGAAAAAGCATCTACTGCTATTTCATTATCTGTTATTAAATGGCAAAATGAATTACAATCTAGAACGGTACAAATTGATCGTTTAGGTGTTTTGACTTTAAATGAAGAAAAACAAATTATTTTTGAACCGAATACTGCTGTTAACTACTTAACGGAATCTTTTGGTTTAGACACTGTAACATCTTCTGCTATTTCTAGGTTTAAGGAAGAAGTAAAACCTTTAAACCCTACTCCTACAAAAGCAACGCACAAAGGGATACCTACATTTATAAAATATGCCGCTACTGCAGCAATTTTACTAACTTTAGGTTTTGCTGGCTATAATGGTTATGAAAATAATCTACAAAAAGAAAACTTAGCGAATCAAGAAAAAGCTATTCAGAAAAAAATACAATCTGCTACTTTTGTAATCTCTAATCCTTTACCAACTATTGATTTAAAGGTTGTTAAAGAAGTAGCGAAGCCATTTCATATTGTTGCCGGAGCTTTTCAATTTGCAGAAAATGCAGAAAAGAGAGTAGAAGAATTAAAAGCAAAAGGATTTGATGCTAAGATAATTGGCGTTAACAAATGGGGACTTACGCAGGTTACTTTTAACAGTTACGCTAGCCGAAATGAAGCTACTAACAACCTTTATAGAATTCAGAAAACAGTATCTAAAGATGCCTGGTTACTTGTTGAAAAGATAGATTAATTCTACTTTTCTTTAACAATTTTAAAGCTCTTTTTTTAATAAGCGATTACTATCTTTGCAAAAAAACATTTTTTGATGGAAGTAAAAACGCCGAAAGAATCTTTAACAATACTTACCGATTTAGTTTTACCTGGTGAAACCAATTATTTAGATAACCTTTTTGGAGGCGAATTACTTGCCAGAATGGACAGAGCTTGCAGTATTGCTGCTAGAAGACACTCTAGAAGAATTGTGGTTACAGCATCTGTAAACCATGTTGCCTTTAGCAAAGCAATTCCTGTTGGTAGTGTAGTTACTATAGAAGCAAAGGTTTCTAGAGCATTTAACTCTTCTATGGAAACCTATGTAGATGTTTGGACAGAAGACAGACAATCTGGGTCTAGAACAAAAGTAAACGAAGGTATTTATACTTTTGTTGCCGTAGATGAAACAGGAAAACCTGTTGCTATTCCTCAAATTAGACCAGAAACAGATCTAGAATTAACACGCTTTGAAGGGGCCTTAAGACGTAAAGAATTAAGTTTAGTTTTAGCAGGAAAGCTAAAACCTGGAGACGCAACTGCCTTAAAAGCAGTATTTAGTTAAATATTATCATTATGGAATTTTACAATTATAAAATTATATCATCAATAGCAATACTTATTGCTGCTTTTTTAATTCGCTTTGTAATTACGAATTCTCTAAAGAAAATTCAACTAAAATTTGGGTTTCAAAAAGCTAGAATTATTTTAACGAATAAAATAATTTCTGTGCTTATTTACATTACTATAATTGTATTTGTATCTTTTATTTGGGGTGTAGACGAGAAACAATTACTTGTTTATGTTTCTTCTTTTTTAACCATTTTAGGAATTGCCTTTTTTGCACAATGGTCTATACTTTCTAATATTACCGCAGGCTTAATTTTATTTATAAATTACCCTGTAAAAATTGGAGATACCATTACTATTTTAGAAAAAGACAATAATATTACAGGAGAAATTAGAGATATTGGCGCTTTTTTTATCACTTTAAGAACACCAGAAAAAGAATTGATAACAATCCCTAATGCTGTTATTCTTCAGAAAAACATTAAATATTCTCCTCAACCAGAGTAGATTTTATTTAATCTTTCTAGTAAATATTCTTGTTTAGATTAAAATAATTAAATATTATAAAAAAAAGAAGCGCAAATCTAAATTTGCGCTTCTTTTTTTATTTATAGTAATAAGATAAAATTAAGCCATTTGGCCTTTGTGTTTACCTTCATATACTTCTTCCACTAACTTAGCATTAAATGCAGGTAAATCATCAGGATATCTACTTGTAACTAGTCCTTTATCTACAACTACCTCTTCATCAATCCAATTTGCACCAGCATTTATAAGATCTGTTTTAATTGAGCTATATGAAGTTATATTTCTCCCTTTTAATACATCTGCTTCCGCTAATAACCAAGGTCCATGGCAAATAGCACCAACAGGTTTATGATGCTCAAAGAAGGATTTTACAAAACCAACTGCGTCTTTATTATTACGTAATAAGTCTGGATTTATAACTCCACCAGGCAACATCAATGCATTATAGTTTTCTTGAGATACGTCCTTTAAAGTTTTATCTACTTTATACGTTTTTCCCCAATTACCTTCATTCCATGATTTTATTTCTCCAGATTCTAAAGACACAATGTGCACATCTGCACCAGCGGCTTCTAAAGCTTTCTTAGGTTCTCTTAATTCACTTTCCTCAAATCCATTAGTTGCTAATATTGCAACGGTTTTTCTTTTTAAGTTTTCCATTTTAATAAAATTTTAATTAATATAAAAAATTTGTAAATTCTTGTACAAACTTAATTATACACCAGCGTTCTTATGTGTGGTATCAAATTCTATTTTAACGCAAATACTATTTTAAGTAGTTTATCTTCTTAAAATCCAAGAAGAAGGGTTTAAACGCGTTGTATTTTTAAACAAGACAAAGATTAACTTCGTTTTTTTAGAAACTTTATCCGTAAAAACCTGACCAATTTTTTGCCCTGTTACAACAACATCTCCTTTATGAACAGTAACATTTTCTAAGTTATTATAGGATGAGATATAATTACCATGCTGGATTAAAATATTTTTTCTTCCCTCTGCACTTACCAAAACATTTAGTACCCTTCCGTTAAAAATAGCTTGAGCACTTATCCCCTCTTTGGTAACAATATGTAAACCTGTACCATTAACGGTAATTCCTGGAAATGATGGGTGTGGTTGAGTACCAAACTTTCTAACTACAATACCTTCACTTACAGGCCAAGGTAATTTCCCTTTATTTAATTCAAATTTTGCAGCCAAAGCCTTGGCTTCTGGACTTAAAATAAACTCATTTTTCTTAACAGCAATTGGTTTTTTACTTGGCTCATCCTTTAGTTTTGCTCTTGCAATTCTATTTGCTCGCTCAATTTCTTCACGAATCTTTCTATCAATTTGTACGGTAACTCTTTTCTCTTCTTTAACTTTACTTTGAAGCTCTTTTTTGTAACTACTTTCTTTTTTCTTGATAGTAGCTAATAATTTTTCTTGATTCTTTTTATCCTCTTCAATTTCCTTTTTTTGTTCATTCTCAGACACTATTAACTTGTCTTTTAAGGCTTTTTGAACCAATAAAGAATCATTTACAGCTTTAACTTCATTTGTCTGACCAACAATTTCTTCTCCTTGTTTTTTTCTGTAAGCAGTATACTGTTTCATATACTCTAACCTTTTATAAGCTTGCTGAAAATTCTCTGAAGAAAGTAAAAACATCATTCTACTTTGTTGAGATTTGCTTTTGTAAGATTTAAAAATCATATCGGCATAATCTGCTTTTAAATCTGCTAACTTCTTCTTTAATTTTTTTAATTCTGTTTCATTTACACGAATCTCTTTTGATAAAATTCTTGCTTCTGAGTTAATTATAGAAATTAATTTAGCTCTTACACTAATTTTTCTATTTAAATCATTTAAGTCCTCTAACGCATTATCTACTTTCTTTTTTTCTTTAAAAAGCAACGAGTTTACTTGCTTAATTTCATAATTAAGTTGCTTACGTTGCTCTTCTAGTTCTTTTCTTGTTTGTCCAAAAACAGAAAAAACACTTAGAAAGAAAATAAAAACGGGTATATAAAATTTTCTACTTTTCACTATAATTTAATTTGCTTGTAACCTTTAGGAATTGAAAAAGAAGTATCTATATCTTTATTAAACTCTACAGATCTCACTGTAAAATCTATATCTGTAAATTTACCTGGTTGTTTTGCTTTAATGTTAATTTCTGATGGAAAAATAGCGTCATCAACCACATTATAAGAAGGATAAAAAACATCTAAACGTTGATTTTTTACTGTATTAATAATAGATTGTTTGTCTAATTTAAAGTGTGAAGGATTTACTGAAAAGAAGATATCGAATAGACTTGCCTGAATTTCTGGTGATAAAACATACGAGTTATCTATGATGCTTATATTTTGCTTTTGATCTTTTACATTTGTTAAAGACTGTCCTAAAAATAAATTTTGAAGTTGGTTAAAATTAATATCTGTACCTAACAACTTTTTTAGCATTGTAAAATCTCCTTCAAAATATTTTCTTTCTAAAGACGAGTAATAACGGACAGAAGTTGGTGTAATCTTCGCTTTAAAAAGGGTAATAAACTTAGTCCCTTTCAGCCAAATCACGGCATCTTTTTCCATTTTTAAACTAACAGAAATACTTTGGTTAATCTTACCATTATTAATATTTGCCTTCAGCTTTGCATCTACTGTTTTTTTATCAAAATTAGCAGCAACATGCTTTCTCGCAACTTTTTTAGCAGACATCTCTTCAGCAATAACATTTGCATCAATCATACTTTTTTTTGCTTTACAAGAAGTAAATACAATTGCAAATACTATAAAATATTTTAAAAATCTCATTCTTAATTTTTTATTTTTTTTGATTTCTCAATAAAGTTTTTTTCCTCTTTAAAATTACCTAAACCATTATAAGAAACTGCCATTTCTTTATAAAAATCTGCTTCCATTTCATCTTCAATTACAAAATCGATACCATTCTGTAAACTTACTAACGCATTTTTATACTTTTTCTGATAATTTAAAGCCTTTCCTTTCATTAAGTATACAAAAGGTTGTGCTGGAAAAAGCAAAACCCCTTCTTCTGAATACTTTAAAAGTACTTCTGGCTGCTGTTTAGACTTCTTTAAAATTTGTTCTAAAACAGCATAAGATTTATTCGCTTTAAATTGCTCTTCAAGAGAACCGGTTTCCACAGTTGCAATTGCTTCTTCAGCAACAATTATTTCATTCTTGTTTTCTAAATTACTTTTCAATCTTTTAAAAGAGGCAGAAAGTCCATTATTCTGCTCCATAAGATTCATTAATGCAACTGCTTTATCCTCTTCTTTATTGTTTAAATATAATTTAACCAATAATTCTTGTTCACTTAAATCAAATGCTACAAGTTTCTCTTGGACAATAATTGCTTCAGAAAAATTCTTATCCTTTATATCAATTTTAACCAAATGCTTAAGCATCCAAACATTATTTGGCTCTTTATTAAGAGCTCTTTGAATGTATTCTTTGGCTAATAAAATCTTATTTAATAAATAATAATTTTTAGAAAACTCAAAATAAACAGCCACATTATCTGTTATAATCTGATTACTGCTTTCTAAGTTTTCAATTGCTTTTTGATAATTACCTATTGCTTTTTCTGACAAAGCTTTAAAAAAAAATTGCTGAAAATTCAACTCCTTTTCTTCTGTTAAATCTTTAGCAATTGGTATACTGTCTTGTGAAAAAGCATTCAGTGAAAAAAGTACAAAGAAAAAAGAAAAGAGAAATAATTTATCTAAACAAATCCTTCTCTTCTCTCTTAATTCTTTTATCTTAATTCTTTTTATCATTTATGTTAATTCTGTATAGTCACCAATACTTACAGAGGTATATTTACCATTGTATTTTGCATGATTACCAATCATAGCATTGTCTAATTCTGCATTAGAAATTTCTACATTAGATTGAATTAAAGAATTAACAATCGTAGAATTTTCTACCACACTATTTGCTCCAATAGAAACATAAGGTCCTATTTTTGTGTTTTTAAGCACAACGTTTTCACCAATAAAACAAGGTTGAATAATTTCTGAATTTTCTAAAACTATATCTTTAGCTACTAAATTATTACCAGCTTCATGCTCAAAACCTAAAACTTGTTTATTGGTATCTACTGTTGGGTCTTTTTTACCACAATCCATCCAAGCATCTACCGTTCCAGGAATAAATTTTGCGCCTTGTAATTTTAAAGATTCTAAAACATTTGTAAGCTGATATTCATTATTTTCTTTTAAATCGTTATCAATTAAATATTGAATTTCTTCTAATAATTTATCTCCACTTTTAAAATAATAAATTCCGATAATTGCTAAATCAGAAACAAAATCTTTTGGTTTCTCTATAAAATCAGTAATAATTCCGTCTTGTAATTTTACAACACCAAAAGCACTTGGATTTGCTACTTTACTTACCCAAATTGCTCCATCAGCATTTACATCTAAAGTAAAATCTGCTTTAAATAAAGTATCTGCATACGCTACAACACAAGGTCCACTTAAAGATTCTTTTGCCATATAAATTGCATGCGCAGTTCCTAAAGCTTCTTCTTGCACATAAACAGATCCTTTAGCACCTAGTTCTGCAGCAATTTTTAATAATTGTTCTTCTGTATCTGTAGGAAACCCTTTGGCGGTTGTTCCTATAACAAATGCAATTTCATCAATTTTTTCATCAATAACAGAAGCAATATCTTCTACTAAACGTTGTACAATTGGTTTTCCTGCAATTACTGTTAAAGGTTTAGGTACCGTTAATGTATGTGGTCTTAAGCGAGACCCAATTCCGGCCATTGGAACTATAATTTTCATATTTTAATTTTTTCAATAATATGACCGCAATATAGCACTAATTCAGAGATCCTAAAAATTAGATTTTAAGGAAAAAGGAGTCTTTTAAGTCATTGAAAACCAATTTAATTTACCATAAAAAAAGCCTCAATTAACTTAAAAATAATAAAGAAATGAATCTAAAAAATTAAATGCCATCAAAAACGCAACTTAACGCTTGGGTTTTTTGTTTCTTTGCAAAAAATAAATTTATTTCTGTGAATTATTTATCTGTTGAAAATATCTCTAAGTCTTATGGAGAACGTATTTTATTCGAAGACATCTCTTTTGGAATTAGTAAAGACCAAAAAGTTGCTTTTGTAGCTAAAAACGGTAGTGGTAAAACATCTATCCTAAATATTATTGCTGGCTTAGACGTACCAGATTCTGGGCAAGTAGTTAGTAGAAAAGGAATTACGATTGCTTACTTAGCTCAAAAAGATGATATTGATCCAGAACTAACCATAGAAGAAACCATTTTTGCAACCGACAATAAAATTCTTTCTATAGTTAATCAATACGAAAAAGCTTTATTAAACCTAGACGATACAGATGCTTACCAAACTGCTTTTGAGCAAATGGAACACTACAATGCTTGGGATTTTGAAACACAATACAGACAAATTTTATCTAAATTAAAATTAGACGATTTAACTTTAAAAGTAGGTGCACTTTCTGGGGGACAAAGAAAACGGCTGTCTTTAGCCATTGTTTTAATTAATAAACCCGATCTATTAATTTTAGATGAGCCTACAAATCATTTAGATTTAGAAATGATAGAATGGTTAGAGGCTTTCTTTGCAAAAGAAAAGATTACTTTATTTATGGTTACACACGACCGTTATTTCTTAGAGCGTGTTTGTAACGAAATTTTAGAGTTAGATGAAGGTAAAATCTATAAATACAAAGGAAATTATTCTTACTATTTACAAAATAAAGAAGAACGTTTAGCACTAGAAGCAACCAATTTAGGAAAGGCTAAAAGTTTATTTAAAAAAGAATTAGAATGGATGCGAAAGCAACCAAAGGCAAGAACTACCAAATCTAAGTCTAGAACAGATGACTTTTATCAAATTAAAGAAAAAGCGCATCAACGTAGAAAAGACCATCAAGTTCAGTTAGAAATTAATATGGAACGTTTAGGAAGTAAAATTCTTGAACTTCATAAAGTATCTAAATCATTTGGTGAAAAAAAGATTTTAGACAATTTCGATTATGTTTTTAAACGTGGAGAACGTGTTGGTATTATTGGTAAAAACGGAACCGGAAAATCTTCTTTTTTAAATATTATCACAGAAACTGCACCAGTAGATTCTGGTAAAGTTATTTTGGGTGAAACTGTAAAGTATGGTTATTATACACAAGCAGGAATTGAGATTAAAGAAGGACAAAAAGTAATTGAAGTTGTTAAAGAATTTGGAGAATTTATCCCTTTAACAAAAGGACGAAAAATTTCTGCATCGCAATTATTAGAACGTTTTTTGTTTGATAAAAAGAAACAATACGATTTTGTTGAAAAACTATCTGGGGGCGAACAAAAGCGTTTATATCTGTGTGCTGTTTTAATTCAGAATCCTAATTTTTTAATTTTAGATGAGCCAACAAACGATTTAGATGTTGTTACACTAAATGTACTTGAAAACTTCTTATTAGATTATCCAGGAAACCTTTTGGTTGTATCTCACGACCGTTATTTTATGGATAAAATTGTAGACGCACTATTTGTTTTTAGAGGCGAAGGTGTTGTAGAGAATTTCCCAGGAAACTACTCAGATTTTAGAGCTTATGATGATGGTTCTGCATTAACAGAATCTACTGAAAAACCTGTAGAAAAAAAGGAAGAGAAAAAGACTGAAAAAAAATCGTCTAAAAACACTTTAACTTTTGATGAAAAAAGAGAGTTTGGTGCTTTAGAAGGTGATATTGAAAGACTTCAAAAAAGAAAAGTAACCATAGAAAATCAATTTTTAAACGTAGAAATTGCTGCCGATGATATTGCTAAAAAATCTGAAGAACTACAAGAAACAATAACCAATTTAGAGCAAAAAGAAGAACGCTGGTTAGAACTTTCTATGAAATTAGAAGACTAAATACCTTACATTTTTCCCTGCAAGGTTCTAAAACTTTGCAGGGAAAATTGGAAAATTATACACTTACAATATCATCTGCTTTTAGCAAGTCTTGGTTGTTAAAACGTAATAAAATTTGCGCAACTGCAATGGTATCCTTTTCACAATAGGTTACAATTCTCTGTATATCTTTTTCTTGATAATAGACCTTAGCTACTTCACTTCCATCAATATCATCCTTAGGAGAAGGAATGCCTAAAATAGCCGTTAAGAGTTTTAGTGAAGTATAATGTTTATAATCTCCAAATTTCCATAATTCTAAAGTATCTAAATGCGGAACTTCCCATGGCTTTTTACCAAACAGATTTAATTTACTCGGTAATTCTATTTGATGCACAATCATTCTTCTGGCAATAAAAGGAAAATCGAATTCCTTACCATTGTGTGCACATAAAACATTAGTTTTCTTATTAAAATGTAGATTTAACAACTCTTTAAACTCACTTAAAAGTTGATGTTCATCATCACCATAAAAAGATGTTAAGCGCAATTGTTTTTTCTCTTCAACATCTACAAAGTACCCAACAGAAATACAAACAATCTTACCAAATTCTGCCCAAATACCAGCTCTTTCGTAAAACCTTTCTGCAGAAACATCTTCCTTACGTTGGTATTGGGTTTTCTTATTGTAAAGTTCTTGTGTTTCTTCCGCTAGTTGTCCCCAATTTTCATATTCCGGAACCGTTTCAATATCCAAAAAAAGGACATCATTTAATTTTACAGGTAAATTCATAGCAATACATTTTTCTTTTTCATCAAGAAAGATAGTAAAAATAAAAAAGCTCCGAAATAAATTCGGAGCTTTATATAGTAAAAACGTATTTAGAGATTATCTAATCACTAATTTTTTAGTAGATGTTTTGCCAGCTTCTGTAACTTTTAAAATATAGATTCCAGAATTGATTGTAGAAACATCTAAATTTTTCTTTAAACCAGAAAAAGAAGTTGAAAATACTCTTTTACCAATAACACTAAAAAGAGATACTTCTTTAGTGTCTGAACTATTACTAGAAATTGTGAAGTTTTTATCTGTAATAGGGTTTGGATACGTTGAAAAACCTTCTATTGAATTATTCTTTACAGAAGCAGTAGCGTTTTTTACAAATGATAAATCATCAAAATAAGTTGATGAGTTAGAGTAAGATCTTACTTCAAAATAAAAAGCATCTACACCTTCCGGAGCAGTAACAGTAACCTCATGTTTAGTCCAAACACCACCGTTATTATCTAAATAACCATTCTCTGGTCCTCTTAAAACATCTGTAGATGCTTCATCTGTATGATAAACAGTAGATGAACCATTTTTCCAAGTAGACCAAATTCTAGCATCAGAATCATCACCAGCGGTAACTTTATACCAAAAACTAATTGTATAGCTTTCTCCAGAAGTAACACCTGTAATTGTTTGTCCTAAATCTTTTGTACCAGAACCTCCATCTCTAAAAGCAGAAAAAGAACCAGAATACGCCTCTGCAGATTTTGTTATACTTTCCGCTTTTGTCCAACTTGTTGGCGAAGTATCATCATCCCAATTTTCAAAACCTCCATTTAATAGCATTTCTTGTCCAAAAGAAACTCCCGTTAAACAAAGTGTAAGTAATAAAGTAAAAATGTAATTTTTTTTCATGTGTAAATTATTTTAGATTAGTACAGGTAAAAATATAAATAATTAATTTAATGCTGATTTACAACAAGTTAACTTAACGTTAAGTTCAAAAAAACAACAACAAACTGATTCTTAATCAACTAAACATTCTTATGTTACTTTAACGTTAATAGATTACATTGAGATTAAATGATTGTTAAGGAGCTGCCTTAATAATATTATTATTACTACTTTTGATATTCAATAGTTTTAAATCTATTTATGAACAAGAGTGATATTAAAATTTTATTGGTTGATGATGAGCCAGATATTATAGAAATTGTAGGTTATAATTTAAAAAACGAAGGCTATCAGATCTTTACTGCAACGAATGGAATAGAAGCTGTAAAAGCTGCTAAAAAGAATATTCCTCATCTAATTTTATTAGATATAATGATGCCAGAAATGGATGGTATAGAAGCTTGCGAAAAAATTAGAAAAGTAAAAGCATTAGAAAATGTTATTATTTCTTTCTTAACAGCAAGAGGCGAAGACTACTCTCAATTGGCTGGTTTTGAAGCAGGTGCAGACGATTACATTACAAAACCTATTAAACCTAAAGTTTTAATAAGTAAAGTAAAATCTCTTTTAAGAAGACTAAAAACCCAAAAAGATAGCGAAGAAACCTTTAAAATAGGAGACATTGTTATCGATAGAGATGAATATGTAGTGTATAAAGCCGGTAATAGAATATCTCTTCCTAGAAAAGAATTCGAATTATTTTCTTTATTAACATCTAAACCAGGTAAAGTTTTTAAAAGAGAAGTAATTTTAGACACCGTTTGGGGAAATGAAGTTGTTGTTGGAGGTAGAACGATTGATGTACATATTAGAAAACTGCGTGAAAAAATTGGTGACGACCACTTTAAAACCGTAAAAGGCGTTGGCTATAAATTTGTTTTAGAAGGCGCAGAGCATTAAAATTGCCTTAATGAAAATTAAAAAAACCTACTCTTACGCACTTTGGTCTGCCGTATATTTAACACTGCTTACAGTTGTTATTGCAACGTTATCGTATTATTTTTTTTCTAAACAAATTGGCATAAGTACTGTCCTTTTCTTTATTATAGTTCTTTTTGTGATTTCATTTTTTATCATTCAATATAGAACCGAACACTTTATTTACAGACGTCTTAAAAAAATATATGAAGATGTTTCTATTTTAGATGTTAATGATCTAAGAAGAGATTCTGTAACTACAGATATTGAAAAACTTTCTAAAAGAATGCAAAAGTTTGTAGAAGGTAAAAGACTAGAAATAAAAAGCTTAACAGAAAGAGATTCCTTTAGAAGAGACTTTTTAGGAAATGTTGCACACGAACTAAAAACACCTTTATTTACTGTACAAGGCTATATTTTAACCCTGATTGAAGGAGCTGTAAATGACAAGGAGATTAGAACAAAATATCTTGAGAGAGCCAATAAAGGCGTAGAAAGGCTGGTTGCTGTTATTAAAGATTTAGATATGATTGCCAAATTAGAAAATGATGGCACGAAACTAGATAAAGAAGTTTTTAATATTTTAGAACTTGTACAAAATGTGTTTGACATGTTTGAAATGAGAGCTAAAAAAAGAAACATCACATTAAAGTTTGATAGAATTTATGAATTTCCTGTTTTTGTAAATGGAGATGCAAAAAAAATTGAACAAGTACTAATAAACCTAATTGTAAATTCAATTAAGTACGGGAAACCAAACGGGAACACAATAGTTGCTGTAGAAAGTTATAACGAAGGTAAATTTATTATTAAAACAATAGACAACGGAGAAGGAATTAAACCCCAACATCTTTCTAGACTTTTTGAAAGATTCTACAGGGTAGACCAAAGTAGATCTAGAGAACAAGGTGGTTCTGGTTTAGGTTTATCTATTGTAAAACATATTATCGAAGCCCATAACGAAACCATTCTTTTAAAAAGTACTTACGGAGAAGGTTCTGAATTTTCATTTACGCTCGAAAAGCCTAAATAATTTAAAATCCACTTTTGTTTCATTTGTTTTTAAACCCTTATAATCTTTAATTGTAGTAATTTTTTCTTCTACAAAATCTTCTATTTTAGAAAACGGAGCATACTTTTTTTCGTCTAAATATGCTGCTAGATATTCTTGCTCTGGTTGATTTTGAGTAGGAATAAAAAATACTTTTTTACCCAAAACAGCCACATCCATTATAGAAGAATAACCAGATCTACAGATTACAACTTTACTAGAATTGATTAATTTTTGAAGTTCTTCTGAAAGTAAATAATTGTAAAAAGTAGTATTCTCTGAAATCCACTTTTTTTGAACTGCCTCAACTTTACCTAAAACAAAAACAATGCTTCTAGAATCGTTTTTAAAGGCTATTTTCAATTTATTTTCTAAAAAGGTTCTATTGGGTTCTGGACCAGAAAGAATGATTAAAATGTCTGTATTTTCAACTAAATCTTCCTTTTTAAACCGACTTAAGACTCCAATAAATTTTGTGTTTAGCTTTTTTTTGGTTGATGATAATTTTCCTGAAAATTCTGAGTTCTCATTGTCAGGTATCCAACATTCATCAAACTTCTGTATTATTTTTTGATGAACAAAACTTGTTATAAACGTTGTATTACCAGATAATACATTTATTTGATGTGTAATATAAACAGAGGGTACCAAGCTGCTTCTAACACTAATTCTATTGTCTGAAATAACACCAACAACGTCTTTGTTTCTTAAAATAAAGTTATTGATGATTCTTTTTTCTTCTCTAACAGATTTTATAATTTTAGGAAGTTGCAAAAGTAATCCCAACTTTAAACTCCTTTGATAAGAAATGGTATAAGTTGGGATTTCTAAATATTCTAAACTAGGAAATTCTTTTCTTAAAAAAGTGAAAGCATTTCCGTCTGATGCAATGATTGGTGTAAAATTATTTTCTAATAAAGCCTTAATAATAGGCACACAACGTGAAGCGTGACCTAAACCCCAATTAAGTGGTGCAATTATTATTTTCTTTGAGGTAGCAGTCATTTTTTATTTCAATTTAAAGCTACCATTTTTTTTAAATAATTACAAAAAAACCGAGTTTGATTATTGATTTTAAATAAGTGCGTTAAGGATTGAAATGGCATCCTTTTTTTCTTTTTCAGAAAAAAAGATACAATGGAAAGCCTGTTAAAACGCCCAAATAAAAATACAGCTATACCAAATCGAAACCAATATCTTTTCTGTAATTTATTTTATCGAAATGGATTTTATCAATACTTCTGTAACTCTTTTCTAAAGCCTCTTCAATAGTGTCTCCAAAAGAAGTTACGGCCATCACTCTACCTCCACTTGTAACCACTTTACCGTCTTTAAGGGTAGTTCCTGCATGAAAAACAATAGACTCATCTACAGATTCGAAACCTGTAATTTCTTTGTTTTTTTCATACGCCTCTGGATATCCACCTGATACTAACATAACCGTTGTTGCCGTTTTATCGGTTACAGAAAATGATTTTTCATTTAAGTTTTGATGTGCAACCCCCTCGAACAACTCAAATAAATCTGAATTGATTCTTGGTAGTACAACTTCTGTTTCTGGATCTCCCATTCTAACATTATACTCTACCACAAAAGGGTTTCCGTTATCATTCATTAACCCAATAAAGATAAAACCTCTATAATCAATTCCGTCTTTTTGTAGACCAGCAATTGTTGGTTTTACCACTAATTCTTCTACTTTATTTAAAAAAGCTTCATCTGCAAAAGGTACTGGAGAGATTGCTCCCATTCCACCTGTATTTAAACCAGCATCTCCTTCGCCAATTCTTTTATAATCTTTTGCTGATGGTAACATTTTATAATTTTTTCCATCTGTTAAAACAAAAACAGATAATTCTATTCCTTTTAAAAATTCTTCTATAACAACAGTTGCAGAAGCTTCTCCGAATTTTAGATTAGAAACCATTTCTTCTAACTCTGACTTTGCTTCTTCTAAAGAATTTAAAATTAAAACTCCTTTACCAGCTGCTAAACCATCTGCTTTTAATACAAAAGGTGGCGCTAGTGTTTCTAAGAAAGCAAAACCATCTTGTAAATTTTCTTTAGTAAATGATGCATAACGTGCTGTTGGAACGCCGTGTTTTTGCATGAATTGCTTAGAAAAATCTTTAGACCCTTCTAACAATGCTCCGTCTTTTTTAGGACCAATTACAGGAATATTTTTTAACTCATCATCTGCTAAAAAGAAATCATGAACCCCCTCTACTAAAGGTGCTTCTGGACCTACAACTACCATTTTAATCTCCTTTTCTAAAACAATTTCTTTAATAGCTTTAAAATCTGTAGGATTGATATTGATGTTTTTAGCTATTTTATCTGTCCCTGCATTACCTGGAGCAACAAAAAGTTGATTGATTTTTTTACTTTCTAATAATTTTATTGCAAAAGCGTGTTCTCTACCTCCAGAACCTAAAATAAGTACATTCATTGTTTGTTGTGTTGTTGTTACCGCAAATATATTTTAAAAAAATTGGATTGCCCTTTGATTAGAAAGACATTTTAAAGGAAAACGAAATTCTATTGACAATCTTTACACTGCTAAAATCCCCATTTAAAGAAATATTTAATTGCAGATGAAGTATGACGTAAAAATAGTTTTGCACTTTTAGAAGAACCTTGTTTTAAAACATGTACAATTTCTTCTTGTGGAAAATATAATTTTTTCTTTCCTAATGAATCAATTTTTTTACAGATGTCTACATCTTCCATGTATAAAAAGTAGCGCTCATCAAAGCCATTTAATTTTACAAAATATTCTGCTCTGTATAATTGGAAACACCCTGTAATATATTCTGCAAAGAAAGGTTCTTTTAAATCTCTTTCTCTATACTCTCCTTTTAATATAACTGCTTTAAACATTGGTTTTAAAACGGCAAACCTTCTAGCAATTAATTCTGAAATTGATGGATACCTCCTACATGAATATTGGTGTTTTCCGTTTGGAAACAATACCTTTGGAGCAATCATTGCAATCTCTTTATTCCTTTCTAACTCTTTAATTAAATTAGAAATAACACCTAATTTAAAAGAAACATCTGGATTTAAAATTAAATGAAATTTAGAGGTTTGTTTTAATATATCTAGTATTTTATTATGAGCAGAACCAAACCCAATGTTTTTACCAACAGCAATGTATTCAATATCTTTTTGATTAAAAATACCCTTAAAGCACATTTGAGGTGTATTATCTATTAAATAAAGCTTCTTTTTTAACGGAATACTTAAAAAACAATCTACTGTTTTTGTAAGCTCCTCTAAATTTTCATTATAAAGAACAATAGATGCTGTTATGTCTAATTTCTCTTTCATTTATTTAGTATGCTTTATCCTGTCCTTTAAATACATTAAAAATAGTTAAAAAAACTATTTTTAAATCTAAAATAAAGGACCAATTTTCTATATAAAAAATATCTAAACGTACTCTGTTTTCTATATCAGATTTCTTTTTTACTTCTCCTCTATAACCAGAAACTTGTGCTAGACCTGTTATACCGGGCTTTACAGAGTTTCTAATTATATAATTCTCTATTTCTTTTAAATATTTCTCTGTTTGAATATTCATATGTGGTCTTGGTCCAACAACACTCATATCTCCCATAAGGACATTAAAAAACTGTGGTAATTCATCTAAACTTGTTTTCCTTAAAAAAGCACCCATTTTAGTTATTCTAGAATCATTTTTAGTAGCATGAATTTTATGAGCATTCACATTAGATTTCATCGACCTAATTTTATAACAATAGAATTTTTTACCATCTGCTCCGTCTCTAATTTGTTTAAAGAAAAATGCTCCTTTAGAATCTATTTTAACTAAAAACCATAAAATGGGTAATAACCAAGAAAGTAAAAATATACATACTAAAACAGAAAAAACAAAATCGAAAATTCTTTTTAAGATGTGCGTTTCTATTTTTTCGAATGGTAATTCTTTTGGTTTTAAAATTGGTATTGTACCAAAATATTCTAAGGTAAAATTTTTACTATAAATAGCCTTATTTTCTGGTATTAACCTTATTTCTATATTATTGTTATTTGCAAAATTTCTAATTTCTTTAAATTGATGTGGTGAAATAGAATTTACTTCATAATAAATCTCATCTACACTATTATTTAGTGCATAAACCAAACCTTCTTTTATAGTACCCAAATAATCCTTAACATTTGTTGTCTTATCTGAAAATAAACCTCTAAAACGGTATCCTAATTCTTGCTTATTTTTAAACAAAGAAACAACTCTCTGAGCAGATTTTGTATTACCAAAAACTATTATATTTCTGTAATTACCACCAAAAAATCTATATTTTTTTAATAAATAAAAAGATAAAATCTTAAAAAAAGTTATAATTAAAACAAAAGTTATAATTGTTTTAAATTGCTCACTTATAATCTCTCCCTCTTTAAATAACGTAAAATATGATAGAAAAGCTAAGATAAAAACAAAGAAATGAGTAAGCATTATACCTAGCAATTTAGAGATATGGGTATATCTATAGATTTTATAAAACTTAGTATAATAAGATATTAAAAACCATGAAAAAACAGTGTAACAAAAAAAATGTAAGTTTAAATATTCTGTATGAGAAAAATAATAAACAGCTAAAAATATTATTATTAAATCTACTAATGTTAATAACGGCCTTATTAGAAAGGAGTATTTTTTTATTCTATTTCTCATTATAATTCCAAAAATACTTTTTCAAACTTTTGTAAAACTTTTTCAAAAGAATAATTTAATCTAACATAATCCCTCGCATTTTCACTATATGATTTTGGTAAATTGGTGTTAGACTTATAAAATTTTACAAACTCTATTACTTTTTTCAACTCGCTAGAATCAAAATACTCGCCTCCTTTTGATTGATTGATAATTGTTGCAACTTCAGATTTTAAATTACCTGTAATTAATGATGGTTTGCTACTAGCCATCATAGCTAAAATTTTTGAAGGCATTACAGTATCAATAACATCATTCTTTTGAAAGAGGATATGCATATCTGCACTACATAATAAGTTTGATAATTCATTATAAGCAACAGGTTTATGGAATGAGATATTCTTAGAATCCTTTAATTTATCAACTAACCAATCTCTTTTGCTTCCGCTACCCACAACCACTATCTCTACATCATTTAACGCTTCTAACTCGTTAGCAAAGTTTATAAAAAAATCCCAATCTTGTTTTTCTCCAATATTCCCAGAATACAATATTTTAAATTTCGTAGACTCTAAATAGCGATGTTTTGTTGATGTAATTGGGTTTATAAAGTTTAAATCTACCCAATTAGGTAAAAGGATTTTTTTCTTATCTTTTTTAACCTTTGTACTTAATTTTAATAGCATAGAAGTACTAATTGTACTTACTATTTCTGCCTTGTTTAGTAATTTCCTTTCAATCCAAAATAACATTTTAAATAAAACAGATTCCTTTTGCTTATTATGCAAAATATTAGAATCTGTAACAGCATCAAACTCAAAATCTTGAATATGAACCCAAAGTTTAGCTCCTCTTAATTTTGATAAAATTTTACCCAAAAAAACCGAACCAATAAACGGAACAATACATAAAACTACATCTGTTTTTTTTACTTTAAAAATATTAATGAATGTACCAAAAGAAAAATCTAAAAGATGTAATATCCTTTTTATAAAAGTAGGGTTTTCAGGCACAAACTGTTTGTATCTAAAAACATTAATTCCATTAAAATTCTCCTTATAAAAAGTTTTTTTTGATTGGTACTCCGAACTAATTTTCCATGCAGGATAATACGGAAAACCTGTAATTATATTAACCTCTATTCCTTTATCATTATAATAATTAGCGAGTTGAGAAGTATACAAACCAATGGCTGTATCTTCTGGATAATAATTAATACCTATGATAGTTATACTTTTATTCAATTCTTTTTTTAATTGGCTTTGCCGGATTACCATAACATATAAATCCTTCTGGCATATTATTATAAACACTGCTTCTAGCTCCTACAACACTTCCTTTACCTACGGTAACTCCAGGAGCTATATATACATCATTTGTGATCCAGCATTCATCTTTAATAATTATTTTTTTTGACATAATTGTAAATTCTTCCGTAGTATAATCATGTAAACCGGTATTAAAATAAACACCATGAGCTATTGCTACATGAGTACCAATACTAATTTCATCTAAACTATAAAAGACAGTTTCTTCTCCTATCCAACTATAATCTCCTATAGAAACCTTCCAAGGGTATGTAAATTTAGCTGTAGATCTAATTAAAACACCTTTACCAATTTTAGCGCCAAATAATCGTAGAAGAAACCTTCTCCAACCATAAAAAAACTGTGGAGACATTGCAAAAAAAGTATTTTCAACGATCCACCAAAGTTGTACAATAACTTTTGATTTACCTCTAAAGCCCTTTGAAACTTTAAATTTTTTTAAATCTTGATACTCTCTTTTTTCATTAACCATTTATAAGTAATATTTGTACCTTGTTCTAAGGTAAACGGTAATTCCTTAACAACATTCTCTACATCTAATGTATTATATGACATTTGAGTGGTAAGATTATTAAGTCTAAATGTTGTTAAAGGAGGATTTTTAACTCCTAAATATTTTGACAAGTCACCAAGAACCGAAAATGTTTTCAGAATAAAATAAGGTATTTGCTTCACTTTTGTCTTGTGAAAGCAATTAGAAATCATATCAGCCCATACTTTAACTTCCAATTCTTTAAAGTCAGACAAATAAACTGTTTTTTTATTTAAAGTCTCGTCTTTTAAGAGAGCATTTAAAATATATACGCAATTTAAAACAAATCCAAATTTCTTATAAATTTTCTCTCCTTGTGGATGAAAATACAATTTTCTCTCTATAACATCAAAAAAGTTTTTATAAGGAACACCAAACCAGGGTCCCCATAAAGATGTGGGTCTAACAATAATCCAATTGGCATTTTCTATTGTAGCATCTCTAACTATTTTTTCTCCTATAATTTTACTTTCACCATAAATGGTTGATGGTTTATAATCAAATTCATCTTTTGGTTCATAGCCAATTTCACAAACCAATCTACTTGAAGCAAAAATGATCTTTTTTATAGAGGGTGTATTGTTGGTTGCTGAAATAACATTTTCAACTCCCTTTATATTTGCACTATAATCTTCTAAATTTCTACCATCTAAATCTGTTCTTGCAGCCATGTGCAAAACAAAGTCTGGTTTAAAGCTGGTAAACACTTTATTTAAAGAACTACTGTCTAAAATATCAACTTCTTTCCAGTAAGAAATCTGATTAATATTTCTAGGAACTACAATATCTATATTTAAAACTTCATAATCATTTTTATAGAATTCAATAATATTTGTACCTATAAAACCTGACCCTCCAGTTACTAAAATTCTTTTTTTCATTAAATCTAATTCCTTAGCATTTTCTTATTTGGTAAAAATAATGATATAAAATAGATAAACAATATAATTCCATAATGTCTAGAAAAAAAATTCTCTGTTAAATTTATAATTAATATTTGTACAATAAATACAAGGATAAATTTGGGGTAATTTACTTTTCGAAATAAATAATATAAATAATATAAAAACAATAATAAAAAGACCCAACCTCCATATAAAATTAAATTAAAATAATAATTATGAGTATTATACGTAGATATTTTATAAAAATCGCTTTTAAAACTATTTTGATAACAGTTATTTAATTCTTCTTGTAATGACTTACCATAACCTAACAATGGTAGTTCTTCTAATAAGTTTAAAGAACATTTAATAATAGCAACTCTAATATTAATAGAGTTATGATAATTACCAACTAGAGGTCTATTTATTTCTGTTCTAATTTCATTAAATCTTTCCTTAACAAGGCCATTAAATGCTAAAATAAAGAACGCCCCAACAATTAAAAAAACAGATATAAATTTTAATAACAACTTCTTTTTAAAACTCTTAAAAGATATAATTAGATAAATAATAAATGTTAGTACCAATAAAATTATATTAATTTTTGATACAAAAACAAAGATAAAAAAAGACGTAAAAATAATATTGAGTAAATTAAAGATTAAAGAAAATCTAACCGTTTTTTTGAGTCCTAAAAAAAGTGATATTGTTAAGCTAGTAAGTAAAAAAGCAGAAAAATATGTTTGATGAATTGCTACAGAAGTATTTTCTAGAACATAGGTTCTAAACAATGGTATATTATAATTATTAATTGCAAAAATTTGCTGAATTTTATTCTCCTTAAGAAATACAATCAAATAAATAATAGTTTGTAAAACAACACTTCCCTGAAAAATAAGCAAAGAACGATCTCTAACTTTATTATCTATATAACTTGGCTTATATAAGAAAATAATAGGAAAAATTAGAAAAGGAAGGTGAAGTAATATCTTTGTTAGACTAAGATCTAATGTAAATATTTCATGAAATAAAAACATCCAAAAAACAAAAGTCAGTGCAATTATTTTACTATCAAAAGTGATTTTTTTTTTAGTCTTTATAAAATCATAAACAGCAAATATTGAGCAAAATATAATAAAAATAGAGTTTATATTTGCTTTCATCAATGGAAAAGCAGCAAGAGACAAATATAGAATTATTGTTAATTTAGTAACTACCCTTTCCATTATAAAACACTTTTATATAATTTTTTCCAGTCTTCTATTCTGTTTTTCCAAGTATATTTTTCTAACACAAAATTATATAATTTTTCACCTTGTTCTATTTGTTTTTCTTTAGACCACTTTAAGACCTCTTCTAAACTAGATATTAGTTCTTTTTGATTTGGATTAATTAAAAAACCACCATTTTCTTTCCAAAGTTTATTTAAACCCGTTTGATAGGTTGTTATTACAGGCGTTTTTAAAATTGCAGCTTCTAAATTAACCATACCTATAACTTCTGAGTGTGAAGGTGCCGCTAACACAAATGCATTCTTAATTAATTTATGTTTAGCTTCTGCTTCTACAAAACCTAAGAACTCTATATTATTAGAATCAATATTAGAACTCTCAATTATTTTTTCTAAATTATTTTTATAAACATTAAACTCTCCTGCAATTTTTAACTTTACATTTTTAGGGTTAATTTTTATAAAGGATTTAATCAATAAATCAATTCCTTTTTTCTCATCTAATCTCCCTATATAAAGTATATATTTTTCTTTTTTATCAATTAAATTTAAATCTTCTTTTTGTTCTTTTATTAAATTAGGAATCTCTTCTATATTTCCATTTATAAAAAGTTTTTTAAGGTTTTTGGTTTCTTCACCTGTAATTGAATGAACAACTGTAGCCTTAGAAAAATACTTTTTTGTAAAAAAATTAAAATAAAATTTCTTTTTAAACTTACCTTGTTCCCACAACCAAGGCTCAAACATACCATGTGCAGTAATAATAAATGGAATATTATTTTTAATAGCATATTTAGCTGCTATAAATTGTGGAAACATCCACGTTCCATGAATATGAATACAATCAATTTTCTTCTCACTACAAATTTCATGTATTTTCACCTTCCATTCTTTAGAATACAACCAAGGTTTTTTATCAGAATTAACTACATATGCACTTTTATCTTCCTTTTCTTTACGTGACGTTAAAATAAATGAAGTATAGTTTTCATTAGATAATTCTTCCGTTAAGTTTTTAACCACAGTTCTTATACCTCCACTAGAAAATGAATAGTTTTCAACTATGTGTAATATTTTTATCATTAAAGTCTTTTATAAAAATTAGAACAAAAAAATAAAATTCTGGAGGAAAATAATGCCCTTCTCTAAATAATTTAATTATTAAATAAAAAAAGATTCCTTGCTCATAAACCTTACTTTCCTTTTTAAATAAGTTATAACTTCTGTAAAAAAAATAACTTATCATAAGAAGACCAAAGATACCTAAATCTGCCAACATTCTTAAGAAAAGAGAGTTCGCATCTTGTTGATTTATTTTAGATAGATTTTGTTTAATTAAGTAATCTGGAGGAGATAACTCTGGGTACACCTTTTCATACTCATATTTATAAGAACCTAAGCCTGTTCCCAAAGGATAATTAAAAAAAATATTTTTTGAAACAAACACATTACTTAACAAAGCATAAGAACTTAGATTGATGTGTTTTTTAAATTCTCCAGTATTTGTAGCAACTAAAGATTCTTGAGTTTGCTTTAGTCTTCTAACGAATATATTTCCGTTATTCTCATCTGAATAAACATCCCATTGAGTATAAATATAATAAGAACTTGCTCCTAATATAACAAATACTAGAAATGAATATTTTAAAAAATATTTTATTTTTAAAAGAGGCAAAAATAGTATTAACACTAAGCCAATATAACCAATTGAAGATTTTGAGAGTAAAATTGTGATTAAAATAATTATAAATTTAAAATATGATTTTTTCATTAAGGTTACATAAACAGCGGGAAGCATTATTGCTGCATAATGTGCCGGTTCTGACAGAATACCATTTAGCCTTTGTGGAGTAAATAAATTAATATTTAAATAAAACATTGGTATTGCTAATACAGCAATATAAAAAGCAGTATTAACATACGTTTTAAACAGCCGTTTTGTATTATACTCTCTAATAAAATTATAATAATAAAAACTACTAAGAACCACCCCTATTAACTGTGCAAATAATGAACCAATGGGATTTCTTAAAACAACATACATGATAATACCATGTATAAGCAAAAAACTATATACAATTATCATATTTTTATTTGCAACCAATTTAGTTTTAAATAAAAACACTCCTAAATTAACAAACAAAATTATATAGAAAAGCTTCCAATCAATAATATAATGA
Organism: Polaribacter atrinae; assembly: GCF_038023995.1. Lineage (NCBI taxonomy): Bacteria > Pseudomonadati > Bacteroidota > Flavobacteriia > Flavobacteriales > Flavobacteriaceae > Polaribacter > Polaribacter atrinae. The sequence continues at coordinate 2,036,875 of NZ_CP150660.1, forward strand.
AAGGCAAAATTCTCAGAAAATAAAGCAAAAACGCTACTAAAAATAAGGTATTTATCTAATAATTTCACATCTTATTTTTTTAAAATAATACTTAAATAATGCTATATTGTAATCTAAAAAGCATAATATAACACCAATTCCTGCAGTTTTATTTTTAGCTTTAAAAGTTTCTTTAAATGCCAAAGAAATATGATTATTACTAACACCTCCATCTGCCATTTTTGCTGTAACCTTTTCTATTTTAATCGATTTTAAATTGTCTTTTGCTCTTAATAACATCTCATAATCACCCGCTATTCTATAAGATTCATTAAAAAATCCGTATTTAGAAAAATAGTTTTTATTATGAAAAGCACCAACATGTGCAATATTCATGTATCTCTTAAATTTAGACCAAGACCAACTCCCATTTATTTTGTTTATGATATTTTCTTCGTTATCAATAACATCTACATTAGAATAAACAAGATCTACATTATCATTTGCCGCTAAAATAACCTTTAAATAAGCTTCTAACGCATCTTCTGTGTAACAATCATCCGAACCTAAAAAAGAAACCCAGTTGCCCTTAGCTAATTTTACACCTTTATTAAACGCATTATATATACCACTGTCTTTTTCTGAAATCCAAGTATATTGTATATTTCTCTTTTTAAACACAGCTTCATATGATTTAATAATTTCTATCGTAGCATCTTTAGAATCGCCGTCTATTAAAATGTATTCGAAGTGACTTATTGATTGGTTTAAAACAGATTCTATTGTTTTTCTGACTGTTTTTTCAGAATTAAAAGTTACAGTTATAATTGATAACATATGAATGAATTTGATTCTATTTCTTATTAACCAACGATAATAAGACTAAATAAATTTCGGTTATTGTTCAGGAGGGTTTAAAAGAAATCTTATTTCAGTTTGTCTCTTTAAACAACTACCACTTCTTTATATACTTTATATATATTATCTGTATTTAATTTTGACGAGAAGTTTTTTATTGCATGTTCAAAAGCTGTTTCTCCTATCAATTTTAAATCCTTTCTATTTTCGTTAATTTTATAGATAATTTCTGCTAACTGCTCAGTATCACCTAGATCATATATGTATCCTAAATTTGTAGCAGTAATAATCTCTTTATTAGCTCCATTTTTATTTGCTATAACAGGAATTTTATTCATCATATACTCTACCGTTACCCTACCAAAAGCTTCTCTATTAGAAGAAACTATTCCTAAATCCATCATTTTTAAAAAATTATCAACATGAGCAATATAGCCTTTAAAAACAACATTTTCATTAAGACCTTCTTTTTCTACATACTCTTTTAAAACCTCTACATATGTATCTAACCCATCCCCAACAATATACAGCACAAAATTTGATTGCTTCTTTTGATTTTTAAGATATGATAATGCTTTTATAACTTCTATTTGGTTCTTATTTTCAGATATAGCACCCAATACACATATTTTTAAAGGATCTGTAAAATTATATATTTTTTCAAAATTATTTTTTATTTTAATACCATTATATATTACTTTTATTTTTTCAGGATTAATATAATTAGAGTAATACTCTTTTAAATCTTTTGAAACTGTAATAATTACTGATGCATTTAAATTAAAATAATTTCCTGCATTTTCAATTCCTGTTTCGTATTTTAAATTAAAATCATCTTTCCCATATTCCCTTATATGCCAAACATGAGGAATTTTCATCCTATTTGATAAATACCCTCCTAAATTAGTAGCGCTAGAATTGGTGTGAATTAAATCAAAATTATAATTGTATTTTCTTAAGAAACCCAAAACTTTTTTAAATAAAAATTTATTAATTATTATTTTAGTTTTGGCTTTAATAAATGTGTTCGAATTTAACCAGTTATAATATCTAAAAACATAATAATCAATATTATTTTCTTCTAACTTAGAAGAAAAAGTACCCTTTTCAGGTACAATTACAGTCGGACTAATATTATAATCAGTTTTTAAATCTATTAAAAGTTGTAATAATGATTTATTGGCTCCATATAAAAAAGAATAATGAGTAATAAATAAAATTTTCATTTTGTCTTATTAGAATTGAATATTTGAACGAACTCATTTAAAAGGCTTTTTCTTTAAAAAAGGAGAATTTAAAATAAGGTAATTCTGTTTTAATTTTGATAAATAAGGTTACTATTTATCAATTTATAAATAATATAGATTTTAATTTTAATTTAAAATTAATTCTTAATTCTTTAAAAAACAAATCATAGAATAAACCTACAAAAGCATAAGATATTAAGGTTGATAATGCTGCTCCTGTAAGACCAAATTTATGAATCAAAATAATATTTAAAATAATGTTTAAAATTGCACCTAAAATATTTCTATAAAATGAATGCATATAAAAACCTTCAGCGACAAGCCATTTAGAGCTAATAGTTGTGAAAAAGAAAAATATATTTGACCATATGTAAATACTTAATATTTTATAAGATTGAAGATAACTATTACCATATAATTTTTCTATAATCCATTCTCCAAAAAAAGTAATAAACAAAGAAAGAAATACCGCTAACCAAAACAGTAAGCTATATAAATTGGTAATTCTTTTATAATATATTTTTTTATCTTTTGTTTTATAAAATAAAATTGCGGGAAAAAAAGAAACTGCAATAATGTTTGGTATAAAATACCAAACCTCACTTAGACTTATTGAAACAGCGTATAAACCTGCATCTTTAGCCCCTAAAATATCTTTTACCATTATTTGATCTATTTTAGTATAAACTATGTACATCATGCCACTTAAAAAAAGGGGCCAACTCTTTTTAAGAAGACTTAAAACATAATTTTTATCAAAATCAAAAATAGAAACCTTTATTTTACTTTTATTAAAATATAGAAATGTAAATAAATGAGTAATAAAAAATTCTAAAACAATAACTATTGCAAAATACGCAACAGTTGCATTTAATTCTATTAATACAATCTTTAAAATACAAGAAATTGAAACCGCAATGATTCTAGAATAGACTACAAATTTAGATTTAACTTGACTTTGAAAGTAAAAATCAAAAACTTCTAAACTTTGGAGAATCAGAAATGAAGAAAATATTAAAATTAAAAATCTAATTTCTAAAAAATCTTTATTTAAAAAAACAAATAAAATTAAAATTAGAAATGAAACTAAACCGAAAAAGAGCTTCATTAGAAAAGCAGTACCTAAAATTTTTCCGATTTCAACATTATTCTTCGCATTTACAAACTCTTTTACAGCAATATCATTTAAACCTATCATACCAATAGGTAAAAACAAAGCAACTAAACTATTGCTATAAGCTAAAAGACCAAATGTTTCTGGCCCTAAATATCTAGCAACCCATGCACCTACAAAAATAGCAGAAAAGAAACCTAAAATCTTACTCATGAAAAGCCACAGAGTATTATTAAGATACTTTACAAAATTTACATTATTTCTAATCTGTATCAGTTTATTTTTTAATGAATTAAATATCATTTACAGATTTTCACTTGTTTTTGAGATATCATTAAAGCTTAAAAAATCTTTTAACATTCTATCTTTATCAGATAATACAATTTCATCCTCCTTTAACTTCCAATCAATATTTAAGTCCTTATCATCAAATAAAACACCATCTTCTGAATCAAGGTTATAATAATTATCACATTTATAAGAAACAATCGTATCATCTTCTAAAACAGAAAAACCATGCAAAAAACCTCTTGGAACAAATAATTGCTTATTATTATCTGCAGACAATTCTACAGAAAAAACTTCTCCAAAAGTTTCAGAATCTTTTCTAGCATCTACAGCAACATCTAAAATTTTACCTTTTACAACTCGTACTAATTTTGCTTGTGCAAATTCTCCTCTTTGTAAATGTAACCCTCTTACAACACCATATTGAGAGGTAGATTGATTTCCTAGAACAAAATCTCCTGTAAACCCAGTTTTTTCTTGGAATTCTTTTTTATTATATTCTAATAAAAAACAACCTCTATTATCTTTAAAAAAAAGAGGTTCTATAACATAACATCCTTTTAAACTTGTTTCTGTAACTTTCATTATATTTTTAATAAATTATTAGAATAACCGCTTTTTAACAAAGGTTTTGTTATTTCTATCATTTGTTCTTTTGATATAAAACCGGCTCTGTAAGCAGCTTCTTCTATAGAACCAACTTTTAAACCTTGTCTTTCTTCAATTACTTGTACAAACTGACCTGCTTGGATTAAAGAATCAAAAGTACCTGTATCTAACCAAGCGGTTCCCCTATCTAAAATTTCTACAGATAGTTTTCCTCGTTTTAAGTACATGTTATTCACTTCTGTTATTTCTAATTCGCCCCTTTTACTTGGTTTTATATTTTTAGCAATTTCTACAACATCATTATCATAAAAATAAATACCAGGAACTGCATAATTAGACTTTGGCTCTTCTGGCTTTTCTTCGATTGAAATTGCTTTTTGGTTATCATCAAAATCCACCACCCCATAACGTTCTGGGTCATTTACATGATATGCATAGACAATACCTCCATTAGGGTTGTTGTTTGCTTTTAACAAGTTAGATAATCCTGATCCATAAAAAATATTATCTCCTAAAATTAAGGCTACTTTTTCTTTACCAATAAATTTTTCGCCTATAATAAAAGCTTCTGCCAAACCATTTGGCTCTGCCTGAACTTCATACTCAAAACTACAACCAATTTGATTTCCATTTCCTAAAAGCTTTTTAAACAAAGGCAAATCTTGTGGTGTAGAAATAATTAAAATTTCTCTTATTCCTGCAGAAATTAACGTTGAAAGAGGATAGTAAATCATTGGTTTATCATACACTGGCATTAACTGTTTACTAACCGCCAATGTTAGTGGGTGTAATCTGGTACCAGAACCTCCTGCTAAAACTATTCCTTTCATATCTAACTATATTTTTCTAAATACCACTGAATGGTTTTTCTAATACCAGTTTCAAAATTCTCTTGAGCTTTCCAGTTTAATTTACCTTCTATTTTTGATGCATCAATAGCATATCTAAAATCATGACCCGCTCTATCTTCTACAAAACTGATTTGTTCTTTGTACGATATTTCTTTTGGTTTTTCTTCGTCTAAAATTTCACAAATAGCATTTGCTATATATAAATTATTTCGTTCGTTTTTACCACCAACATTGTACGTTTCTCCTAATTTCCCTTCTTTAAAAGCAAGTTCTATTCCTGTACAATGGTCTAATACAAATAACCAATCTCTTATATTTTTTCCATCACCATAAATGGGAATATTTTCTCCGGAAATTGCTTTTCTAATTATGGTTGGTATTAATTTTTCATCATGTTGCTTCGGACCATAATTGTTAGAACAATTGGTAGTTACAACATTCATCCCAAACGTATGAAAATAACTTCTTACCATAAAGTCTGATGATGCTTTAGAAGCACTATAAGGGCTATTTGGTGCATAAGGGGTTTCTTCTGTAAAGAATCCTGTTTCTCCCAAACTACCATAAACCTCATCTGTAGAAACATGTAAAAATCTTGAATTTTCAAAACCTTCTGTAAATACATTCGGACTTTCCATCCAATGTTTTTTTGCAACATCTAACAGATTAAAAGTTCCAAAAACGTTTGTTCTAACAAATGCATCAGGATTTTTAATAGAATTATCTACATGAGATTCTGCTGCAAAATGAATAACACCTATAAATTGATGTTCTTTAAAAAGATTTTCTACCAGTTCTCTATCACAAATATCACCTTTTACAAAAGTATACCTTTCATTATCTGCCACCTCAGATAAGTTAGAAAGATCACCTGCATAGGTAAGTAAATCTAAATTTACAACTTTGTAGTTTTTATATTTATTTAAAAAGTAAGGTATAAAATTAGAGCCTATAAACCCAGCTCCACCTGTTATAAGAATTGCCTGCATTTTCTATTTTTTATAGTTATTTAAAAACGTATTTAACTGTTTTATCAATAAAAACAAAACCATAAGACATGCACCTAAAACACACAATAAAAAGGCATAATTTTGGGTAACTCCACTTATTTTATAACCTACCGCCTGAAAATTAGAAATCACATTTATAACCTCGTATTTTTCAGATTTGTCATCAACAACTCTCTTTAACTCTGCATTAATTTTTCTATTCGTTTCAAAAAGTTCTAATTCTTTAGTTCTACTCTTAACACCTCCTAGATCTATATTTGTTCCGTTACTTTGTTTTTTTGCCTCTTCAACCATAACCTGCATGTACACTCTTCTTAAAGAATCTACCTGACCTAAATTTTGGCGTAATAAAGAATCTGTTCTATTTAAGTTCTCATTACTTAACTCTTTTAAGCGATTAAAGTATTTGTTCTTAACAACAGAAGAAATAATAACCTCATCTAAATTATTAAAAACATCATTTCTTGCTGAAACTACATGTATTTTATGAGTTTTATAATCATAGTTTGAGAATGCCGTTTTAAACTGTTCATATTTATAACTCTTTACAGTAGTGGTATCTACATCTAAAATAAATTGATTATAAGAATCAATAATATCATTTTCAGTTTCAATAGAAGTGATGGTGAATTTCTTAAAACTTGCAGCTGCCTCTTCATCTAAATTAAATATTTTAGCTAAATCGGCAGCCTTTTTTTGTTTTACAAGATCATTGTAATAATTAATATTATTATATAGTTGTCTTGTACTTTCAAAATTTGGTTTTACGATTAAATCAGAAGCATAAAGGTTTTCCTTTTTCACCTCCAAAAAGACACCTGTAACAGCTCCTATTACTGCTGCAATTGCAATCTTAATAAAATGTTGTTTAAAGAAGATTAAAATTGTGATTAAAAAATTAAAAATACTTTTAAAAATACTTCCAATAAAATTAAAAAACTTAGAAAAACCTTTACCTAAAAGTACAAATAAAGAACCTAAATCTATTTCTTCTTCGTTATTTTTTTGATTTGTTGACATTCTTTTTGTAATAAAATTTTAGCCTTAGGCTATTAAAAAATTTGTTCTAATATTTTTTGTGTAATCGCATATGTTGGTGTAACCCCAGTCATTCCTAAACCTCCAGAAGCTAGTGTTGCTCCTGTTTCTAACGGATTATCCGATGCATAATAGGCATATCTTACTTTAACGTTTTTAGATATATTCCCTCTAATTTTAGAGGCAGATTGTATTGCTTTCTGATAATGAGCACCTTCCATCTCTAAACCAATAACATTCCAAGTAGAGTCATGGAAAAACTGTAACAAGTCTTTGTTTTGTAATGAAGTTCCTAAAACAGAAATCATAGAACCATCAAAAACTTCTACGCCAAAACCTTCTAAATCTTCTTTAGACAACTCATTTTTAAACGGATAATTATCTGCAGTACCTTCAAAAATATGTGCAGTAGGAATCATTATATCTCCTTTACCACCTTCTAAAATACCTGCTTTCCCCATTATAGAAACAGATTTTACATCTAAATGATTCTTTTTCTTACTATTCTTATATGGTTTTAATAGCTCATCCATCGTTTCGTAAGCTTGTTCACCAAAAGCATAATCCATTACAATTATAACGGGCTTTTTATTCACAGAATTTACTTTATCATACGGAGAATCTTCAAAATTAATTTTTTCTGTATCTATTACTTGAACGTTAATATTTGTACCAGAAGTATCTTTAATATAGATCAATCCATTTTCTGATGCATATTCTTTAACCGCTTTTTGCAAAGGCTTACTATCAGAATTACTTAATAGCTGATACAGCCCAAAACCTTCATATTCTTCGGCTTCTTTTGGTAGCGCACCTTTGGCATAAATAGAATTTAATACACTGTGCATGTTGGCACTAATAATATGAATTGGTCTTTTTAGCAGACTATTTTCTTTTAGTACTTTTTTAATATTATTTGCCCAAATATCACCATAAATGTGATGTCCAATTTCTTCAATTAAAACAGAGCTAAAAGTAACTTTTCTCTTCTTATTATCTAAAACTTCGTTAATAGCTAATTTACCTAACCAATAAATTAAATGAAAAAAACGATCTTTTTTCTCTGATGTTTCAAATGCTTTATGAATACTTACAACTTCTTCAAAAGTTCTTCCTAAAATATTACTTAAATGAGCAGTAGCAACCTCTCTTTCTTGGTCTGTAATTTTTTTATTATAGATAACAATATCTTCTAAATATTTCCATTCTCTAATAAAATCGGTCCCTTCGTTTATAGTTACTCTTTTTTGAATTTTATGAGATTCTATAAATAAAAAAGTCAAATGGGTAAGAATATCATAAATTTCAGAACGACCACGTGTAATTTCTATATTCATTTGGTCTTTATCTATCCTATAACAATTCCTTCTTCTTTTAGGCGGAATTATGCTTTCGAAATGAGAACTACTATAGCCTTCATCTGCAGTTAAATTTATAAACTGGCATTCTTCAATTCCTCTCGGAAGCCTTTCTATTACATATATTAACCCATTTAACTCAATTCTTTCTTCTGCAATTGATCCATAAATTTCTGGTCTCAATAAAAGCAAAGATTTACGTAAAGTCTCTCCAGAAATACCCATTGGTTTGTAAAAACCTCTACTAAATAAATGGCGCATAGAAATATATAATTTCTCTATAGCATTTGTAGATTCATGAGCCCTTGTTCTATCTGTTTTATTTATTTTTGTCATTTTCAATTTTAATTTTCAAAGATAAAATTATTTAGTGGATAAAATTTGCTTATATTTTTGTTCGTCATTCAGCAAATTAACGGCTTCCTTTATCACCAAATCATTCTTTATTTTATGGTTATAAACTCCTTCATCAAAATAATATCTATTTAGTATTTCTTCTTGAAGCACTATTTTTAGGATATCTTTATTCTTGGTTATTTTATCAATCTTATCCTGGAATAACTTTTCTTCAATTCTCTCATATTCATTAGAAATATTATTGACGGTTATTGATTTATAAGCTTCTTTAAACAAAGCTTCTTGCCTAGTAACAAAAGTGGTATCTGACTTTAAATAATTGGTGAATTTATTAAAATCTGCATCTTTAAACTCAAAATTAATAGCACTTTCTATGGATGGATGCTGATAATAATAATTTACAGAAAAATTAAAAATAGCTTTAGAGTTTAATACCATCTCCGTTGCTTCCGTTTTTTCTGATGTTTTAATCACTACATCTGGCAAAACGCCACCACCATCATAGACTTTTCTTCCGTTTGCTGTTTTAAACTCATTGATACCCGCATCAGAAAACTTAGGAACTTTTCCATTCTCATCTCTATTCGCGTAATCTAATTCTTGAATACATCGACCACTTGGCGTATAATATTTAGAGATTGTTAGTTTTAACTGCGTACCGTAGGTCAATTTTCTATAACGCTGCACCAAACCTTTACCAAAAGAACGTTGCCCCATAATTACCGCTCTATCATAATCTTGCAAAGAACCACTTACAATTTCTGATGCCGAAGCAGAGCGCCCGTTTACTAAAACAACAAGAGGTATTTCTAAATCTAAAGGATTGTTTGTGCTTTTATAAATATTACTCCATTTTTTAATTTTTGCTTTAGTAGAAACAATTACCTTACCCTTTGGCAAGAAGAAATTAGAGATATTTATAGATTCTAATAATGAGCCTCCAGGATTATCTCTTAAATCGAAAACTAGTTTTTTCATTCCTACTTTCTGCAACTTTCTATAAGCTTTCTTTACTTCGGATGAAGCTTTTTCATTAAATCGTGTTAATACAATATAACCCGTTTCTTCATCTATCATTTCAGAAAAAGGCACCGGATTTACAACTACTTTATCTCTCGTTATTTCTTTCTGAAGACTTTCTCCTTGTCTTTCTATTACTGCAGAAAAAGTACTATTTGGCGTTCCTTTTATCAACATAGAAAGTTGTTCACTTTCCATATCTTTTACAGATTGACCATCAATAGCAACAATAATATCTCCAGATTTCAAACCTGCTTTATCCGCAGAATATCCCTTAAAAATTTCTTTAATCTGAATTCCTTGTTTTAAATAATAAACAGAAACTCCAATACCTCCATATTCCCCTTCTCTTACTATTTTTGCATTTTCTACATCTTGTTCGTTGTAAAAATTGGTGTATGGATCTAAATCTTTAAGCGTGTTTTTAATAGCCTTATCCGTTAATTCTGCAGGATTAATTTCATCTACATAATACATATTTAGCTCTTTAAATAACGTATTGTAAATTTCTATTTGTTTTGCAACCTCAAAAAATTTCGATTTAAATGCAAACGATAAAAAAATTGTTCCTACTAAAAGAACAAGAATTGTATTTTTCGAAAACTTAAACCTCATCATTTTTCTTATTATTTACTTCACTAACAAACCGAGTTAGTAATTTTTCCATTTTTAAGAACATCTCCTCATAAGTACATTCTTCTTTCCCAAGATACGAAATCATAAAAACATAAGGTTGCTCTATATTATTGTAAACAATTTCTTTTTGCAAACGATAAGATTCTCGCATTAATCTCTTAATTCTATTTCTATCTACAGCTAGTTTAAAATTACGTTTCGGAACAGAAACTCCTACTTGTGCAGGGTATTTTGAAGTATGATCTGTTTGTAAAAAGATCATTCTAAGAGGATACGCTTTCACAGAGTTTCTCTCTACATAAAGTTTTTCTATGAGCTTTTTACTCTTTAAACGCTCTTCTTTTCCTAAGGTATGCTTCATGCATACAAACTTAATCGAAATCATCTACTTTTTATAGATTTTGTATCTTTAACTTTCATATTTGTTGCTTTTTTTAAGTTTCATTTTCATTGAATACAAATATCAATATTAAACAATAATCAATATATTTGTTTAAAAACACACATATTGTTCAAAAAATAAGATTAAATTCGAATCCACTTTTAGATATAAACTTATGAAACAAGATCTTTATCAAGCGCCAGATTATTATAATCTAGATGATTTATTAACGGAAGAACATAAATTAATAAGAGATGCAGCTCGAAAATGGGTAAAACGAGATGTTTCGCCTATTATAGAAGAATATGCTCAAAAAGCAAAATTTCCTACTCAAATTATTAGTGGTTTGGCAGAAATTGGTGCTTTTGGTCCTTATATTCCAGAGGAATATGGTGGAGCAGGTTTAGATCAAATTTCTTACGGATTGATTATGCAAGAAATAGAACGTGGAGATTCTGGCGTTCGCTCCACTGCTTCTGTACAATCTTCATTAGTCATGTATCCTATTTTTAAATATGGAAATGAAGCACAACGTAAAAAATACCTACCAAAATTAGCTTCTGGTGAATGGATGGGATGTTTTGGATTAACAGAACCCAATCACGGCTCTAATCCTTCAGGGATGGAAACGAAATTTAAAGACATGGGAGATCATTATCTTTTAAATGGGGCAAAAATGTGGATTTCTAATGCGCCTTTTGCACAGATAGCTGTTGTTTGGGCAAAAAATGAAGAAGGTAGAATTCATGGTTTAATTGTAGAACGCGGAATGGAAGGCTTTACAACACCTACAACGCATAACAAATGGTCTTTACGTGCTTCTGCAACCGGAGAACTTATTTTTGACAATGTAAAAGTGCCTAAAGAAAACTTATTACCAAATAAATCTGGATTAGGAGCACCTTTAGGTTGCTTAGATTCTGCAAGATTCGGAATTGCTTGGGGCGCAATTGGCGCTGCAATGGATTGTTATGACACCGCTTTACGTTACTGTAAAGAGCGTGAACAATTTGGCAAGCCTATTGGTCAGTTTCAGTTACAACAAAAAAAATTGGCTGAAATGATTACAGAAATCACCAAAGCACAATTATTAGCTTGGAGACTCGGTACTTTAAAAAATGAAGGCAAAGCAACTTCTGCTCAGATTTCTATGGCAAAACGAAATAATGTAGATATGGCAATTACAATTGCTAGAGAAGCAAGACAAATGTTAGGCGGAATGGGAATTACTGGTGAGTATTCTATTATGCGCCACATGATGAACTTAGAAAGTGTAATTACCTATGAAGGGACGCATGACATTCACCTATTAATTACAGGTTTAGACGTAACCGGTTTAAGTGCTTTTAAATAGTGTTTTTCCGCATTTAGTTAAACGTTTAACAAATGTTGAAATTCACACAAAAAATGATAAAACGATTTATTTTCAACAAGCGTTAAAAGCTAAGTATTTAACAACTTAGCTATGAAATTTTTATGGTATTTTTATAGGAGTCTAAAAATACCATCATGCAAGAAACAAGAAACGATATTATTCAGTTTATCAACTTACAATTAGCTTCATTAGGGCAACCTACTTTTAAAGACAAACCAGAAAATTCTATTCAATTTTTAGACCCTAAATTTGAAGAATTAACCTGCAGTCTTATTAAAAGTATTCAGCAGAGATCAAGATTATTATCTAATCATCTTTCTCCCGTAGATACAAGAATACAAGATTTTATTTATGATTATTTAAAAGATGTATCTATTAATAAATCTATTGTAATACCAAACAATACCCTAGTTTTATCAAAAAAAGGACAAGCAAGAGAAATTAGTTTGCCTCCGGATGGCGATTCATTTAAAAGCGATTTAGTTACTACAAGTAGAATAAAACAAGGTATCTTAAACAACCCTTTAAACGATAAAAGAACCACAAAAGGTACTTTTCATATTGTTGAAGGCAGCTTGCCTGTAACTTTAGATAAAAAAGAAGTACCCAAAGAAACTTTTGCACATTTATTACATTCCGCTTTAATCCTTCGGGTGATTTAAAAACACTTCCGTTTACTTCTAGTCAAGAAAACCAAGCCAAAGTAATGGTTTCATCTCTTTTAAGACCTGTAGTTTGTCCAGAAGTTAAAGGAGTAATTTCAGAAAAATCATTAGAAGTTCGCTTTTTTGTTCCAGGAAACTTAGTCAGTAATTTAGATTTTGTAGAGTCTATTTTCGGCAATGCCGGAGACCACAACTTAGCACAAAATGATGCTGCTTTAGATACAGAACATTGGACTGGGCACACCGGTTGTATTGTTTTAGCTCCTCAATTAAAAGAGTTAAAAAAGAAAGATGTTGGTTTACCTCATTTTGATGATGCTACAGAACGTCAAAGAAGAGAAGGAATGTGCTGGAAAGAGAGGATAATGAACTTTATAATGAAGGTGGCGCATTTAAAGTTACGTGTAGAGATGATAGAGGTGTTGTTGTTACTTTAATTGCGGACAACTACTACGGATACTCTAAAAAAGAAATTAGTTATTCTGCCAACCTTTTTGGTTTGGTAGAAGAAGAGCATGCTGGTGGTGCAATTGCATTTGCTAGAAGAGTTATGGGCGACACTGTAGATGGCAAAGTTCAGTCAGAATTTTATAACTCTAAACATACTTTTGAAGGCGTAAAACAACTTTTAGGAGACACTATAGACGTAAAGCCAGAAAACTATGCTGTTGATAAAAAGTATCCTAACATTGTTTACATTCCAGAGTTTGCATACATAAACACCAATAGTATTACTTGGATGCATAATAGTAAAGAGCAAAAATTAACCTTGTCTCCTTACAAAACATACATTCATCCTACTGGAAGTAAATTAAAATTAGAAAAACATAAGTCAATCGATTTATGGAGAATTATAGAAACATTTGCAGAAGGTGTTTTTTGCCATAAACCATGTACCGTTTCTGGCGGAGGTAAGTCTGAGATTTCTAAACCTATGCAAAATGCCATTACGTACAGTACTTTTAACATCCATAATATAGAAGAAGACTTTAAAAAAGCAGATGAAATTATAGAGTATGTATATTCTAATCGTTGGAAAATTAAAGATCCTAACAGACCAATATCTAGATCTTTTTTAAGTGAAAAAAGAACCTTAAGTTCTGCTGTTAAATTATTAATTCCTTCCAAGCATAATTCTGATGAATTTAACCAGTTTTTAGAAGAAATCCCAGTACATATTCGTTCTTTGGTACTGTTTGTAAAAAGGTTATACAGACAAGCACATGGAACTTTAAATTGGAAAGACTATATGTCTGTTGAAATTATCAACGGAAAAAAAGGAACCAGCTTATTATACAACAACACACCCGTTGTAGGTAGTTATGTTCGTATTGGTTTTAATGAACAAGGAAACTGGATGTTAAACAAACTACGTTCAGATTTTTCTCCTTCAGAAAAAGTACAAACAGAAGATGACATTACAGCTTCTATTACCATACCCAGAAATCAATTAAAAAACTTAAACCCAGAGTTTAAAAATAAGAGTTTAAAATTATTAACCAATTGTGAGGCCCATCTTTTTCAAAGACCAGATGAAGCAGTAGTGAGAGGTTATGATAAAGCTGCTGAATTAGATTTGGTAACAAACGGACGCTTTTTAACCAACTACGAATTACTAAAAAAAGAAGATGCCATTGCTTTATATGAAGACACCATCAACTTTGATAAATACACGCAACCTGTTAAAGATTTTATTGAAAGTATTGTAAAAAGTGATAAAAAAGAAGCCTTTTTTGCAGTGCCTTCGCATACCAGAATTGTAAACGGAGAACCTACCAAAAATCCTCGTTATTTAGAGCCTTGTAAAAATGTTGTAGAAACAGAAGCTACTTATTTGGCAGATCTTGGTGTTCGTTTGGTAAGAAAAATTAATTTAGAAGAACCGGTACATCATGTTGTAAATACCATTTTAACTGGTAGAAGAAATAATCCTGTAGATAAAGCTGCAGGAATAAGACCTTTGGCTGTTTACAACCCAATTCATTACCAAGAAGCACCAGAATTATTTATGGACTTTATCTGTAGTTTAACAGGTAAATCTCCATCCACCACAGGTGCTGGTACTGAAGGCGCTTTAACAAAAGCACCTTTTAACATGCTTACTCCAACTACCGATTTAAACAATGCGTTGTTATCTCATATTTTAACAGAATCTAACGGGTTTAGCACAGCGGCAGGTTACGTAGGTGCAGAGAACAAAATAGATCATGACGTAAGTTTACTAATCCCTGAAATTTGGGCTAGATTAGAACCAAAAGATAGAGATCCTAAAGAATTGATAGAAAATGGTTCATTAGAAAAAATTAATGATTTTGAATACGAAGGAGAAACTATTCTTGCTAGTAGATTAGGCTATAGAATTACAAAAACGTTCTCTTATAGATGTTTAAATAGAATTTTTGATGAACCTACAGCTGTTTTTAGCGAAAGAATGTTAAAACCAGAATTACAAGGTTTAGAAGATTATGTAGACGGAATTAAAAATATTGTAGAAACACAACAAAAAGTTGCTTTAAACTATTTTGAAGATGGTAGTATTGCTGCTGCAATTCCGCCTTTAAAAGTGCTATTACATTATGGCGTATGGAAGTTATAAAGGAAAAGACATTAGTGATCCTGCATTACGTGAGTTATTTAGTAGAGATTATGCTGTTAATAGCGATTGGTACAAAGAAAGATTAGCACTAAAACAGCAGAAAGATATTACATTCTACAAAAATAAAATATTCTGAAGACTTTATTGCAAATCCGTATAATACTTCTATCGCTTCTGAAATGGATATTAATAACCGTTTAGAAAACTTAAGAGTACAATATAAACATGTTAATTCTAACGAATACCTAGAAAGTTTGATAGGTACAATTGGTACTGACCCTTTATATAGAAAAGGGTAATAAATGGTTTAAGCTAAGAAGCTTTTAGCAAAATATTAGGGCATCGCTTACAGTTGATGCCCTTTTTTTTATACTTATTGCAACAGCTACTTTTTGGTTTTATGCAATTAGAAGAACAAACACTATCACAAACGGATGTATTTAACATAGAAACTACAGGCTTACTTTCAGTATAAAAAACAATCATAATTAAATAATTATTCGGCAAATATAACCTTTATTTAGAATAAATAAGAATAACAAAATAAAAAATTATCATAATAACCTGCATACCTCAGTATAATATAGGTATTTATGATGTTTACCAGTAGATTTGATCAAAAAAGTAAAAATTTACCTCTTCACAAATCCTAAAGTTATGTTAAAAGCAACTAATTATTAATTCTTTAATTAAACCTTTGCTTAGAAATTTAGTTTCACTAATTAACAACTCATTTAATCAACCAACAATAATGAAGAAAGTTCTTTTACTAACTTGCCTAATTTTTACCTGTATTACGTATTCACAAACTAAAAAATTTACAATTACCGGAACCATTAAATCCTTAGATGACAATGAATTATTAGAATCTGCAACAGTACATGCAGAACGATTAAAAGACAGTAGTATAATTGCTTATACAATTTCAAACTCTAAAGGATTCTTTAATGTTGAAGGAAATACAGCAGATACCAAAATAAAATTAGTAGTGTCATATATTGGTTATAAACCTTACACTAAAATAATAAGTGCAAAAAATCAAAACGTTGGTCAATTAATTTTAGAGCCTGCTAACGTATTAGATGCAGTTGTTATTAGATCTACTGCTCCCATCACTATTAAAAAAGATACGGTAGAGTTTAATGTAAAGTCTTTTAAAACTAAAAAGGACGCAAATGTAGAAGATTTACTAAAAAAACTACCGGGTGTAGAAGTAGATGATGAAGGAGGAATTACTGTAAACGGAAAATCAGTAAATAAAATACTTGTAAATGGTAAACCATTCTTCGGGAATGACCCAACAATTACAACCAGAAATCTTACCAAAGATATTATAGAAAAAATACAAATTTCAGATACAAAAACAAATGCACAGGCATTTGCTGGTGAAGATTCTGATGGAGAAAATAAAACAATAAATCTTACTATTAAAAAAGAAAATAATAAAGGATATTTTGGTAAAACTGCTGCAGGAATTGGTACAGACGGAAGATATGAATATGCAGGTATGGCAACTCGTTTTAAAGGAAGTGAACGAATTGGTCTTTTAGCAGGTGGGAACAATGTAAATTCTCCTGGTTTTAGCTTTGGAAACCAACGTTTACAATTTGGAGGAAATAACAGAAGTTTTGGAGGTGGACAAGGTATTGTTACTTCTAACAATTATGGACTAAATTACATAAATGCTTTTGGAAAAATGTTTGAGATTTCTAGTGATTACTTCTATAAAACAAGTGATTCTGACAATAAAAGTACCCTAAACAGAGAAACATTTTTAGCAGATGGTACAAGCTTTTCTACCAACTCTTACAACACTTCTTTTAACGAAAGTGATAGCCATGAGGCAAGTATAGATTTTGAAATTGAAATTGACAGTACTTTTAGAATTGATATTGAATCTGATTTTAATGCAGATCTAAATAAAAACACTTATACAAGTATTTCAGAGAGCTTTAATAATAGTAATACACTTACCAATGATTCTAACTCAACTTCTATAGCAGATTCAAATATTAAAAAGTTTGATAATGAGATAAACTTAACCAAAATGTTTGGTAGTAGAGGTGCCTTTTTAAGAGTAGAGTTGACAGCAAATATAGATAAATCTGAAACAGAAGACTTGGTACAGTCTCAAACTAAAATTTATGGAGACAATCCTAATGAAATAGTTAGAGATCAATATTCTGATGGAAATACAGATAAAACAGAAATTGGTAGTGAGATTACGTATCGTTTTCCAATACTATCAAAACTTTTATATTTTGATGTTAGCTATCAATACGCTAACACCAATACGGTAAAAAAGAGAAGTACGTTTAATTTTGATGATAATACAAACGATTACACAGATTTCAGTAATTTATTAAGTACAGATTTCGAGTATCAAGATAACGTTAAAAAACCTCGTGCAAAGCTATCTTTCAGAAACGAGAAATGGTCTACTTCTGCAGACATAGCTTACTTAAATAGAACTTTAAAAAATACCGATTTTCTAAGACCAGAAACCAATTTAGAAAGAGAATTTAACAATCTAGAATATGGTTTAAATTTAAGGTATAGAAAAGATAGAACAACTAGTTATAGACTTAGGTATAATTTTAGAAACGGTACACCATCATTATCTCAATTACAACCATTTAGAGACGAGTCTAACCCTTTAAATATTATAACGGGTAACCCAGAATTAGACCCAACTAAAACACATAGTATTCGTTTTGGTGTTTCTAATTTTAATTGGCAAGATAGAACTGGTTTTTGGGCTTTTGGTAATGCTACTATAACAAATGATAGAGTGGTTGCAAATACAATAATAGAACCAAATACACTTATTAGAGAAACTTCTTACGCAAACGTAGATGGCTTTTATAGCATACAAGGAGGTGGTAGTTATAGTATCACAAAAAAATGGGAAGATTTTGGTAGTTTAAAATCAGAATTAACAGTTTTTGGAAATCATAATAAAAATATTAACTTTAATAATGGAGTACAGTATTCTAGTAAAGCAACCTCAATTTCACCAAGAATTGGTTTTGATTTTATGTGGGATGATGTGTTTGAGATTAGACCTTCTTACTCAGTTTCTTTTAATAAAAACACCTATGATATAGACAGTTTTAGTGACAAAAATTTTACAAGTCATGATGTTTTAATAAGCACCTCTACCTTTCTACCTAAAAAATTAGAATGGAGAAATGATGCTAAGTTTAATTACAACCCAAATATTGCAGATGGATTTCAAAAAAGTGCTTGGTTCTGGAATACCACTTTACGTTATTCAATTTTAAAAGACCAAGGAGCAGTTGGAATAAAGATATATGATATTTTAAATCAAAATAGCAATGCAAGAAGGGTTGCTACAGAAGATTACATTCAAGATTCTTCTAGTACCGTACTAAAACAATATGCCATGTTAACTTTTACTTGGAAATTTAATAGTTTAGGTGGAGAAGGCAAAAAATTTGAACCTAGAAATAGACCAAGATATAGAGGATAGATTCTAATTTTTATCAACCAAAAAGGTTCGCAATAACTATGACACTAAAAATACACATTGAAAAATAAATATGTAAGTTCTTTTTCAATGTGTATTTTTGCTTTGTATGACAAATAAAAAAGATAAAATTAAATTCAGACTAACACATTTACCCGAATTATTAATAACAAGTGCAAAATCTTGGTTTAATGATGATCCTTTTAATAAAGCTGCAATTATTGCTTATTATGCAATACTATCTTTACCTGCGCTTATCATAATTATTTTTAACCTAGTTGGCTCTATTTGGGGGAAAGAAATTGTAGAAGGACAAATTTTAAATGAAATATCTAACGCAATTGGTGCCGAAACAGCAAACACCATAAAACAAATGATGGTGAATGATGGTGGTGAAAAAACATCTTTTTTTACAACAATCATTGGTATTGCAACCTTAATATATGGTTCTACTGGAGTCTTTTTTCAAATACAAAATATTCTAGATAGCATTTGGAATGCAAAACCTAGATTTAAAAATGGTGTTTTAGAAACTGTATTTGTAAGATTAAAAAGTTTTGGCTTTATCTTAATTATTGTTTTCTTACTACTAATTAGTCTCGTCTTAACTTCTCTTTTAAGCACTTTTGGCGAAAATTTAAAAAATATTTTTTCTAATGATTTAGTGAATTCTATTTTTACTTTGGATGTTTTTATTTCCTTAGCTTCTATTTATTTTGTTTTTGCAGCAATGTTTAAGATTTTACCAAATGCAAATGTACCATGGAGAGCTGTTAGAATTGGTGCTTTGTTAACCTCTATTCTATTTGTTGTTGGTAAATATTTACTTGCAATTTACTTTAGCGAACTAGAACCAGGTTCTACTTATGGTGCCGCTGGTTCTATAATTTTAATAATGCTATGGGTTTCTTACACCAGTTTAATTTTATTTTACGGAGCACATTTTACAAGAGCGTATTCAAAAAAATATCTTCTAGAACAACCTAAAAAGATTGTAGAATAATAATCTACAATCTTTAATTTCAAATAATTTAGTCTACAAAAAAAAGCTATCTAAAATAATTTCTAGATAGCTTTCTGTTTTTTAAGCTTTATAATTTAACATCCAATCGATGTTGTATTTATCAGTACATCTACCATAAATAGCGTTCCAAGAGGTTTCTTGTAATGGTGTGTGTACAATACCAGAGCTACTTAATTGATCAAAAACTTCTTTTAGCTCTTTTTCTGAATCAAAATCAACTGCTAAATGAATATTGCTTCCACTTGTTAGAGGTGTATCTGGAGAAGCATCATACATCATGATATGAAAGTTTTTAGATTTTATCTCTAAATGTTGAATTTTTTCTAAATAATGATCCGGAATATCAATTTTTGATTCTTTGTAAGTTGTTTTTTCTATAATTTTTCCTCCAAAAATTGAAGTATAAAAGTTTGCTGCTTGTTGACAATTTCCGTCAAATGATAAATATGGTCTAATTCTCATAATTTTTTGGTTTTATTATTATACTAACCAAAATTAACATTGTTATAAGTCCTATTTTAACTCTTATAATTTAAAAAATGACTGATATGGTGTATAAACATCTTAGATCCATTTTTCGCATTTACTTTTATTATTTAGAAGTAAAATCCCCCTATAACAGGTCTATTTTTTAACACCTAATTTTATCAAAATAACTTCTAACAAACACCATTTTGTAAATGCAGACTGAATTAAATTCACGCCAATAAATACACCAAACCACAACCAATTTATATTTACATAGTAGGTTAAAAAAATAGTTAACAACACCATAAACCCTACAATAACTCTAAAATATTTATTTAACATTTTTACTCTTTTTTTAAGTTTATATAAATCTTTCTATTGGTAAAACAATCGCTTTTAAAGGATTGTTTGTCTTTAATTCTTTATTAAATTCTTCCATTAGTTTAAATAAATCATCAATCTTTTCTTTTTCTGTAAAAGAGAAAAACATTCTAGATTCATTGCCACTTTTTTCACCAGAAAACCAACTAGAAGCCATTAATAATTCAGGTGAATTTTTATACCCATCAATATCAGAACTACTAAAATTTTTAATATTTGCTTTTTTGAAGATTTTTAAAACTTCTTTTTGAAATTCTTCAACGGCTGTAACTAATACTAATTTCATAATTTTTTATTTTTATGTCCGTTCTAGCGCAATTGAGAACTGTTTATAATTCTATACAAAGGTCTCCACTGCGCTAGACCAGACATATTATTTATAATTTTTCTTCTCTATCATATAATACACCAACGGCACAACCAACAACGTTAATACTGTAGAAACAATAGTTCCTCCCATTAATGAGATTGCTAATCCTTGAAAAATTGGATCAAACAGAATTACAAAGGCTCCAATAACTACCGTACCTGCAGTTAATAAAATTGGGGTTGTACGCACTGCTCCTGCTTCTATACAAGCTTGTTTTAAAGGAATACCTTCCGCTGTTCTTAAATTGATAAAATCAATAAGTAACACCGAGTTTCGTACCATAATTCCTGCCAAAGCAATCATGCCAATAAATGAGGTAGCTGTAAAAAATGCTCCCATAACCCAGTGTCCTAAAATAATTCCTATTAATGATAAGGGTACTGCAACCATCATTACAATTGGGGCTTTAAAGTTTTGAAACCAGCCAACAATTAAAATATAAATTAAAATTAATGCTCCTAAAAAAGCAATTCCTAAATCTCTAAAAACCTCTAAGGTAATTTGCCATTCTCCATCCCATTTTACAGTATAATTGTCTTCAAAATCTGGCTGACCTAAATACATTTCGTTTAATTGGTATCCTTTTGGCAACGAAATTTCTTTTAACTTTTCTTCCATCCCTAGAATAGCATACGCCGGACTTTCTAATTCCCCTGCCATATCTGCTAAAACATAAACAACTCTTTTTTGATTCTTTCTATAAATGCTTTTTGCAGCTATCGTTTCTGTAATTGTCACTAAATCTGCAATAGGAATTAAATTACCTTGTTTCGATTTTACTTTTAATTGAGAAATATCAGAAATCGTAGACTTTTCTTTTTCATCTAAAGTCAATACCAAACCAACTTGATTCACCGCATCTTCATCATATAAATTTGTAATTGCACGGTTAGATAAAGCCAGATTCATTGTATATGCAATTTGCTGTGGTGCAACTCCATATAACATTGCTTTTTCTTTATTAATTTCAAACTGATATTCTGTTTGATCATCTTCTACCATCCAATCGATATCCACCACATCGGCAGTATTTTTTAAGATATTTTGAACGCTATTGGCAATCTTAATCTGCTCATTATAATCTGGCCCGTAAACCTCTGCAACTATTGTAGATAATACTGGTGGTCCTGGTGGTACTTCTACCAACTTTACATTCGCATTATACTTTACTCCAATTTTCTGAATATCTGCACGCATTAATTTTGCAATTCCATGACTTTGAATACTTCGCTCGCCTTTATCAATTAAATTCACTTGAATATCTGCCATATTAGATCCACCACGTAAATCGTAATGACGTACCAAACCGTTAAAAGTAATGGGTGCAGAAGTACCCACGTAATTCTGATAATTTACCACTTCTGGTCGGGTAGCTAAATATTGAGAAATTTCTTGCGCTACAACCCCGGTTCTTTCTAGCGTTGTACCTTCTGGCATATCAATTACCACTTGAAACTCATTTTTGTTATCAAAAGGCAACATTTTTACCGCAACAGAATTGGTAAAAAACAACACCATTGTTGCCATTAACACTAAAAATGTTCCTCCTAAAAACACCCAACGTTTTGTTTTACTTTCTAATAATGGACCTTCAAACTTGTTGTAAATCCTATAAATTAAAGTTTCTTCTAAGGATTTCTCCAATTTTTCTGGTTGTCCTTTTTTATCTTTTTCTCTCAAGAAAATCAACCCTAAATAAGGTGTAACTGTTAAGGCAACAAACAAAGACAAAATCATTGCAATAGATGCTCCTATTGGCATTGGTGCCATATAAGGCCCCATTAATCCTGACACAAAAGCCATTGGTAAAACCGACGCAATTACAGTAAATGTTGCCAAAATTGTGGGGTTTCCAACTTCATTAATTGCATACAAAGCAGCTTGTTTAAAAGGCAAGCGTTTCATTTTAAAATGTCGATGCATATTTTCTGCAATAATAATGGAGTCATCCACCACAATACCCGTTACAAAAACCAAAGCGAATAATGTAATTCTATTTAAGGTATAATCCATTAAATAGTAGCTCAACAACGTTAATGCAAATGTAATTGGAACGGACAAAAACACCACCAATCCACCACGCCAACCCATTGCCAACATTACAACTAATGTTACTGCAATGATAGATCCCATAAGGTGTAACAACAATTCCGATACTTTATCAGAAGCTGTTTCTCCATAATTTCTGGTAATTTCTACGTGTACATCATCCGGAATTAAAGTTGCACGTAAATGGTCTACTTTATCAATAATAACTTCAGATATTTTCATTGCATCTGCACCTTTTCGTTTCGCAACAGAAATAGTTACAGCTGGATAATCTGATTTATATTCCGAAGATTTTACACTTCCTTTCCCAAAACCTAAACTCACATAATTTTGTGGAACTTCTGGTCCGTCAATAATATTTGCAATTTGCTTTAAATAAATAGGCTGATTTTGTTGCACACCAACCACCAAATTTTCTACATCTGTAACAGTTTCTAAAAATTTACCAGTATTTATTAAAAATTCTGTGTCATTTTTATCAAAACTACCAGCACTTAATTGGCTATTATTTGCCTTAATCATTTCAGAGACCGACAAGAAATCCAATCCGCTTGCAGCTAATTTGTCTTTATCTAAAACCACACGCAATTGACGCTCTCTACCTCCAATTTTATGGGTAATAGCAACATCGTTTACCTTTTTAATTTCAGACTCTAACTCCTGCGCCATCTGACTTAATTGAAAATCGTCATAATGCTCACTCCACAGCGTTAAGCCCAACATTGGCACATCATCAATAGCACGCGTTTTCACCAACGGAAACGTAACACCTGCAGGCATTTGGTCCATGTGTTTGTTAATTTCATTGTATAATTTTACAAAAGAACGCTCAATATCTTCACCTACATAAAACTGTACAATAACCATACCTTGCTCCTTCATAGACGTAGAATACACATATTCTACACCTTTAATATTCGAAATTAATTGCTCTAATGGCTTAATCACACGCGACTCTACTTCTGTAGGACTTGCTCCAGGATATCCAACAAAAATATCTGCCATTGGCACGTCTATTTGTGGCTCTTCTTCACGCGGAATCAAGTACGAACTATACACACCAATTACCATAAATACAATCATTAACAATACTGTTAATTTAGATTGCATAAAGACTTTGGCAATTTTTCCTGCGATACCTTCTTTCATAATTATTATTTTTATTACAACCTCAAAGGAGGTGATTTTTATTTTTTGGGCGTTTTAACAGGCTATACACTGTATCTTTTTTACTTGTCCTTACTAAGTACATTTTTTATTTGCTGTGGCAATCTCTTAATCGATTGGGAGATTACCACGTCGTTGCACTCCTCGTAATGACAGCTTATTTATTAAGTAAAAAAGGATGTCGTTTCTATCCTTAACGCAACTTATTAGTTATTGAATTGTAATTTTTGCACCATTAAACAGTTTTCCTTCACCAGAAACAATGTATGCTTCGTCTGCATTTAAACCAGATAATACTTCTACTTGATCTCCAAAAGTTCTACCTAAACGCAACCAACGTAATAATGCGGTATTGCTTTGGCTTACGGTATAGACACCAGATAATTGCCCATTAGTTACAATAGCATCTTTAGGTATTAAAACCATAGATGAGGTTGGTTTTCGCTCTACAGGAAATTGAACCGTTGTAAACATGCCTGATAAAATATTCACGTCCGTTTTCTCTAAATCTATTTTTACTAAATATTGTCCTCCAGAATTTTTGGCAGATGTACTTACTTCAGTAACTTTTCCTTTTACCGTTTTGTTCATTGACTTTACAATCACATCAACAGAAGCTCCTTTTTTAATTTCAGAAATTTCTGTTTCCGGAACCATTGCCATCACTTCAAAATTTCCAGGTGTTTCTATACTAATCAATGGAACACCAGGATTTGCCATATTACCAGCTTCTACATTTTTACTAGTTACTGTTCCGCTAAAAGGCGCTGTAATATTACTATAAGCAAATTGTGCGTTAATCTCATTTTTCATTTGTTTGGCCGATTCTAATTGTGCTTTTGCCATTTTAAAATTAGCAGTCATATCATCCATTTCTTTTTGAGACGCACAAGCATTTGCAAACAAATTTTTGAATCTATTATAATCCTTTTGTGCATTATTAAAACCAACAGTCGCTTGAGTAATTCCTGCGTTTACTTGTGCTCTTTTAGCTTGTAAGTCACTATTGTTTATAGACACTAATATTTGTCCTTTACGTACTTTATCTCCAACATTAACGTGTACTTTATCTACATAGCCCATCATTCTAGTACTTAAATCAGCACTATTTGATGCTTGAATTTTTCCGCTTACAGATAAAAACGGACTATTTCCACTAGCTACAACCTGACTTACTTTCACAGCAATTGCGGGTGTAGTATCGGTTACTGTTTTTTTGTCTTCGCTTGTACAACTTGTTAAAAACAGTAATACTGAGGTAAAAGTGAATAGGTATAAGTATTTTTTCATTTTATTAATTTTAAAGTCTCGAATGCACGAGTATTTGTCTTGATTCTATTTTACTCTTTCGTTAAAAATTTTAAATAAGCTTGTGAATAATTGTATTCAAATATGGTCTGATAATATTCTAATTGCTTTTGTGCGTATTTTGTTTCGGCAATTAATAAATCGGATGTTTTTTCTAAACCTTCTTTAAATCTGTTAGTTCTAATTCTTAAAGATTCTTCTGATTGTTCTAGTGCTAAAGAGGTTAGTTTTAATTTATTTTCAGCATCTAAAAAAGCACGTTTTGCTTTATTTAATTCTAAATTATTTTTAGAAACATATTGATTGTATTCTAATTTAGATTGTTCAAATTCAGCTTTACTCTTTTGTACTTTTCCAAAACGTTTAGAACCCTGAAAAATATCCCAACTTAATTGTGCTCCAAATAAATAGCCATTTGCACCAGCTCTAAAAACCTTATTGTCATGCAATTCATAACTTGCAAAAGCATTTAACCTAGGCAAAAAAGCCATTTTATCCGCTTTATTCATAGCTTCATAAGCCTTTGTTGCCAATTGCATCGCTTTAATATCTGAGCGGTTTTCTGAAATTATTTTATCATCAGTTCTAAAATTTGAAACGGATAATTCATCTGTTGGCGTATAAACAACATACATGTCATCATTCATTAAAAAAGATAAATAATTAGATGCGTTTTGCACATTACTTTGCGCCATTTGCAATTGGTTCTGAACTTCGGTTACTCTAACCTCAACATTCAACACATCTGCCCGTTGTAAATAGCCTTGTTTAAAGCTATTGTCTGCTAATTTTTTATTTGCATTTGCAGCTTCTAATGCTTTTTCTAAAACCGTAACTGCCTTATAAGCTAATTGTAATTGCATATAGGCTTTGTCTACCTCAAACACTAAATAATCTTGTGTTCGTTCTGTTTTTAAAGACATCGCTTCCATTTTAGACTTGGCTGCTTTGCGCTGGTACATACCATCAAAATTGATTAATGGTTGTTTAATTTCGAATTTTGTAGCGTAGTTTTCTATTTGTGAAGGATCGTTTAACACAGCTGGATTAAAATCGTTTTGCGTTAAAATTTCCTGATTTAATTTAGAACCAAAAGCCATTAATGGGTTTGTAGTTGCTATTGCAGTATGACTTGCTGTAATATTTGGTAAAAACACAGCATTAGTCTGTCTATAATCTGCTTTGGCTGCATTAAATTCTTGCTCAGAAATTTTAATAGTAGTATTCTCTTCAGAGACTTTCTGTAAAACTTCTGTTTTTGAAATTGGTTTTAATTTCTGTGCTTGAAAAGGTAAACCACCTAAAAACAAGAGAAATAAAAATATATTTATTGTGTTTTTCATTTATTCTTTAATTATCTGGCACAAAAATACATTAGACAATTTCTCTAGTAAGTAACATAAGTTACCTAGAAAAGAATAATTGTAGGTTTGGAGGGGGAAATTTATTTTAATCTTTTATGTTTTGACATAATAAACTGAATTCTAAAATAAAAAAAGAAACTATTTGATGTTATGATAATGTTTAAAATAAATGAATAAATTATTTATTTTTAAATACCTTCACAATTCTAAAACTAAAATGGCATGAATATTACAGCATCTTATACAGACCTTTATCAACTTACTATGGCAGAAGTCTATTTTAAGACAAAACCAGATGGACACGCTGTCTTTGATTATTATTACCGTCACAACCCTTTTAATGGTGGTTATTCTATTTTTGCAGGATTAGAAGATGTACTAGATATTTTAGAAACTTTTAAATTCTCAGCTTCCGATATTGCATATTTAAAACAACATGGTTTTCAGGATGATTTTTTAGAATACTTGACGAATTTTAGTTTTAAAGGAACTATTTTTTCAAGTAAAGAAGGAGATGTTGTTTTTCCTAATCGCCCGATTTTACAGGTAGAAGCTAATATTATTGAAGCACAGATTATAGAAACTTTTCTACTAAACATTCTTAATTTTCAGACTTTAATAGCAACCAAAGCAAGTAGAATTAGATATAGTGCAAAAGAAGAAGTTTTATTAGATATGGGCTTACGTCGTGCCCATGCTACTGGAGGATATTATGCATCTAGAGCCGCTATAATTGGTGGTTTTGATAGCACAAGTAATGTGGCTGCTGCTAAAGATTATAATATTCCGTCTACAGGTACAATGGCGCACTCATTCATACAAAGTTATAAAGATGAAATACAAGCATTTAGAGATTTTGCAAGCATACGACCAAAAGGATGTGTTCTTTTAATAGATACCTACAACACTTTAAAAAGTGGCTTACCAAAAGCAATTACGGTCGCCAAAGAAATGGAAGCTAGAGGAGAAAAACTACTTGGAGTTCGTTTAGACAGTGGAGATTTGGCATATTTATCTAAAAAAACGAGAGCAATTTTAGACAAATCCGGTTTAGATTATGTAAAAATTGTAGCCTCTAATCAATTGGATGAATATGTTATAAAAAGTCTTAAAGAGCAAGAAGCACCTATTGATATTTTTGGTGTTGGAACCAATTTAGTTACAGGAAATCCGGATGCTGCCATGGATGGTGTTTATAAATTATCAGAATACAATAAAGAACCAAGAATTAAGCTTTCTGAAAACATCATAAAAGTATCATTACCATACAAAAAACAAGTTTTTAGAATGTTAGATGATAAAGGTATGTTTTATGGTACAGACGCTGTAGTATTATATACAGAAGGAGAAGTAAATAAAATAGAACACCCTTTTGACAGTACAAAAAGTTTAGATTTAGAAGGTTTTAAACAAGAACCTCTACTTGAAAAAGTTATGGAAAATGGAAAAAAAATAGTCCCTTCTAGATCTGTTTCTGAAGTTGCTAAATATTCTCAATCTCGTTTAGCACAACTTCCAAATGAATACAAGCGTTTTCAAAATCCGCATATTTACAAAATAGGATTGAGTTTAAAACTAAAACAAGAACGCGATAAATTAGTTAATGAACATAAATTCTAAACTAAACCCTCTTAAGTTTATCATTTTTAGCATTATTATATCTAAATTTTAAATAAAAAACGATTTATGAAAACACTTCTTATAATAGATGTACAAAACGATTTTATGCCAGATGGAGCGCTTCCTGTTCCTAATGGAGATAAAATAGTTTCAATTATTAATGAGATACAGCATAAATTTGATTTGGTAATTGCTACGCAAGATTGGCATCCGGAGGACCATATCAGTTTTGCTTCCAACCATAAGGGAGCATCTCCTTTTGATGAAATTGAAATTAATGGAATTTCGCAAACCTTATGGCCAAATCACTGTGTACAAGGCACTAAAGGAGCGGAATTACATCCTAAGCTAAACACATTACAATGTGAAACTATTTTTAGAAAAGGTACAGATAAGGAGATTGATAGCTATAGTGCCTTTTATGATAATGGACACCTAAAATCTACAGGATTAGCTGGATATTTAAAAGAAAAAGGGACTACCGAACTTTTTATATGTGGATTAGCTGCTGATATTTGTGTTTACTATTCCATCCGAGATGCTGTTAAAGAGGGTTTTAATTGCTTTTTTATTGAAGACGCTTCCGAAGCACTAGATAAAAAAAGTTTTAAGAAAATTAAAGAAGATATGATTGATATGGGAGTCAAAATAATTTCTTCAAAATTGATATAACACCTTTTCTTAAAGAAATCACATTCTTTAAATCTACATTTTAACACCTATTTTAAAAGTAATTAAAGTCAAGAATAAATGATATTACACATTATTTTTTCTGATTTTTTTCCATCAAATAATAAAACCTGTAATTGGTAAAAA